>JAOMWM010000018.1 GCA_028357285.1 Schleiferiaceae bacterium | reverse complement strand
AAAAAGATGGAAAAGGTCAGCGACGTTTCCTAGGATTGTGAAGAACTTAAAGATTTAAATACTTGCATCGCAAAACAGCGTTTGCTTATTTGAAATACTGCAAGTCAATGGAGTTACGTGGATTGTAGAATGATGGGCCAATTTTCTTTACCGTGACTAATGATAGGGTGGGTAAAGACTGGGACACTTTCTGCTTCAAAATGTTTCTTTAAAGTTTGACCAATAGCATCACCCCATGGGATGTCGTGGTCGTGTATATCTGTAAATTCACCCAACACCACAGCGCGTAATTTATTAAATGCGCCCCTGCGTCGCAGTGCTAAAAGCATTCGATCAAGGTGATAATGGTATTCGTCTAAATCTTCAATGATCAGCACACAATCATCTAAACTCGGAAGACTTGGGGTGCCCAAAATACTGGAGATTACGCTTAGGTTTCCCGCTATGATCTGTCCACTAATGTTTTTGGGCAAAACACAATGCAGCGCATCCTCTTTACCGCGCAGTACATCAAAGGTTGCTGTAAGTGCGTCAGGATGAGTAGTTGAAAAACTGATGGGCATCGGGGCATGCAGCGTTGCAATCCCTTTTTGGACACCGTGACACAGAAAGGTCGTAAAATCGGAAAAACCGATCAGCCATTTGGGTTGAGCAATCAACGCATCCCAGTCCACTAAATCTACAATTTCTGCACTGCCGTATCCTCCTCTAATGTTCCATATGGCCTTGATATTAGGATTATGGATTAAGGCATTAAAGTGTTGCACACGTTCCGCTACAGTACCCGCTAACTGGTGCTGCTGCATGGAGATTTCGGGCGAATAGTAGCAGTTAAAGCCTTCAGCACTGATCGTGCGTTCCGCGATAGCGAGCGATTCAGCAGTTGCGAATCGGGCCGTGGCGCTGATCCCAATAGTGTCTCCGGGTTGTAAAAAACTGGGTACTGTTTGTTTCATTAGCCGAAAAATACCCAATAAAAGCGCATTATCTTCGCGGTAAGCTTTAAACGTTTCAAAAAAGCATGAGTTCGAACAAAAAAATCATGGTCACTGCGGCATTGCCGTATGCTAACGGCCCCGTTCACATAGGTCACCTCGCTGGGTGTTACCTTCCGTCAGATATCTACGTTAGGTATTTGCGAATGCGGGGACGTGATGTAAAGTTTGTTTGTGGCTCAGACGAACACGGAGTACCTATTACCATTAAGGCTAAAAAAGAAGGAATTACTCCGCAGGACGTTGTAGACCGCTACCATGGAATGATGAAAGGCGCTTTTGAAGAATTCGGAATTGACTTTGATCACTACAGTCGAACGTCTAGCCCTCAACACCATAAAAATGCGCAAGAATTTTTTACGAACCTCATGGAAAAGGATGCGCTCGTAGCGAAAGAAACGCAGCAGTATTTTGATCCTGAAGCGAGCCAATTCTTAGCTGATCGTTACATCACAGGAGAATGTCCGAAATGTCATGCAGCTGATGCCTATGGGGATCAGTGCGAGAGTTGTGGAACGTCATTAAGTCCTACTGATCTTATAGCACCCAAATCTACTTTAAGCGGAGCAATACCAGAATTACGCAATACGACAAACTGGTTTTTACCGTTGGATGAATTATCCGATGAGTTAAGGGCTTTTTTAGAAAGCCGTGAAGGTTGGAAGCCCAACGTTATGGGGCAATGCATGAGTTGGTTGAACGCCGGTGATGGATTACAACCGCGTGCCATGACACGGGATCTCGACTGGGGTGTGCCCGTTCCAGTTGCTGACGCGGAAGGGAAAGTCATGTATGTTTGGTTTGATGCACCCATAGGTTACATCAGCGCTACACAGGAACTACTTCCGGATACCTGGGAAGCCTATTGGAAAGGTGATGATGCAGAAATCATTCATTTTATTGGGAAAGACAACATCGTTTTTCACTGTATCATTTTCCCTGCGATGCTTCAGCAGCACGGCGAATATGCCATGCCTACGGCAGTACCGGCAAATGAATTTTTGAATTTAGAAGGCCGGAAACTAAGCACTTCTAAGAATTGGGCGGTTTGGCTGCATGAATATTTAGAGGATTTTCCAGGGCAGCAAGATGTTTTGCGCTATGCTTTGACAGCAACGATGCCCGAAACAAAAGACAACGACTTCACTTGGGCAGATTTCCAAACACGTAACAATAGTGAATTGGTAGCAGGACTCGGTAATTTTGTGAATCGTGTAATGGTACTCACGCACAAATATTATGACGGTGTAGTACAAGAGCCTGGCGTTCTTACGGATGCCGATCGTGAAGCATTAGCGACAATGACCCAATGTGGACGTAGAATTGCGAAATCATTGGATGCCTTTAAATTCCGCGATGCTTTAAATGAGGCCATGAACGTGGCTCGATTAGGAAATAAGTATCTGCAAGAGCAAGAGCCTTGGAAGGTGTACAAGCAAGACCCTGCCCGAGCGGGAGCGGCTTTGTACGTTGCTACTCAGATTATGGGTATTGCCTCCATTGTTTTTGAACCGTTTCTTCCGACCACTGCCTCGAAATTACGCGGCATGCTCAATCAGAGTGGTGTGCCAACTTGGGAGCAGTCTAACGAAGAAATTGTGGTTCCTGCTGGAACACAATTGGGCGAAAGCGCCTTATTATTCTCGAAAATTGAAGATGAACAAGTTGAAGCGCAGCGTGAAAAGTTGCAAGCATCGGCCGCCGCTAATGAGGCAGCAAAGGCACCTTCAACTACAGAAAAGAAACAAATGCCACAGAAAGAAGACATCTCTTTTGACCAATTCATGTCTATGGACCTAAGAGTTGGAACCATTCTCGAAGCAGAACGCGTACCTAAAGCGGATCGATTGTTGAAGTTTTTAGTAGATACAGGACTGGATCAACGCACCATAGTCTCTGGTATTGCCGAGCATTTTAGCCCAGAAGAAATGGTGGGTAAAAAAGTGACGGTATTAATGAATCTCCCACCGCGTAAAATTCGAGGTGTTGAAAGCCAAGGGATGCTGTTAATGGCAGAAGATGGGGATGGAAGCTTGAGATTGATGACTCCAGAAAACGGTGCAGATAGCGGTGCAGTAATCGGTTAATTAACCGATATTCGCCAACTAAGTTTGGCTCCGTAGTTCAACGAATAGAATGCAGGTTTCCGGAGCCTGAGATAAGGGTTTGATTCCCTTCGGAGCTACTAAAAGCCTCAGCCTGCGCTGAGGCTTTTTTATTACCGAAACTATAGGAAATAAAAAAGGCCCCCATTTCTGGAGGCCTTTGGAATGTACTGATATAAACTTAGAGCTGCTTTACATTTACAGCGTTTAATCCTTTTCTTCCTTCTGTCAATTCAAACTCGACACTGTCGCCTTCTTCGATTTGGTCAACCAAACCTGTTACGTGTACGAAGTACTCTGTGTTTGACTCGTCGTCTTTAATGAAGCCAAATCCCTTGTCTCCGTTAAAGAACTTTACTGTTCCTTGATTCATAATATAATTTAAAGTGCAAATATCGACTAATTAATTGAGCACCCGACATTAATTCTAAGTTATTTGTTTTTAGGCAGTTTACTCTTCGTAAAAAACGTTCGCTGCAATTCTCTAAGTGCCATTCTTAAAATTGGCAATATTTAATTTACCAGGAGTAATTGACGACGCTTTCCTGCAGCACTCTCAACCTCAATTATATAGGTACCTGCATTCAAGAAAGGCAATTGGACTTTTTCCTCCAAGTCGAGCCCGTTGAACAGACGACGACCCGTCATTGAAAATAAATGAATGTCTGAACGCTGCGGTAATTCGACCCAAACGAGTCCGCTGCTTGGATTTGGATATATTTTTATCGGTGGCGTTTCAGATTCTTCCAATGACAGCTGAGCTGGGTCAAAGACATTTAGTGTCACATTGAGATTTTTATAACTGACATTACCGGAAGTATCCACTACAACTGTGTCACAGTAAGTGCTAGAGCACGAAGCCATCCCAATAGCTGTATTCGATTGAGCGTTTAAAGTCAAACAGACTGCATATGAGCCAGCTGCGGTATATACATGTGAGGGGTAAGAACCAACCGCAGTTGTTCCATCGCCGAAGTCCCAAACATACGTAACTGCGGCATTTTGTAAGGAGCTGTCCACATATGAGGAATTGTACAGAACAATCTGACCCATACCAGTTAATGTGGAATCAAAAAAGTATTGCGCAACACAAGCACTCGTATTCGATCCGCCTCCGCTTGAACCACCGCCGGAGCCAGTAGATCCGCACAGCGCAAATGTGTTGTAGAATGAGAAAAAAGAAGATGTGTTATTCCCATAAACCGATGAAGCACTCAGCCAATTACCACTACAACTGTCTTGCGTTTGTACTGTGAGTACTCCGTTAGTGCCGTACAAAAGAAGCGTATCATTATAATTTCCGTTTGCATCTGTGAATAGCGTAGTGGTCATCCCTCCAAAAGCAGTATTTGATGAATCGCTAACGATAACTGGATAATTTGATAGCCCGGTGCCAGTGGTAGAATCTAATATTGTTCCACCCACGACTACAGTGAATGTCGCTTGGCTCCAAGCGCTAACAGAAAGAAAGAGTGAAAAAATGAGTAATCTTAGTTTCATAACCGATTATTAGTGCAGTCGAAGATACTGATGAAATCTTTTTTTACCAGTTAGACTGAGTAAATAGGTACTTAAATGAGCAATCGAAACTTTCACAACTTATATTTGCACCACAATAGGGCCATTAGCTCAGTTGGTTTAGAGCGCTGCCTTGACAGGGCAGAGGTCACTGGTTCGAATCCAGTATGGCCCACAAACAAGAAGCCGCACACCCAAAGGTGCGCGGCTTTTTTCATGGCCCAAGCGGAAGCTTACTTCCAGCTTGGGCCATGAAAAAGTCGCAGTGCAGCGCAGCTGCGGCTGCCCCTTGGGTACAAGGCCCCCGGATTTGGTTCTTTTGCCGCTAGGCAAAAAATCCAGTTCGGCTAACTAAAAAGAATTTCACTCTTCTCGATAGATTAGTAATCATATAGATGTTATGTCTTGTTTAGATCCACCTGTCTGCCTTTTAGTTATATTCGAGAAGACTTAAAAAACCTCTCATGCGATCTTCACTTCGGCTCTTGGTGTGTAATTTATTTTGTGTGTATTCACTCTTTTCATTCGCTTTACCCGGAAATATGCAGGGGGTTATGGACACCTGTATTAAAGACCCTAATTGCTCCATAAATTATGATTTTGAAGAACATGAAGTTTCAAATGTACCGGGATTAAAGTCATTTGTTTTTAGATGCTTTCCACTTTATGCTGAAGGTCTTCTTACTATGAATAATGGCGACTCTATCTATGTTTCTCAGGGCGCTTGTGAACACTTTTATTGGGAAGCATCACTCTATACTAAACGTGAAATCAGTAATTACAATTCCGAGATACTTGCGTTTGCTGGACTATTTAGTAGACACATGAGTTCATACAATATTGAACGTACGCTTACTCAACGCGGATTGATAAAGCCCATGTCTGATACAGCCAGTATAGATATACCCGTCCAAGATATCCATGATTATCTAAATGAATTTTTAATAACTATCACTTTATCCAGTGAGAATATGACACAATTTAAAGTGTCCTATTATGGAGGATAAAAGCTGCTTACCCTAAACTAAACCCGCTCTATTCTCATGGCGCAAATCATTCATGCCATTTCAGGTCCTAGAAACATTAGCACGGCTGTGATGTACAGTTTCGCGCAACGCCCGGGGTGTAGGGTATTTGATGAGCCGATGTATGGGAAGTTTCTCCAAAAAAAAGGGTTAAATCATCCTGGACGATTAGAAACGTTACAAAAGTGGCCCAATGATGCAGAGAGTGTAGGCAGTACAGTTCGAAAATTAGCCGAAAAAAGCGACGAGGTATATCTTAAGAACATGGCACATCACATGGTAGATGAGCCTTGGGATTGGGCGCAGCAGAGCGCTTTCATTTTTTGGATTCGCCATCCTCGAAAAGTCGTTCAAAGTTTTACTAAGATTATCCCGAATGTAACCGCTGAGGATATAGGTCTAGATCAAGAATGGCAGCAATGGCAGCAAGTAGCACGGTTACCGGGAACGAAAATCATTGTGGATTCGGATGAAATGTTGGCCGATCCTGCAAACACATTGCCTAGGATTTGTGAAGCGCTTGGATTGGACTGGCATCTGGAAATGTTGAGTTGGCCGGCGGGTGCTAAATCGTTTGATGGACCCTGGGCAAAGCATTGGTACGGCAACGTACATAAAAGCACAGGCTTCGGTCAACCAAAGATGCTGCCAGAACCGTTGATTAACGCACATGAAAAAGTCGTTGAAGCAGCCTTACCAGCCTACCGTTCCTTATTTTCAAATCGATTTAAATTTTAGACATGCTACAGCAATTTGATCCTAGAAATAAAAACATTAAAGTGTGGGTAGGCCACAGATTAGTGGAACGTACAGATGCAAAAGTTTCGGTATTTGATAGCTCTGTTCAAGGTGGTGACGCAGTTTGGGAAGGAATGCGTGTCTATCAAAAAGGAGTATTTTGTTTGGAGCGCCATTTGGACCGATTAGAGGATTCTGCACGAGCTATGGCGTTTGAATCCATTCCAACGCGTTCTAGTATAAAATCTGCCATTAAAGCTACATTAGAAGCTAATGGCATGACCAAAGACACGCACATTCGATTGACGCTAACTCGCGGAGAGAAAATAACCTCAGGTATGGATCCTAGGTTGAATCAAAGCGGTCCTACTCTAATAGTATTGGCAGAATGGAAACCGCCAGTGTACGATAATGAAAGCGGGATACGTATAATGACGAGCGCTATTCGTCGAAACAGCCCGATGCATGTTGATTCCAAGATTCATCACAATAATCTCATTAATAATATTCTCGCTAAAATTCAAGCCAACCACGCCGGCGTGGATTCTGCATTAATGCTGGACAATCTTGGATTTATTTCTGAGATGAACGGCACGAATATTTTTTTGGTGAAAAACGGGACGTTGCTCACTCCAACTGCCGATGCTTGTCTTCATGGGATAACACGCGGATTGGTGATAGAATTGGCTCAAGCTAATGGCATGGCGGTGGAGGAGCGGAATATCTCATTAACTGAACTTTATGCGGCGGATGAAGCCTTTGGAACAGGGTCTATGGGTGAGTTGACACCTATTGTAGAAGTCGATGGACGGGTTTTGGTGAATCGGTCACAATCAAATCTTACAGCCCAATTGATCCATTGGTTTGAGGGCGTGCATGAAAAGTTGAGTACGCCTTTGACGAATTTGTAACTTTGAAACTTGTTAAACCCCGCATACCTTATGAAAATAATCCGTTTTCTGATTGCCTTTATATTTCTCGCCTCCAGCACTTTTCTTTCCGCTCAGGCTAATCCTGTTCTGAAGGGCTGTATTGCCAATTTACCGGATTCGGTCACGTCAGTGAAAATTGCATACCTGCGTGGTAAAGATTTAGCCGTTAAACAAGCGGTCCCCGTTAGTACTGCTACAGGATGCTTCGAGGCAGAATGGACACAGAAAGAACGTGGTATTTTCGTGCTGTACATAGATGGAATGCACACCTTCGATCTAGTCATTTCTGAGGGTCTTCTTGAGATTTCTGCGGACTACGATGCCTTAAATGAAGCACAGCTGAAAGGCCCTGGAATTAACGAGTTTCAAACGTTTAAATCTCTTGTCGCCCCGACTACTGGAGCACCACCATCGGAAGAAGACGTTCGTACTTTTTTATTGGGGATAAAAGATGATGCTTTGCGCGACTTTCTGATGCCACAATTGATTCCATTAAATCCAGATACCAACGTGTTTTGGCTGCGTAGTCATTTCTGGGACTACACGAATCTGAATTCGATAAGCACCTTTATCAATCCATTCTTTGAGAAGAATCGGACTCTATATTTCGACCAAGTGCTAGGTCATAATCCAGATACGGTCATTTACCACCTAGAAAGACTCTTATCACAACCTCTAAATGAACAGATTAGAAAAGTCCTTATCAGTACTGCAACGTATCACTACGAAACCTCGAAGTTCATGGGTGAAGACGAGGTATTTGTTTGGCTGGTAAACCATTTTTATGTCAACGGCTATGCGGATTGGATCTCTAAAAATGACTTAGGGAAGATCCGAGAAAAGGCAGAAGGCCTTTCAACTGAGCTGATCGGTCAACCTGCACCAGATTTTGCTTTTGACACACAAAATAATGGACGAATGAAGCTATCTGAAGTACAGAGTCCAATCACTATTCTTTATTTCTGGGATAGCGAGTGTGGTCATTGTCGTAAAGAAACTCCACGTCTTAAAGAGCTTTATGACGATTATAAGGACAAGGGAGTTGAGGTGGTTGCCATTACACTTCAAAATGAATTTACTGGATGGGAAAAATATATTGAAGAGCACGATTTGGATTGGATCAACGGCTTCGAATCAAACTTTGATCGCCCTAATTTTCTTTGGTATTACTACATACCGACCACACCCAAAAAGCTAGTATTGGGAGCTGACAAGACCATAGTTGCGAAAAATCTTGATGTTGAAACGACATTGCGAACGTTTATTGACGACTACCTCGCTGGCAAGGTCAAATAACAAGAATAAAAAAGCCCGCGGCTCATCGAGCCGCGGGCTTTTTTTAATTTTTCGGCCTTTAGCCTATTCTTTTCCGCTATCCGAGCATTCTGCTTTCTTTTCAGAGCAACATGCTTTTTCAGGTTCAACAGCGGCAGTTTCGATTGATTTCCCTGCGTTTCCGCACGATTTGCCTTCAGATTTGCCTTCAGAGCAACATGCTTTTTTCGCAGGAACCATTGCTGTTGCTGACTTTTTTGATTTACAATGGCTACATTCCTTGCCTTCAGCTTTCGCTGCACTACAGCAGGCTTTCATCTCTGATTTAGTTTCTGCTTTACCGTGATCGCAGGTTTCAGTACATGCGTGTTTTTCAGTGTTTTGTGGTTTTTCTTGTGCAAGAGCAACTACTGAAAAGAGCGCTAACACTGCGGTTAAGAGTGTTTTTTTCATCTTTTTTAGGTTTTAGAGGACGGAAGTTAATGAATTCCCCTGTTTTACCCCTTGTTTGCTCACATAAGTTCTTATTTTTGCGTGGAAACCAAAAGAGATAAAATGAAAAAGGTATTTGTATTGGCTTTGGCAGCCGCTTTGTCTTTGACAAGCTGTGTGAGCAAGCAAAAATACGTGGAGCTAGAGACGTTGCAGAACACTACTGCTGACAAATTAAGCAACACTAAAATGGAATTAGCGGCAGCTACTGCGGCTAAGGAAGCTCAGGCTAAAGAATTGGCAACACTTCGTTCGCAGTCTTCAAGTTTGATGAAGCAAGTAGGAGATCTTACTGCAATGAGTGCAACAAACGCTCAGAACATGGAGAAAACCCTAGAGAGCATCAACGAGAAGGAAACTTCTATCACGCGTCTTCAAGATGCGATGAATCGTAAAGATAGTGTGACGTTTGCCTTGGTTACTTCACTGAAAGGTGCATTAGGCGACATGAACGATGAAGATGTTCAAATCAGCGTTGAAAAAGGTGTTGTCTACGTTAACTTAAGTGATAAGTTAATGTTCCGTCCAGGATCAGATTACGTAAGTAAAGACGCTAAGAATGTGCTTGGTAAAGTTGCTAAAATCATGAACGCTAAGCCAGGCTTAGAGATCTTAGTAGAAGGCCACACAGATACTGATCCAATTGCAACAGAATGTGTAAAAGATAACTGGGAATTGTCAGTTCGTCGTGCAACAAACATTGTTCGCGTACTACAATCAGAACACGGTATCGCTGCTGAGCGCATGACTGCTGCTGGTCGCGGTGAGTACATCCCTGTTGCTTCTAATGATACACGTGAGGGTCGCGCTGCGAACCGTCGTACTCGTATCGTCGTCCTTCCTAAATTGGATGAATTCAACAAAATGATCGAAGAAGGTCTGAAATAAGCCCGATCAACATTTTTAGAGAGCCCGTTGCGAAAGTGACGGGCTTTTTTTTTTTTAGGTTTACGTTAATTGTAAAACGTAAACACTATGAATTATTTTATGATGGGAGGACCGTTATTTATGTCCATCCTTACAATTCTTTTAATCGGTGTCTTATACACTGCTCTCCAACGGAAACCTATACTTAAGGAGTTTGGCTTGGCTGCATTAGCTTTTGGATTTCTGGGCCAACTTATCGGCCTTTTAGGAGCATTTGAAGCGATAGAGTCTGCAGGTGGTGTGAGTCAATCCCTATTAGCTGGTGGATTAAAGGTCAGCAGTATCACTTCGATCTACGGGTTACTGATTTATTGTACTTCGTTGATTATTAGAATCCTGTTAGGTTGGAAAAAAACGACGGTATAAAAAAAGGCGGCCCAACGGGCCGCCTTTTTTTATAAGAATCCAATCCTTTTTAAGGGCACTCAACGCGCAATACTTTGAGGTATGCACCTGCTCCTGATGTTATAGAATCTACGATACCAGCATCCAAGCAAGTGTCTTCAACGGTCATTGCAGAACTGTTTGGTTGGTATTCGAAGCCGTCCCAAGTGTAATCGTCTTCATAAAGATCACAATCGCAAAAGGCATTGCCACATGATGCGAGCATAAGGCCGAAACTGGCAAGAAGGAGTAATTTTTTCATTGTGGTTTTGTTTTTTGTTGATCCAATTTAGCTAAAAAATTAAGCTTACCCAATCCTCGCTATTTATTCCACTGTGCTGTTCGGAGCATAAGGCAGTCCACCGCGCTCTGCAACACGGTCTACTACATCCGTAATGTAAACCTTATCGAACGATTGCCCTGCCTCCACACCAAAGCCCATCATAAGAAAAGGAACATGTGTGTCGTAGGTATAACCAGTTCCATGAGTGGATCCATAAGGACCATAAAATATAGCGTTCGGTTGCAGTTGGAAAATAAGATCACCTCCAAAACGACTTTGGTAGCCCTCATGTAGTTTCAAGGCAAGTGCTTCAGCCCCAGGGCGGCGAATTTCATCTGCGGTATATACGTGAATAAATGGATCCATCTGCTCCGCGATTTTTGCAATCTCTGTCGTGAAGGGTTTTGCCCATGCATTCAAATAAATATGATGGTTGATGATTTTAGATACCGCATTTTCTAAATTGACCTGCACGTCCAGTTCATTTACGATGCGATCATTGAGCTGCGCTACGACATCTGCGTTCGCGTAATTACGGACATTATAGCCGCCATCTGCAAGGTGATTTGGGTTTTCGCTTGCACCATGATCAGCTGTGAGATAGATGATATAATTCCCTATACCCACTTTTTTATTTAGGGTACGAATAAATTGACCCAACTGTGCATCGAGTTTTAAATACATATCGTGTACTTCTCGTGATCGAACCCCCCATGTATGGCCGGCGTAATCTGGAGAAGAGAAACTCACACCTAAGAAGTCCGTGAATTCATCTTGACCTAAATCTTCTTCATCAAGAAGTAGTTCCGCCATGTCTAAAACCAATGCATTGCCAACAGGCGTGTTTTTTAACATGCTCAGCCCTTTTAATTGGACCATTGCCTCAAGATTGTAAGGGAAACTCGAACTTCCCTCATTGTATTTAGGCTCGAAAGGATTTTCATCTGTGAGGCTGTTCGTGTACTTACGAGGAGCCATTTCTAGTTTCCACCCTTTTTTCATCAATAACATCGCTTTTTCCTTGTTATTGTACTTTTCTACATAACCAGGTAGCACATCGTTGTAATAACTGCTAGAAACGAAATGCATACCGCCATCGAGCCAATATGCTCCATCTGCAAAGTGACCAGCGGGAAATATGGCTCCGCGGTCCTTAACGCTTACGCCGAAGCTTTTTCCTTGTTTATTGGTATGTAGCTTGATTCCATCGCTAAAGGTTAAGGCACGGAGATTTTTTGGAGACCGTCTACTGCTTTTTTCTACAGTACCAATGGGAGTCACCGTAGTATCTTCCGCACAATACATTTCGTAATTATTCCTCCCGTCCAGCCAATCATTCGCAACAATACCGTGATACTTTGGTGTAGTTCCTGTCGAAATACTGGCATGTCCTGGACCAGTGTAGGTTGGAACATAATTATAATGGGTATTGGCATAGCTGAAGCCACTATCAAGCATTATACGAAACCCTCCATCTCGGGCAAATTGTTCATTGAAACGAATGAGGTACTCCGCGCGCATTTGATCTACGACGACCTGCACAACTAATTTAGGTTGTGCCCATAGACCACCATATACACTGCTAATTAGGATTATCCCAATTGCTCCTCTAAAGCTTCTTTTTTGATATTGCATGCTTCCCATTCTTCCATTTTGGCTGAAAGTGCAGCCTTTTTTTGTTCGTATTTAGGATAAAAGTCTTGATCTGCCATTAATTCTTTACAGGCTATAGGATCGGCCAGCTGAACGTCCCAATTCCCAATGGCCTCTTCTAACTCTTCAATAGCTTGTTCTGTAGCTTCTAAGTTACGCGTTTCACTACGCAATTCCTTTTCAAATTGCTTCCGTTCATTGTATGAAAGTCCATTATCGTCGGGTGCGTTTTTTTTCGCTTTCTGTTTCTTGGCTTTAGCCGATTTTGCCTCGACTTCACGCATCGTTTCCATTTTGCGGTATTCCAAATAATATTCGATCCCACCGAGTAGGGTCTTTACTTTTTGGTCCCTGAATTCAATCGTTTTTGTTACTAGGCCTTCTAAAAATTCACGATCATGACTTACTACCAGTAGTGTCCCCTCAAAGCTTAGTAAACTGTTTTTTAAAACATCCTTACTGTTCATGTCTAAGTGGTTGGTAGGCTCATCCATTACCAAAAAGTTTATAGGCTTGAGTAGCAGCTTACAAAGCGCTAATCTACCGCGTTCACCGCCACTGAGTACCTTTACTTTTTTCTCTACATCTTCTCCACGGAACATGAAAGAACCCAACATACTGCGGGCATGTTTCCGCATTTCTTCGGGTGAAGCATCTTCAATAGTTTGCAAGGCAGTTTTGTTACCGTCGAGCTCGTCTGCTTGATCCTGAGCGAAATAACCGACCAACACATTGTGACCTAATTCCAAAGTACCCTCAGAAGATATCTCTTTCAATAACGCCTTCACTAAGGTACTCTTACCTTGTCCGTTCTGCCCAACAAAGGCAACGCGATCGCCGCGTTCTATTTCTAAATCGACCCCTTTTAAGACCAATTTATCATCATAGCTTTTACCAACGCCTTCCGCCTTAGCCACGACCTTACCGCTTCGCGGCGCCGGTAGAAATCTGAAATGCATGGCGGAAGAATCTTCTTGATCTACCTCAATGCGCTCCATGCGCTCCAATTTTTTAATCAAACTCTGCGCAAAAGAGGCTTTACTCGCCTTCGCTCTGAATCGTTCAATCAATTCTTCGGTTTGTTTAATCTCTCGTTCTTGGTTCTTCGCGGTTGCCAGTTGCTTCTCGCGCAAATCCGCTCGCAATGTTAAATAGCGCGTGTAGGGTGCATTAAAATCATAGATTTTCCCCATCATCACCTCAATGGTACGGTTTGTCACATGATCCAGGAAGGTCCTATCATGACTCACTACAAGCAGTGTCTGATTGCTCTCACTCAAGTGCTGCTCAAGCCACATGATGCTCTCAATGTCTAAGTGGTTAGTGGGTTCGTCAAGCAACAATAAATCAGGCTTTTGAAGCAGTAAACGGGCTAATTCCGCACGCATACGCCATCCACCGGAAAAGGTGTGAAGTGGATTTTCGAAAACCTCCGGTTCGAAACCCAATCCTTTCAACACCAACTCAATATCAGCATCTAAGCTGTCGCCTCCTAGTAAGCCAAAGCGCTCACTAAGTTCGCTCAATTCGTCGATCAATGCACTGTACGAATCACTTTCATAATCGGTACGGACTTCGAAGGCCGTGTTGATTTCCTCAATGCGAATATTGATTCGAGTAATTTCGTCAAATGCACTGCGGGCGATGTCCATGATGCTTTTGTCCATGTCCATCTTTAAATCTTGCCGTAAGAACCCAATCCGAGTTTCTTTGGCTTTACTCATTGCCCCACCATCGAGCGAATAATCGCCAGCAATGAGTTTGAGTAAGGTCGATTTTCCGGCGCCATTACGTCCCACAAGACCGATACGGTCTCCTGGATTAATTTGAAAACTTACCTCATCGAAAATGGCGCGGCCACCGAAGAATAGAGATGCTTTGTTAACTGCTAAAATCATTGTGACAAAAGTATCAAATGACCACGCGACAACACCTAATTTTGCCCTGCATTTCAGAATAAATCCAAATGTTAAAAGGAACCAAACTTTACGCTATTTCACAATCTAAGTGTCCGCACTGTATGGAAGGGGATATTTATCCCAATAAAAATCCATATAACCTCAAACGATTTTCTGAAATCAATGAACGCTGTAGTGCTTGCAATCAAAATTTCGAGCCCGAACCGAACTTCTATTATGGAGCTATGTACGTCAGTTACGGGTATACCGTAGCCTTATTCGTCACGGTGTACGTTATTTTCGGTATTTGGATGGATTGGAGTATGTGGCCAACCATTACGGCATTGGGTGTCATTCTCGTACTTCTTGGTCCGTTGCTCTTCCGAATTGCCCGAACTACATGGCTATCACTCTTTGTGCATTACGACAAATCGGCCATTGAAAATTGGGTAAAGACACAGAAGGAAGGCAAATAGCCCTGGATGGAGCTACTGGTAAGTTAAGCGGTCTGGCGTATGGTTGGTTACTACTTTACCATTCGCTTTGGTTGACACTCTTCGAGCAAAGGTGTACCGTACATGAAATGTTCTACGAGATTCTCGGCTAAATAGGGTGTCATTAATATAGCTCGACTACCCATTCCATTAAAAATCCAAACGTTTTTCTCTGTTGGATGCGGTCCAATCAGTGGTTTACGATCCTTAACAGCGGGTCGTACGCCGGCATTGTGCGCAAGAGTTTCAAAGGATCCATCCCAAACCTTCTGAACATGTTGCTCAAGTTCAGCTCGTTTCATTGGGCTGGGACCAGCACGAAATCCTTCCCATGCATAGGTGGCACCGACAAGGGCTTCATGATTCCCTTCGCCGATCATAAAGTGACCTTGATGAATACACTCCTTACCTAAATCTTTTTCCAATTTAACGGTGATGACTTCCCCTTTAACGGGCGCAAAGCCAGTAACCTCCAATTTACTTTCATCTAAGGCGGACTGTGCGCCTTCGCAGGAGATTACAGCGTGAGCACCGAGCGAACCGTATTTAACTCCATCTCCGTGCGATTCTAATTGACTCCAGTTAAACTGAGCTTCAGTGAAGTTGCCACTGGCCTTTAAACTTGATCTAACGGCCGCTAGCATTTTCTTGACCTTGACCCGACCGGTCTGTTTCATCATCCCTGAGCCATGCTCGGCGATAATATGTTCTGGAACACTAGAAATATTTTCGTTGAGGTAAGGGGAGAAGGAGGGATGATCTGAATGCGTTATCCACTGATTTTGTTCACCAGCACTATGGAAGACCCTTCGAATAGGCAGTGGGTGATAAAAGTTCTTCCCAGTCCAATTTTCCATCGCTGGATACACTCTTTGAAGAGTCTCCATCATCTCATCGGCCTTCCAAACTTTCTTCATGCGTTTTAAAACGACAGGGTTCCAGAGGCCTGATGCGACTATTGAACTTTGATTTTCCTCAGGTAAGTCAAACACATGAACGCTCGCGCCATACTTCATTAAAGTATAACTTAATACAGAGCCTGATATACCTCCACCAACAACTATATAATCTACGTATTTCATAAAATAAAAACTCCCGCTACAAGTGTAGCAGGAGTTTTTGTGTTTTGCTTGTAATTAGATTCGATTAGAAGGTCCACATGTCGTGTTCCTTGTTTCTCAGATCCTCTTTAATCGCGGCAGCTTCAAGTAACTGACTCATTGCACTATTGCGCTTGTAATCTACAATGGTCCGGTCATAGACGTTATCCATTTTTGTAATTACAGCATTAAACTTGCGCAAATGCATGATCTGATCAAAGGTCAGACGCTGATTATTGTTTTTCTCGTTATAAGCTACAGAAGTTGCCATAGCGTAGCGTGCGTCTGGGAACCATATCCAAAAAGGATTGTAGGTTAATGACGGATTACGTGGATCACGTACTTCAGGAGCAATACCTATGATTCTGTTTTTGAGCTCACCACGTTGCTTGTCGAAATACCAATCGCTTTTTAAATGGTATGCGACAACAGCGTTGGCCTTGATCGAAATGGTGTCAATTGCCATTGGTGGACCAAATGGATCTTCAGGATCTAGAATAGTATCGTAGGATTCTATCTTTTGACGTACTTCTGCTACGGTCATTGGTAGTTCAAAGCGGTCGTCAAGGAAAATCTCGGTGATCGTATTTTCTGTAACTATACCATCAACGAGTACATCCCACAATGCCTTACGATCTGGCATTGGCTTTATAGGATAGTATAGCGGAAGATTGATTTTCTCACGTAAGTCAATACGCTCCCAATGACGCTCAGACCATAACATATCGTCCTGACGAAGATATGGGTAAGGTACTACGCGATTGTTGCGGTAGTGTTTACTTAATTCAGGAACGACCCCATCATCAGACGGGTCTAATACCTGTGCTTGTGCAGTCGTTCCTAGGGCAATGCCGAGGAAAGCGAATGTCAATAAAAGCGATTTAACTCTTAACATATTAGTTCAAATCAATAGTAATAGGCGCAACCTTTGGTTTGATACCCTTGGCTGTTGTTGCCTTGATGTTTCTAATAATAACAGGCGTGCCTGGCTTAGCTTTTTCTAATGCAGCTTTTGCATTAGACGATAGCGTATTTCCTCTACAGTCGATTGGTGCGAAAGGAGGGATGATAATTTGAAAGGCGGTAACACGCAATGGTAATTCGAAATCAAAGTTTTGGAACTTTGCATCGACCTTAGCTTTCTTTAAAAGACCGGCGGACATAAGACCTTCAGTTTTACCAAACACTTCTCCAGAGGCACCCGGCAACTGCTTCACACGAAATACTTTAGAGCCCATGTTTTTAGTTTTATCACCGTCTTTGACGCTAACACTAATTTTCAATTCACCGCCTCTTTGTTTTGTAACATCAGCAATGTAGCCATTGCTAGTCTTTTTCACACCTGCTCCGGAAACAATCAGGTTAGCTGGATCTACACCAGGTACGGATACCTCTAATGGATTATCAACGCCACGGTAAAGAACATTCATTTTCGTTGGCGATATAACTACGCTAGGAGGTGCAACGTTATAAGATTCAGAAATCTCATACTCTTTCTTCTCTCCGTTAGCTTCAAGAATGATTGTACCGTTCCACTCGACAGTACCCGTGCGATTAGCCGGGAACTTAATTGTCGCGACACCACCACTAACTTTCTCAGGGTCGAGTGTTTCACCGTTAATTAAGAATTCAGGATCTTTGGTATCATCGAATGCTGCCAGAAATATTTCGGCCTCGTATTCATCACCTTGGGTAACGAATCTAGACTTAGGCATTACAACGGCACGTACACCTGTAACTTTGATATCCGAAGCATCAATATTCTCATGCAAGTAACCGATAACATTCGCTTCTGCGGTACGAATATCGCTCTGCATGCTTGTCAAGAAGGTCATAACAGAGATAAGCGGGTAGTGCTCGAATTTTGATTTTTCCCAGCTCTCAGCTGCACCGTCGTGCATGCGGTCACTCAAATCAAATGAATTCGTGATCGCTGAAGATAGAGATGAATTGTCACCTGCTTCGCTCACAAGATAATCTCTGAAATCCGCCATTGACGCTTTCAACTCAGAACCTCGTTGTTCAACAAGAAAATAGTTGGCTGCAGCCTCTCGATCATCCATCTTAGCAGGCTTACCTGGAACCTCTTCATCTTCACCACCACCGCGCTCCATGAGTTCAGCTTTCATGGTTTCAATAGTGTTGAAGAGATTGTCCGATTTTGCTTTAACTGTAAGTGCTTTATCTCTCCATGGTCCCGCTTTTACCTCATTCTCGTCTGCTGCTCTATTAAATGCAGCATAAAGAGAGGCATTTTGGCCTTCTACAGTTTCGATTGATGCTTCCTGCCCAACCATTACCTCGTAGAACGCATCCATGACCTCACGTGAAACGTTGAGGGCCAAAAGTGCGGTCAACACGAGGTACATCATGTTGATCATTTTTTGACGTGGTGATAAATTTCCTCCTGCCATTTTAGTCTTTTTGTTTAGGGTTAGTTAATGGGATAGTTGCTGGTTATCCAATTATTTCCCCATAGCAGTTAGCATTCCACCGTAGACACTGTTGAGTGACTCAAGATTACCTTGCAAGTTCTGGAGTTGCGATGCAAGACCTTCTGCATTGGAAGATGCTCCGCTTAATTTTTCCATAACATCATTTTGACGTTCAACCTGAGCAGTTGCGTTCTCGAGTTGAACTGCATAAAGTGCATTCAAGTTTTCCATGTTACTGGCAGCACTGTTCAGTTGCTCGCTGTACGCTGCTGTAGCACCAGCGGCATCAACAGCACCAGATAAAGAACCTGCCGTTTCGCTTAGTGAACGCATACCGTCACCAAGACGCTCAATTAGTGCAGAATCGATACCGCCGTCTTGTAGTGCAGTATCTAGTTGCTCTGTAACACTTAATGCACGTTCACCACCATCACCAGTGGCTAATTCAGGATATACTAAAGACCAATCGTAATCAGTTGCTGGCTTCTCAAATGCTGAGAACAAGAAGATAACTGCCTCAGTTCCAAGACCTACAACAAGCATGTAGTTGGCACCTTCCCAGTGCATGATTTTAAAAAGGGCTCCTAGAATTACGACTGCTGCACCAATACCGTACAGTTTTGCCATAAAGTTCTTAAATCTCTTACCGTTTACATCAATTAGTGCCATAATTCAAAGTTGTTGTTGTGAGTTATTAGTGATAGGGTTGTATTAAAAATCTTTAAGATCGCGACCGATGAAGCTTTGAACCGTTCTAAAGCCGATGTAGCTTTTCGCCGTGTCCTGGTATTCATAGTCTCTTGCACCGAGCTGCATGAAGTATGCAACATCTTTCCAAGAACCGCCACGAATCACTTTGCGCTTCATCGTTTCAGTTTCATCCTCAAATGCATTGTATTGAAATTCAGGTGCTACGTCACTAGCAAATGCATAAGACTGAACGTCAAAGGCAGTTGAAGTCCATTCGCTCACGTTTCCAGACATACAGTATAAGTTGTATCCATTAGGAGAGTATGCTGTAGTTTTCACAGGGTAGAAACCACCATCTGCTGTTAAATTACCACGACGCGGTTTAAAGTTAGCAAGGTAACAACCTGCGCTGTTCGTAGCGTAAGGACCACCCCAAGGGAATGTGGTAAGTTCTTCACCTCCGCGTGCGGCGTATTCCCACTCTGCTTCTGTTGGAAGACGGAAATCATGTTCGATGAGTTCACCCGCACGTTTAAGGTAATCTCTGCGGTATTTACTTCTCCAGTTTGCAAAAGCACGTGCTTGTCTCCAGCTTACTCCTACTACAGGGTATTCATCGTAGGCAGGGTGCCAGAAGTATTTATCATGCATTGGCTCGTTAAAACTGTAGGTGAAATCATGAATCCACACTAAAGTATCTGGGTACACATTAATAGTTTCTTTCTCAAAGAAAGAAGCACGATCACTTTCCGCCTGAGTATCTTTTATGTAATCACGGTACCCGAACAATTCACCATCACCATCCTGGTCTTTGTAGTCGAATTCAACACGGTTGAGCTTACTAGCAGCTTTCTGCTTGTTGATCCAGAAGTAGGTGTAGTTCAATTGACGCGTGTCCAAATGGCGGTAACCCAACCACTGCTCTTCAGGAGCGAGGTACATACTTTCAATCACTTCCGTGTATTCCGCAGATGGGTAGCGGTCTTTGTCCCACTCGAGGTAAGGATCCCAGTCCAAACGGCGCATCATGCTGTCTGGATAGTTCAGTGCTACGTATTCTTGGAAGAAGGTAGGATCTTCCATTTCTGCTAAATCTGTGTATTCAAAGTCTTCTACCAAACCTTCAGCAAGGCGCGTGCGAGTGATGGAATCACGCACCCAACGTACGAATTGACGGTATTCGTTATTCGTAACCTCAGTTTGGTCCATGTAGAACGAAGGTACGCTCACCACCTTTGCAGGAGCTGTGTACGAGTAAGGAACATCTTCATCATGGTTACCCATTGTGAATGATCCTTGTGGAATGTACACCATACCATAGGGTTCGCTAGGGTACCAGGTAGGACGGTCTTGAACACCGACCAATTCGCCATGATCACTGCTGCCACACGAGGCTAGAAGTGCGATAGACGCCATCCCTAAGAGGAACTTTTTCATAATCTATGTATTTCTACTTTATTCGTTTTTTAAGCAAGCCGCTATATTACAAAAATATAGGGTTTCTGTAACTACCTTTTTCTTTAGGCGGTATTTCTATTGTAAAACAGTAACTCATCATGATCTCATGCGAACCGCTGCTTGAATTTGCAAGCGAAGAAGTCGTAAGGTCATAAGAGTACGTTGCACGTAAATCTTTAGTAATTTGATAACCGGCCATAATCGCCAACGCATCATATACACGATAGGTAACGCCTCCCCAAATCTGATTATTATAAGTTGCAGCTGCGTTTATGTCCAGCTGGGTGGTAACTAAGTCCGTTTTTACCATAGCTGCAGGCTGAAGTACTATGCCGTTACCTAAATCAAGGTTATACCCTCCCATGAAGTAATAATGACGTTGTCCACGGATTTGTGCATTTGCACTACCTCCAGTGGCATTTAAGATGTCTTTTGTCTCTAGTAAGCGTGTACTGCTTAATCCTGCGTACCAAGTCTCTTGCTGGTAGTAAGCACCGAAAGATAAATCAGTCGCCATAGATGTACTACCTAGAGCTACTAAAGACGGATCATTCATGGTTTGGGGCGGCGCCCAAACGCCTGATGTAACGTTTTTATTTCTAAAGTCAGCACGAAGCCCTAGACCGAGTGTGCCTCCCGCAAGGTCCATTTGGTAACCGTAACCTACGCCAAAAGTGATGTCTTGGAAATAACCAATCATATCATTCGTAAAATTCAGAGCGAGTCCTCCATGTAGAAAATTCAACGGAATATTCGATGAAAAGTTCTGCGTGGTAGGCGCATTATCGAATCCTACCCATTGCGAACGGTGTGCTGCAGAAAGACAGATAGCATCTCCAGCTCCAGTAACGCCTGGGTTGTAGAATATTTTATTGTTTGCAAACTGAGTGAATTGCACATCTTGCTGAGCCCAAAGGGCTGAGCTGCAGAGTATTGCAAACAGGGCGATACAGGTTTTTTTCATGTGGTTTTGCGCAAACATGTTTTCAGTTGCCGCTAAAGATAGAAAAATTCCGTTGCGAACGACACATTTATAGGTTTGTTATCACGCTTTTTGCTGCGCCTTCCACCATCTCGAGGGTATTTTTCCATTCAAAGCTTCTGTGTAATCTTCATAATCACAGGGCACTAGAGTAGTTCTATTGGCATCTGGCCCTCCCTTCGGAATTTCTATCCACCAACGTCCGCTTGCGGGACTTTTATGAAAGTGAACTTCATCCTCTTCGTCGACTAGGACGGTGTATTTTTCGTAATTAGTACGCGAGCCGATGGGGTAGTCGCCAAATCGTAGCGACAGTCCTTCGAAAAAATACCACAGGGCATGGGCACAAAGGTGTGCGCTTTGACCGTTTCGATCGAGCCTTGGGTTGTATTCAAAAAGTCCTAATTGGGTTAGTCGATCGCTCATGCCCGCATAACGCGTGATTGCGCACAAATCCTCACCGCTTAATCCATGTGGTGAAGTGTAAAATGTTCCTGGATTGTAACTTTGGCGCACAGCGCTCATGTCTATACTAACAAGGTCAGCGTCACGTAAGAAAGGTTCTGCACGAGCTATTTGATTTTGTATTTGACCTAATCGGACGGCTTCGAAAAAAAGTTTGTCGATGAGCCCAATTTCTTCCGGACTATTAAAATATGTCTGGTAGCCGAGGTTTGTGAAGTTGTAAAGATTGTGTGGTTCTTGGAGGACAAGATGAGAAACGTAGCTCTGGTGGTCTAAATCACGCCCTTCTGAGCCGACGTCAAGTCGGGCATCAACGCTGACAATATTTACGGTTTGTTCCAGCGAATCATAACCGCGGTAATTCGCGTATGTCAGTTCCTGTGAACCACCGATAGTGATCAATACGATTTGCCTCTGAAGCAAGTCTTGAGAGATTTCCTTGAGTAAGAGTAATGTGTCTGTATGACGTTCGCCCTTGTATAGATTGCCTAAATCTGCTATACCGTAGTCCCATTTTCCTTTGTACAGCTGGTATAGGAATGGCCGTATTGCATCGGCGGCACCATCGCAACCTACGTTGCGATACGCTCTGCGATCTTCCTGCACCCCGACAATAGCGACTTTAATGCCGTCTAGATCTGGTAGACCCTCCATTTCAGTATGACGATGAATACTTCGCCCCAACTGATTGGCGTCTAAAACGGGAAGTGCATCGATGACACTTTCAGGTACAGGACTGAGATGTTCCACGGGCATATCATTTACCCGACCAATTTAGAACCTTATTTGCGCTTTGCCCGACGCTTTGTGGGGCCTGCTTTGATAAGTTCTTCACAAGCGGCACGGTCTAAAGTTTCCGGATCAGTGTCTTTTGGAATCTTGAAGTTCTTGCCTTCGGATTTGATGTAGGGTCCATAGCGACCTTTTAAGACTTGAATCAATGGTTCCTCTGTAAATTCAGCAATTGTGTTGTTCGCGGCACCAGCCTCTTTTTCCTCAATTACCGCTATCGCTTTTTCAAGACTTACTGTTTCCGGTGCGTCATCCGTAAGGCTGTAAAATTTCTTATTCCACATGACGTAAGGGCCGTAACGGCCAACGTTTGCCTTTACTTCGAGCTCTTTATAATCACCGACAATACGTGGAAGAACTTCCTTGCGCAATGCCATTTCTAGGGTGGCATCATAAAAACCAACACCTTGAGGTAGCTTTTTGAAGCGCGGTTTGGTTTCTTCATCACCGTCACCGAATTGGAATACAAACCCATAACGCGCAAGTTTTACATAAACCGGTTCACCAGTGCCCGGCTCCTCGCCTAAAACACGACTCGCACGCGCATTTTCAGGTGCATTTTCGATAAGTGGATGGAATTCGCCGTAAAACTCTTTAATGCTGTCTTGCCAGCCAATTTCCCCTGCAGCTACGGTATCAAAGTTTGCTTCTGCTTTTGCAGTGAATTGGTAATCCATGATCAAGCCGTAGTGCTCGAGTAAGAAGTCCGTTACTACGCGACCGATGTCAGTAGGGAACAGTTTATTCTTATCCGCTCCATAGGTTTCAGTATCTACACGGGCAGAAACGCCTTCGGCCGTTGCACTCAATACATTGTACTCACGCTTGTTGCCCTCAAGACTGTCCTTAATGACATAATTTCGCTTTTGAATGGTAGAAATGGTTGGGGCATAGGTCGATGGTCGTCCAATACCGAGTTCTTCTAACTTCTTCACCAAAGATGCTTCCGTGTAACGCGGTGTATGCTTAGTGAAGCGTTCGGTTGCAGTAATTTCTTTCGAAGTTAAAGTGTTCCCTTCCTTTACTGCCGGTAATTGACCGTCCAATTCATCCGTGCTCTCGTCATCGGTACCTTCTTGATAGACACGAATGAAACCGTCAAATTTGATCACTTGACCACGTGCAGTAAAGCGCTGCGCATCAGGGTGTCCCTGATTGAAAAGTTTGATAGTAGTGTTTTCCAATTTCGCATCAGCCATTTGTGAGGCAATTGTGCGTTTGTAGATCAGGTCATACAGTTTTTTCTGGCGGTCATCTCCACCAGCCATACTCTTTGCAAAATTGGTAGGACGAATAGCTTCGTGCGCCTCTTGAGCACCTTTGTTTTTTGTCGCAAACTTACGTGCTTGATGGTATTCTGGACCGTAACTCTGCTCAACATGTGCCGCGATACCTGCAATGGCATCGTTACTTAAATTGAAGCTATCCGTTCTCATGTAAGTGATGTGTCCCGCTTCATAGAGGCGTTGCGCAAGTGTCATTGTTTGACTTACACTAAAGCCCAATTTCCTGCTCGCTTCTTGTTGCAACGTTGAGGTTGTAAAAGGTGCTGCAGGGCTGCGTTTACCTGGACGCATTTCAACACTCTCTACTTCATATGTTGCGCCAACACAACCGTTCAAAAAGACTTTTGCTTCTTCTTGCGTTTTGAAATTGGTACTTACATCGGCCTTAAAGCTGATTTTTCCATCGCTGAAAATACCGCTGACCTTATAGCTTGAGGTTACCTCATGGCCCTCAATTTCTCTCTCTTTCTCTACGATTAAGCGAACGGCTACACTTTGTACACGTCCTGCACTTAAACCGCGTTGAATGCTTTTCCAAAGTACGGGGCTCAGTTCATAACCTACTAGACGGTCTAAAACGCGCCGCGCTTGTTGGGCATCGACCAATTCTTTATTAATCTTTCTAGGATTCTCAACCGCACGAAGGATGGCTGTTTTGGTGATCTCATTAAATACGATGCGTTCCGTATTTCCATCCTTAAGGCCCAAACTTTCGTAAAGGTGCCATGCGATAGCTTCTCCTTCGCGGTCCTCATCCGAAGCGAGCCAGACTTTATCCACTTTCTTCGCGGCTGCTTTAAGCTCTTTGACTAGACTGGTTTTGTCTTTTGAAACACAATATTCCGGTTGGAAATTGTTTTCTATGTCAATGGCCATTCCTTTATCGCACAAATCGCGAATGTGTCCATAAGAGGACAGTACTTGGAAATCGGCGCCTAGGTACTTCTGAATAGTCTTTGCCTTTGCAGGTGACTCAACGATTACGAGATTCTTTGCCATAGGATGCGGGATGCATTTTAATTATTGCCGCAAAGTAAAGGCTAAAAATCGGCAACTTTCAACTCCTTATATAATGGAGTGGTTTTCGAGGATTCCGTATTACTACGTAATAGATTTTTTAAAATCGGACAAATTGTCAGCATTGCTTGTATCTTTGTACCACCGCGAAAGAAAGTAAAGTTTTGAGCGGAACACAATTATGGAAGCAAAGACAAAGCGCGCAAGCGGAAGGGGTCTCTACGCCGAGGGCGATAAGAACCCACATGAACACGACGGAACGGTTCTCGAAACCAAAAATCCAACGGGCACAAAGAAACTCTACATCGAGTCATACGGTTGCCAGATGAATTTCTCAGATAGCGAGATTGTTGCTTCTGTCTTGGGTAAAGAGGGGTACACCACAACACAAAATGCCGAGGAAGCAGATTTAGTATTACTGAATACCTGTTCTATTCGAGACAAGGCAGAACAAACCGTTCGTAACCGACTCAATCATTTTAACGGCCACAAGAGGAAGAACCCCGACATGAAAATAGGGGTGCTCGGCTGTATGGCAGAGCGTGTTAAAGGCAAACTTCTAGAAGAAGAGAAATTAGTAGATCTAGTAGTAGGTCCAGATGCCTACAGAGATTTACCGAATCTCTTGCAAGAGCTTGACGGTGGAAGAAAGGCAGTCAATGTTATTTTGAGTAAGGAAGAAACCTACGACGATATTGAGCCTGTTCGTCTAGGCGGCAACGGTGTGAGTGCTTTTGTATCCATTACTCGTGGCTGCGACAATATGTGTACGTTCTGTGTAGTTCCGTTTACTCGTGGCCGAGAACGTTCGCGTAACCCGCAGACCATTGTAGACGAAGTATTGGATTTATCAAAACGTGGATACAAGGAAATCACCTTGTTAGGGCAAAACGTGGACAGCTACCTGTGGTACGGTGGCGGTTTGAAAAAAGATTTTGAGAAGGCTTCAGATGTAGCAAAAGCTAGTGCTGTACATTTCGCTGACCTCATGTCTATGGTTGCTGAAGCAGCACCGCACATGCGTATTCGCTTTTCCACTTCGAATCCGCAAGACATGCGCGACGATGTGCTGGAGACCATTGCGAAATACAAGAACATCTGTAATTACATCCATTTGCCGGTTCAGTCGGGATCGTCGCGCATCTTAGAATTGATGAACCGCGGTCACAACCGCGAAGAATATATGGCGCTGATCGACCGCATTCAGCGCATTATACCTGGTTGCGCTATCAGCCACGACATGATTTCGGGATTCCCGACGGAAACGGAAGAGGATCATCAAGAGACATTGAGTCTGATGGATTATGTGAAATACGATTTCGGTTACATGTTCTTTTACAGTGAGCGTCCTAATACGTATGCAGCTAGAAAATTGGAAGATGATATTCCAGAGGAGGTGAAGAAACGCCGATTGACAGAAATCATCCAATTGCAAAGCAAGCACAGCCTTTACCGCCACGAACAAATGGTCGGTAAGACGTTTGAAGTTTTGGTGGAAGGAACCTCTAAGAAAAGCGAGGCACAATTGTTTGGACGAACGGATACGAACAGTGTAGTCGTTTTTGATCGCCATGATTTTAAACCAGGCGACTTCATTCACGTTAAGATTAATAGTTGTACTACGGCCACACTGTTGGGATCAGTGGTGGCGAACCCTGAGGCTTAAATTAATTGAAGCTATGTCAGATATCAAGAGCATAAAACAACGTTTCGGAATAATTGGGGTAAGTCCATTACTGGACCGCGCCTTAGAGAAAGCCGTGCAAGTTGCGCCTACAGATATCAGCGTGCTCGTCACCGGAGAGAGTGGTGTGGGTAAAGAGAGCATACCTAAGATTATTCATGCACTGAGCCACAGAAAACACAATCCATACATCGCGGTAAACTGTGGTGCTATTCCAGAAGGAACTATAGATTCAGAACTTTTCGGTCATGAAAAAGGTGCCTTTACTGGAGCGACTGGAGCGCGCAAAGGATATTTTGAGGAAGCCGATGCGGGTACTATTTTTTTAGATGAGGTGGGCGAGCTGCCTATGCCTTCTCAAGTTCGGTTGTTACGCGTTCTAGAAACGGGTGAATTTATTCGTGTGGGCGCCTCAAGAGCGAATAAAATAGATGTGCGCGTTGTAGGAGCCACGAATGTGGGGATGCTTAATGCCATCAAAAATCACAAATTCCGTGAGGATTTATATTACCGATTAAACACCGTAGAAATTCATCTGCCGCCTTTGCGGGAGCGTCCTTCGGATATACATCTGTTGTTTCGAAAGTTCGCCTCCGATTTCGCGAATAAATACCATCTTCCGCCGCTGCGTCTAGATGATGAGGCAGTGCGATTGTTGGAGCATTACCGCTGGCCTGGAAACATTCGCCAGTTGCGTAACCTCGCCGAGCAGATGAGTGTTATAGAAACGACACGATTAGTAGGTAAGGAAATACTTAAAGCTTATTTACCGGAAGTGGATGCTCCGAACCTTCCTGCTTTAGCCAATTCCAGGATTAGTGATGGCGTAAGCAATGCGGATTTTGCAAAAGAGCGAGAGGCGTTATACAAGCTTTTGTTCGAGATGCGTTCGGAATTAAATGCCCTTAAAAAGGCGGTTCAGAATGGTGAAGGCTTCTATGAAGGTGTTCAGCGTGAATACCCGCAGATTGGTGCAGAATATACCGAGCGTTCGTCAGTGACGCCTTATACGGGAAATGGGTCGAACGACGTTTCTTTTGTAAATCCGGACGAATACGACGCCTTCGATGACGATACGCATACCATTGAAATTGAGAATCTGAGTCTAGTCGACAAAGAAATTGAATTGATCAAAAAGGCATTGGACAAGACGCAAGGAAAACGAAAGGCTGCTGCTAAAGAATTAGGCATATCCGAACGTACCTTGTACCGGAAGATTAAACAATACAACCTAGAATAATGCGCCTATTTTCTTTCTTTCCTGCAGTGCTGGTTCTCCTCATCCTCTCAGGATGTAAAGGCGGTTACAGCTTTACCGGTGGAAATGTAGGAGAGGCCACGACATTAAATGTAGATTTCTTTGACAATACGGCTGCGATCGTGAATCCAGAGATGTCACAGATTTTTACCGAATCGTTGAAAGATATCTTCGTACAGCAAACTTCATTACGTTTAGTTGAAGGTCCCGCGGATATGGAGTTTTCAGGCGCTATTACAGATTACAGTTTACGTCCGCAAGCGGCACGCGGTCCTAGTGAGGTTTCACAGATGCGTTTTTCCATTTCAGTAAAGGTTTCCTTTGAAAACAGGATCGCCGATGAAAACAGTTTTGAGCAGCGTTTTAGCC
>JAOMWM010000017.1 GCA_028357285.1 Schleiferiaceae bacterium | reverse complement strand
GTAGGGTGCCTTCATCGGAGGCGACACATTGGTAGCGCAAAAATTCACCTTGCCAATTCCCTTTAAACCGACCCTCAAACAACTGCAAGGACCATTGTCCTTGGGCATCCCGCCATTGCATGCTAATGGCAGAATGCAGCCGCTCCTCTTTTCGGTTTAAGTAGCCCTCAAACAGTAAGTCGTCTCGCCACCAGTTCCAACCCAAGGCTTGTTCCTGTGTCGTAAACTCCCCAAACCAACGATGCGACTTCCACTGACTTTTAAAATAGGCAGTAACTGCTCCATTCACCTGACCGAAACCTAAGGTACTTTGGTGTCCCGTATATTCAATAGCGCCACTTACTCCCGCATCCTCATCGAAGCTTATATAAATCTGTCCATTTTCGAATTGACCAGATGCACCAAAACCCTTTCTGACCGCCCCATATGTACTGATAGTACCGCGTAGTCCCTGTGCGAACTGTTCGCGAGTACTACTGGTTCCAAAGCCATTACTACCGCTTAGTAGGCCTTCTCCAAGTAGTAAGGTATGCGTACCTATGAGCCACTTTGATTTTACTACTCCATTATGTTTTGCGCCGAAAAAGGTTACGGGTTCAGATGGGTTGTATTGTCCGTCTTTTATACTCAACTCTTTTAGCCCGCCCCATTCAAAACGACCCTGGTTGCAAGTGAATTTCGTTTTTATTCGAAGCCCGTTACGAAGGCTACCACTAAAAATCAGTTGGCTCTTATTTCTTTTTGGCCTTTCTCGTGAGAAGAGCAACTTTTCCGCTAAATCCTGAATTCCCTGTTTTGTTAATCCCGGTAATCCAACGAGTTCTATGGGGTCAATGATGTGACCCATATATTCCCTATACTCAACAATAGCGTACACTGCTTCTTTGCTCAGTCCGAACCATTGCCACAGCCATTCCGGTGGACAATTATTAACGGTCAATGTGTCTAAGACAGTGGTTCTCGCTGGCGTCCATTCTTCTAAAAAAGACTGACCGCAGAGTACATTACAAAAGAAAAGATACCACCACCATCTCACGGTATATAGTTTAACGTTGCACTACCAACCAGCTTGGTATTTCCTATTAAGGCACTAATAGTATAGCGGTCTTTCATCCAATGAAAGCCCATTGCCGCGTAGGCACCTTGTTGAACCCAAAACACACCAACCTCCTTATGTATATAACTTACCTGAGCGTAGAGCGCAGCAGGGAGAAGATCGTCTCGGCACCAGCCAGCGGCGACAGACCATTCTTTGGATATAAAATAAAACTGTTCTGCACGGGCAATGAATTGCCCGCGGTCGTATCCTGTAGTCACTCGTAAAACACTTTGCGCATCGGGTACATAGGAAACGATCGCATGAACAATAGGATCGAAGTATGAACTCAGGTTCTTAAGTGATGTATATCTACCACCTAAACTGCTTTCCAGCGTAAGGTTTTCTGTCAATGAAATAGGTGTGCCTAGGAGTAGACTGTATTGCGAGTAGACGTCTAGATGGGCGATGTCAATAATCGCTTTGCCCTTGTCGTGAAAGATTCCTGCGGTTGCACCGTGTTGCGGAAGACCGAAACTGCGTATAGCCACATGAGTTTGAGCTTCACACGGCCAAAACTGAAGCGGCGTATAGATGAGATAGTAGTAGAGCGCAATATTCGTAAGCATAGTTGGGTGTGTTTCCCAATAAAATGCTTCTACGAGTGGCTAAAATCAAATTTTGTCAGCAACTAAAAGTTACGAACGATTTAATAGTAATTGACCAATTTCAATCTGAAGATCAACGGCGAATATTCAGGAACTGTACTTGCACCTTTTTCCCCGTAACCTAGGGTTGATGGAAAAACTACAACAGCGGTTCCGCCCTCTCCCGCAATTTGAAGTCCTTGCTGAAATCCTTGAACTAACATTGGCATGGAGACATGGCTAGATGCGTACCAACCGTTCGAAAATATCGTACTATCTAATAGATAGCCAACGTGTTTAAAGCTAACCTCATTGGTACTGTCAGGTATACGATTCACATTTCCGGAGTCAAGAACATGGTAAAATAACCCAGAAGGGGTCTCTGTAAAATCAAGTCCGGTCGTCGCTAAATAATTTTCAATCTCTGCGATCTCGCGATTTAATCGTGCCTCGTCAGTGGTGCAGGTCACAAATAGAATGAGAATTAGCAGGAAGGGAAGTGTTTTTTTCATGAGACCAATTTACGTAAATGATTTTTCAATGAGTTCCAATTTATGGGTTTGAATATGTTTCAAGAATACTTTTGCAACTGGCGAAAATCGTTTGTTTTTTAACCATGCGAGCCGCCAGGTAGTGGTAATAGGTAAGCCCTTCGTTGGTATGATTTGTAAAATGCCTTCGTTGAGCTCGTTTCTGATGCCTATGATCGGCATGACAGATATACCAAGTCCGGCAATAACAGACTGTTTGACAGCTTCATTAGAGGTAAGACTCATGTTCTTCCTTGGGATAAGGGCGAGTTCTTGCATGAACTTTTCCATGGCTTGACGGGTGGCGGAACCCTCCTCTCGCAGTAAAAATAGAAAATCGGTAAATCCCTTATTCTTGATGATTTGAGCATTTGCTGTATTACTCACGAGAACCAATTCATTGTCCATCAGCGCCTCGGTTTCTAAAGCAATACTCGTCGGCATGACGGATAAAAGCGCAAAGTCATTCGAATTACTTTCAAGACTTTTGATGACAGCTCTTTTGTTAGTCACATCTAATTTGATATCCACGAACGGGTGATCATCTAAAAAGGTTTTGAGCAAGAAAGGCATTACATATTTACCGGTGCTTACAGAAGAGATATTTAATGTGCCACTAAGCTGCCCTTCATCGAAGCGGTCCAATTGTTCTAAAAGATCGACTTCGTTTAAAATCCGCTCACATTTTAGATGCACATCCTTACCTAGATCCGTCAAAACGAATTTTTTGCCTTGGTATTGAATCAAGGGATGCTCAAATTGATCTGAAAAAGTTTTGAATTGAATGGAGACCGCCGGTTGGCTGAGGTGAAGCATTGCGGCTGCTTTAGTAAAGCTGAGGCAGTTTGCTATTGCATGATAAACCTCTAATTGACGCAAAGTATACTTCATAATAGTTCCTAATGGTAAGTATCAATAAAATAAATAAAAACAAATGGATAATAAGCTTCATTTTTGAACAAATGTTAAGCACATGACTTCTATTAAACTCATTGACAGTAACTACTCTGGCGAAGAGGCCTTGGCGGTAATTCACGAATTAATCTCTGAGAAAATAAATTTCTTAGATCGTAAAATGTTTAGCAATGCGGAACGTGGTCTTCCATTCGAGCATTTCAAAACACGCCGGGATGAATTGAATCGCATTCGCGAAGGACTGAAAGCAGTTACCCCGTTCAATGAGGACGAATCCTACAATATCTCTTGCGAAATTGTAGTTAATAAGGTCGCAGAAAAAAAGACGATTGCCTAATTCTCTCTTGTTTTCATTTTGTGTCAAAAGGCACTAAAGAATCAGAATCCTTTCGCTAACATTGTGTTATGAAAGGATTCTTTTTTTCCATTGGCGTTTTATTCGCAGCTTCTTTACAGGCTCAAATTATACAGCGTTCTCAGGGCTTTCCTGCAGACCCTGTAACTGCGCTTTCGTGGTGCGAGGATACGCTCTATATCGGGACGCAGGGTTCTGGTGTTTTTGTTTTGGTAGAACAGCGTATTTCGCCGTCTCGCCGTTTTAATGAATTTTCGAGATCCGTCGTATACGATTTCGAAAATTGCGAACCGGTGACCAGTGGCACCTTGCAAGCCTATCCTATATCCGTTACTTCACCAGATGGAACCACCTACACTGCTGAAGATGGATTTTTACGTATTCAGTTCACCGATGAAGGGACTAGAATAGACGAACGGCCCTCAGGTATCTGGCATTTCCCAGACCTACAAATGGCTCCCTATGATACCGGTCTTACTTTTATTCGGAACGGATCGGAGCTCAGTGCCTATGCTCAAAATGATTTGATTGATGTATTTGTTGCAAAAGGGCTGATTTTTGACGTGGCATCGACGCCTTTCGGCCTGCTTTTAAGTACAGAGGCGGGATTATACCGCTGGGAAAAAGGCTGGCAACTGCGCTACGAAGGCCTACCCATTTTTGCTTTTGATGGACCCAGTGTTCGCACCCCCCTAGGTGTTATTGCGTTGGAAAAATTATTAAATAGTAACTGGGCGATGGATGATTTTTCCACTCCGTCTGATCGCACTCCTGCGCCTGAACCCTACTTTGACGTAGATACTATTGGCAACACGTATTATGGTTTTGGACCAAATGGGCTCGAAGTCTTTGATAGTACCGGAGCACTATATAGTATTACTTCCGCTCGAGGATTACCGGCCATGGGTCCGGGCAGTTATGATGTGACGCTCAATAATGGAAATTTATTCGTTGCTACGCCAAAGGGATTGTGGGAATTCCTCAACGAAGGAAAACCTAACGATTTACGAGATATAGGAGTTCTTTTTTGGCAAAATGGACTGCGAATTGATTCTTTTGAGGATCTGGAGATTGCCCCAACAACCATCGGATTTACGGTCCTACAGCAGAAGGTATCTGCTGGTGAAGTATATGGTAGGTACCGTCTCAACGTTGGAGCATGGGAATCTTTTTCTGTAGGTGAACGTGTGATCATGGAGCGTCCGGCGCCACTAAATTATACCCTCGAAATTCAAACCAGTACGCGTTTAGATTTTGCTCAGGGAATGAATGCTGAATATGCATTCACAGTCCGCGCACCTTGGTACAAACGTATTTGGCCTTGGGTGGCTATTGTTTTGGGTGCCGCATCCATTTTAGTATTGCGTCAGCGAAAGACTAAAAATCGCTTGGAAGAACGGTTGCAGTTACAAGAACGCTTGGCGGATGCGGAATTGGCCAGCAAGCGCCTGCAAATGAATCCCCATTTTTTATTCAATGCGCTCGATGCGATTTCGAATTTCATCTTTAAAAATGAGCCGAAGGATGCGGTGAAGTACATGGGGAAATTGGCGAAAATGATGCGATTGACGCTCGACAGTTCTCGAAGTGAAGCGATGGTATTGGCAGATGAAATGGAGTTGATCAATCAATATTTAGACCTCTGTAAATTGCGATATGGGAATTTTGAAGTGCAGTGGAAAGTGGATGAAGAACTAGATACCTTCGATCATTACGTTCCACCCATGTTGTTGCAGCCTATTGTTGAAAATGCGGTGCAACACGCCTTAAGACCGGTTATGGCAATGGAACAAGAGGCCGTTCTGCGCATTCGAATCACTTTGAATGAAAACAGGCTTTGTATTGCAGTAGAAGACAATGGTCCTGGTATGCCTGCTGAAGTAACATCCTCTGGGAGTCACGGATTAGCGATAATAGAGGAACGACTGGATTTATTGAGTAAAAAGTATGGTCAGACTTTTGGAAAACACATTGAACCTCTTGCTGAATCGACTTCATCTACCGGAATACGGGTTTCACTCATTATACCTTCCGATTTTGGGCATTAAATAGTAAGTTAGAAGTATAATAAACCTCCATGAAAGCACTCTTATTAGACGATGAACGTCCTGTCTTGGAATCCCTCCAAGGAAAACTTAATCTATTCTGTCCAGAGGTAGAAGTGGTAGCGGCTTGCCAAACTGTAGATGAGGCGATCGCGGTGTTAAGTGAAGATGATATTGATCTACTCTTTTTAGACGTGAACTTAAACGGCGAGACGGGTTTCGATTTATTAGAGAAAGCGAAAGGATCCGATTTTCCTTCGCTGATTTTTACAACCGCCCACGATGAATTTGCCATACAAGCTATCAAGCATGCCGCTCTTGATTACCTATTGAAGCCCATTGATGCCGAAGATCTCGTAAAAGCTGTCCGTAAAGCGGGAACTAGAATTTCACCAGAACAGGCGGCAGTTGCGGAAATAGCGAGTAAGGGTGCACCGAAAAAATTGGTCATCCCAACTACAGAAGGTATGCACATACTTAATGTCAGTGAGATTGTACGTTGCGAAAGTAGTTCAAATTACACGCAGTTCTTTCTCAAGAATAAAACCTCAGTTTTGGCCTCAAAGACGATGAAGGAATATGAGACTTTATTGCGTCCGGCCGGTTTCGAACGCGTCCATAAAAGTCATTTGGTTAATCTAGAAATGATTGCTCGTTACGTAAGCGCCGACGGTGGGTACCTATTACTAACGGAAGGCTCAACGGTACCGGTAAGTAACCGTAAAAAAGAAATTCTCGTTCAGCATTTGAAGCGTCTCTAAATGCCGTCTCAATACGGACTTGTATACTACTTAGGTAGCACTATTCTAGGTAGTTTTTTTCTGTCGTTCCTCGTTCTTTTAGGAGTTAATATTCCCAATGGCACTCTTTATTTTGATGGTTTAGGGATGGTGTTGTTGATGAGCTGCGTAATTGCTATGATTGGCTCTCTGCCTTTTCATGCTTGGTTGAATTGGGTATGGTACAAAAGGGTATCTACTCAGCCGTATGAAGATTTCTTCAAATCATTTCTTCGTAAATATTGGGTGGGTAGTACGCTCTGCCTTGTATTACTTTACGTAGCGTATGTCGTATATTTTCTTTTCGAGTTCCGAGAAAATGGCGGCAAAACAAGCACTTATTTGAGCGTCATGGCGATACTACCATTCTTTATCCTCTGGACCTCTTATGTCCCCTTAGGATGGTGGATTATCAGACGATTGAAAGGAGCGATGCAGCCCGGTGAAAGGGACGTTTAATACGCTACATTCATTACTCTTACCTTACTTAGAATATTTGGCTTTGACCTCCTCAGCACCCTTCAAGACCTTGGCTTTTAAGCTTTCCTTGTAGGCAATAACGCTATCTAAAACCGCTGCATCTGACGATCCCACAATCTGTGCCGCAAGGATACCTGCATTCTTTGCACCATCCAGTGCTACGGTAGCCACAGGAACGCCGCCTGGCATTTGAAGAATAGAAAGTACGCTGTCCCAGCCGTCGATGGAATTTGAACTGTGCACAGGAACACCTATGACTGGCAATGGGCTCACAGAAGCGACCATGCCCGGAAGGTGCGCTGCACCGCCGGCTCCGGCAATGATAGCTTTAATGCCTCTTTTGTGCGCGTTTTGACCGTAATCCATAAGCTTCTCTGGCGTGCGGTGGGCACTCACGATATCAACTTCATAGGCTAGGCCTAATTCGTCCAATACATCTACAGCTTGTTGCATAACTGGCAGGTCTGAAGTGCTGCCCATAATGATTCCGATCATGACTATTTGCTTTTGACCAATATACTATTCTTTGCCCACTCGGCGCGCTTGCGGGCTTCGTCTCTATCTTTTGCCACTACTGTGACGTGTCCCATTTTACGGAAAGGACGGGTTTGTGCCTTGCCGTAAATGTGAATGTTCACACCTGGTTCTCCGAGCAACTCGTCATACCCTTGGTACACGACATCTCCGCTATAGCCCTCGGCACCCACTAGGTTCGCCATAACGCTTGCCGCATTGAGCTCGGTGGAACCCAGAGGTAAATCTAGGACGGCACGAACGTGTTGTTCGAATTGGCTCGTATAGCAAGCTTCTATGGTGTGGTGTCCGCTATTATGGGGACGTGGAGCTACTTCGTTAACTAAGATCTCTCCGTCGGCAGTGACGAACAATTCCACTGCGAGTAGGCCGCAGATATCATAGGCTTCCGCAGTGCGGATGGCAATAGCATTGGCTTTTTGCTGCATTGTTTCGTCTAAAACGGTGGGGCATAGGACGTATTCCACCTGATTCGCAGTCGGATGAAACTCTTGATCTGCCACAGGGAAGGTCGTTACTTCGCCGCTTTCGTTTCTAGCTACGATAACACTAACCTCCAATTCGAAGTCAACAAAGGCTTCGAGCATTCCAGGTGCATCGGGGATATTTTGAATATCATCTTCGCTGCGACAAACCACAACACCAAAGCCATCGTATCCTCCCGTTGCAGCTTTCCAAACGAAGGGCAATGGCCAGCGCTTTTGGGCAGCTTCAAAACCGACTCTACCAGTCACCATCTCAAAGCGTGAGGTAGGGATGTTATGATCGGCGTAAAATTGTTTTTGCTTGGTTTTGTCTTGAATGAGTTCCAGGCTATCCGGATTCGGGTGAACCTTTTTTCCTTGTGCACGAAGATCGCGCAAGGCTTGTACGTTGACGGCTTCAATCTCGATACAGACGGTATCGCAATCTGCGGCAAAAGCCATTACGGTATCGTAATCTTGGAGCGAACCCACGGTGAACGCATTAGCGCCAAACTGCCCCGGTGCATCGGGATTGGGGTCCAGCACTTTGGTTTTGATATCAAATTTTCGGGTGGCGTAGAGCATCATTTTGCCCAATTGACCCCCGCCTAGAATTCCTAAAGTGTAGTTCGTTGAAAAGATATTCTTCGCCATCTGCGCCAAAACTTTAGCGCAAAGGTAACTAATCTATACGCTCCACGCGGGCAACAAGCGGTATGGTGTATTGCTTTTTCGTGCCTAGTTCCGTCACTAATGCTCGAGTCCGTCGTTTTTCATCGTACCGGAAGTGTCGCCCTTTGAAGGTGAACTTCTCTCCAGCATTGAGACTCTGAAGTAGAAGGTCTGTGGATTCGTCTAAAAGTAATAAGGTTTGTTGGAGGTGTGGATCAGCTCCCACGGCCGCCTTTGGACTTTTTGCATGCTTTAAAAGTGCACGGCTATAGTTTTCAGGCCAAGCTTGGTGCTGTGCCAATTCTACCAACATTTCGCGAAAAATAGCTTTCCATTCCTTCCCGTGTGGTGCGGCACGACGACCGTATTTTTCCCAAGCAATTAAATGCGCGATTTCATGAGTCAGTGTCGTTAAGAATTGAAAGGCCCCCAAGTCGGCATTCATAGTAATGCGAGCGATTTGTCCGAGACGTGGCGGACGGAAGTCCCCCAATTTAGACTTTCGCGGTCTCGAGATAGCGATTTGATAATTTAAACCTTCAAGCCACTTTGAAAACAAGGGCTCATAATCACCTGCTGGCAGGTAGGGAAGGAGATTATCGAATTGGGCCATTAACCCTTTGCACTTTGAGATTCAATCTGTTGAGAGAATGATGGGCAGTCGCAATCTTTTGCGCTCCCACAACTGCTTAAAAGTAGGCCGGCGAAGACCAAACAAATCGCGATAAATTGCTTCATAGGAATGAGTTTCTCCTTCAAAGAAACTGTAAATTAGCCATATGATCACGAACTTTTTTGAAGGAATTGGTGCTTATGCGCTTTTAATGACGAAAGTCTTTAGACGCCCAGACCGCTGGAAACTTTTTTACCGTGCATTGGTAAAGGAAATTCAGTTACTCGGTCTGGACTCTATAGGTATTGTTGTTATTCTTTCTGTCTTCATGGGTGGCGTTGTCACCATACAGACGGCCTTTCAGTTGAGTGATGATCCGCTAATACCCACCTATTATATTGCGATGGCAACGCGTGAATCCATAACGCTCGAGTTTAGCCCGACAGTGGTGAGTTTAATTCTCGCCGGAAAAGTAGGTTCAAACGTAGCTTCGAGTCTAGGGACCATGCGCGTGAGCGAGCAGATTGATGCGCTCGAAGTAATGGGGGTAAATAGCGCTAGTTTTTTAATTCTTCCTAAGATTGTTGCGCAATTACTATTCAACCCGATCCTTATCATCATGTCCCTATTCTTGGGTTTGTGGGGTGGCGCAATGGCTGGAGATTTGTTAGGCTTAGTTCCGTTTGAGGAAAGTATTATGGGTTACAGACTGGAATTCATTCCTTTTGAAAATGCTTTTTACGCCTTGATAAAGACGGTAGTTTTTGCCTTTATTATTGGATCCGTAAGTGCCTACAGCGGATATACCGTAAAGGGTGGTGCGGTTGAAGTGGGTGTAGCGAGCACGAATGCGGTAGTGCGCTCATGTCTTGCCATTATTTTGGCCAATTATTTACTTACAGATCTCATCCTCACCTCATGATTCAAGCAAAGGGCATTATCAAGAGTTTCGGCGAGAATCACGTTTTAAAGGGTGTTGATGTCGATTTTTACCCTGGAAAAACGAATCTAATCATTGGTCGGTCGGGATCGGGTAAAACCGTATTCCTAAAAACCATTTTGGGTCTATTTGAGCCTGATGGTGGAAGCATTCATTACGGTGAGGAAGTGTTGGGTGAAATGTCAAAACAACGCCGTAAAACCCTGCGTCAAGAGATTGGCATGGTCTTTCAAGGCGGTGCACTGTTCGACAGTATGTCGGTTGCAGAAAACATACGATTCCCTTTAGAGATGTTCTCTACAATGACGGAGCATGAAAAAGATGCACGCGTGAAATTTGTGATGGATCGTGTGCGATTGGAAGGCGCGGATAAATTATTCCCAAGTGAAATAAGTGGAGGTATGCAAAAGCGCGTATCTATTGCACGTGCGATATCCATGAATCCCAACTATCTCTTCTGTGATGAACCTAATTCAGGATTAGATCCAGAAACAGCCATAGTGATCGATCAACTTATTCAAGAGATAACCCATGAGTTTGGAATGACCACCATTGTAAATACCCACGATATGAATTCGGTTTTAGAAATAGGAGATCACGTGGTATTTATGAAGGAAGGTCATAAGGTATGGGAAGGAACTAATGATCAGGTTTTGGGAAGTACCAATGCCGATGTAGAAGATTATGTCTTCAAGAGTAAGCTCTTTAAACAAGTGCGTACGGCGCTGAGAAAATAAAATTGCTGTAGCTTAAAAATAAAAGCCCGGATGCATGCGCATCCGGGCTTTTGGGTTTCGTGTCTTAAGCGAGTGAGGTTACTTGATAGAGATACGCTCTACAGTATTTACACCTTCACCTTCAACAGTTAAAATGTACATGCCTTTTGCTTTGTTGCTTAGGTTAATCATTTTACGCTCACCGGCTACGAAGTTTTCGTTAGAACGGTAAACGATCTGACCCAATACGTCCACTACTGTTACTGTAGCTGCAGCATTTGCGTTCAATTCAACGTTAATGACACCGTTAGATGGGTTAGGGAATACTGAAACCTCAGTAGTCGCTAGTTCATCAACACCGACCGAAGAAGTACCGCTCGCGCGTAAAGAAATTAAATGCGAGTATGACATGTTGATACTCGTTTGGTCGTTTCTCCACGCTGATGTTCCAGTCCAAGCCGCGTAACGCGTATCCGAGAATAGGAAGTTTGAACAGTTTGTAGACGTGCTGTCATAATCTTGGATGAAATAACCCTGTGGTGCAGCAGTATTTCCTTCACTATAGTAGTAGAAGTAGAAAGGATTGATATCACCGGTATTGTTAGAGTAATCGATTGTATCAGTTGCAGTTAATCCACCTGGTAGGTATTCAATGAAGATACCTAACAATTCGTCACCCATCAATGAGAAACCACCGTTTGGTACCTCTACACCTACAACGGCAACACCACTATCTGCCGTGCTAAGGTTGTAGTCAATAACAGTCGTAGTTGTTGCAGTTACGCCGCCCGCAACTCCACCATCAGAATCTCCTGCATACGCCATTGTTTTTGCTGTAGGCTGAACTGTTGGGTCAAGTGCAGCGAAAGTAGCCGCATTGTACTGTACACCTGAGAACGGAGCTGAAAAGCCATTTGAACCTTTAAAGATGGTAAAGCGAATTTTATCAGAATTGTTACCATTAAAGATATCGTAACCACCAATCACAAATAGTGAATCGATCGTTACTTGATCACCCTCATCAAATTCATTGTCGCCCCAACCGTAATAGTTGAAGTCATATGTTGCACCTACCGCGTGGTTGTAAGAGTTGCCGGTTGAACCGTCAGAGTATACAATCACTGTAGAGGAATCTGGTGTCGTCGTAATGGCACCTAGCGTCATATCTGAGCTGTAGTACTGGTACAAGAAATCCGTGTAATCGTAGAGATCATCTACGGCACCACCTCTTTTGAGCATGATGTCTTCAATTTTTTCTTTAGCAGCGGTTGAAACTGGTAATTCCGCCTGCATCAAACGTGCATTAGCAGCGTCTTGACCCATTGCGTTAAAACCAAAAGCTACCGCAGCAAGGAGTAGAACTTTTTTCATAATTTTTTTTTCAAGTAAATTTTACGACAACAATATACGGAATGAAAACAATAATTTAGACTTTGCGGACCATCATAATTCCGTCGCGGGCACTGAGAATAACTTGTTCCACTCTGGGGTCTTTTGCCACATGCTCATTCAAGGCTAAAATCGCTTTAGTATCCTTATCGTTTTTCGCCACTGGCTCCGCTACCTTTCCGCTCCATAAGATATTGTCTATCAGCATGATTGCATTTGACGGCATGAGTGGAAGGAGTTGTTCGTAATAGGTAAGTAACCCTGCCTTGTCCGCGTCAAGGAAAATAAAATCCCATGGTTTTTTGAGGCTCTCAAGGACTTTCGAAGCGGCACCAATATGTAGATGCATTTGATCGAATTTTGGGTGCTGTGCCCAATACTTCTTAATGATGGATTCTAATTCTTCGTTGATTTCGACGGCATGGAACTCGCCACCTTCCTGAAGTCCTTCGACCAAAAAATGAGACGCATACCCCGTAAAAGTGCCAACTTCTAAAAGGTATTTCGGGCGCTTCATCATCGAAAATTGTTTTAAAATCTGCCCTTGTACGTGTCCGCTTAGCATTCGTGGCATGACCACTTTAACCCAGGTTTCACGTTCTAATTCATTTAAATATTCGGGTGCTTTGGTAGTGTGAGCACCGATGTACTCTTGAAGGTCGTCGCTAAGGAACTCCATGAATTATTGTTTTTTATAAATCAGTTCAAAAGCTTTATCCGGAACGAGATAGGCATTTGCTACATCTTGAAGCTGTTCGGCTGTTATGGCTTGTATTTTCGAGGCAACCGTTTCAAAATCGTTAACCCGGCCGAAGTGTAAAAGTGCGCGAGCCGCGCCAACGGCTGAATTGAGTCCGTTGTCTTCGCTCATGGCCATTTGTCCTAAAAATTGCTTTTTAGCCTTACTCATTTGCAAGGTACCCAACTTTGTATCTCGCAGTTTTGCTACTTCTTTAGCCACGAGTGCGGCGGCTCTTTCTGTTTGCTGTGGATCACACCCAAGGTAGATTCCCATCATTCCTACATCACTGTAGAGGTTAAGGTAACTTTCAATATTGTATGCAATGCCGTGCTTTTCCCTGATATTTAATCCGAGCCTGCTGTTCATGGCAGGTCCACCCAGTATGTTATTTAGCAAAGACAGGCTGCGACGATCATGGCCATGAATGCCGCAGGTTCTCCATCCCACCATATAATGGTCTTGAAATTGCGCAAGATTCTCTACTACACGATCGGGTTGGCCATCGCCTTTGAAAGTGTTCTCCCAATTCGAATCGGCAAACTGAAAGCCGGCGAAAAGTTCGGCTACCGTACGCTCAACGCGTTCGCCACCGAAGGGTCCTACCACGGCCAACTTAATGCGATTGGCAGTGTAGGTTCGCGATTGAAATTCAAGAATATCTGCACGTGAGAGTCCGTCTACACTTTCTGGAGTGCCTAAGATATTCCTCCCCAAAGGGTCGCCTCTGAAAATATGGTCTTCGAAATCGTCGAAAATACTTTCCCCAGGTGCGTCTTTATAACTAGAAATTTCATCCTTGATGACTTCTTTTTCCTTTTCTAATTCTTTTTCAGGGAAGGTGCTATTAGCGAGTACATCGTAAAGCAGTTCGAGCGCTCTACGAAAGTCTGTTTTTAAAAAACTAGCATGTATAATCGTCTCTTCTTTGGTGGTGTATGCGTTGAGCTCTCCACCCACATCGTCTAATCGCGAAAGAATATGATATGCTTTACGTTTTGAGGTGCCTTTGAAAAGATTATGCTCGAGGAAATGTGCTAAACCTTGTTGGTGGTCCAATTCATCTCTAGCTCCAGCGCGAATGGCAACCACTACGTGAGCAACGCTGCTACGTTGCGCTTGAAACGAGCATTGGAGACCGTTCTCAAGAGTGAAAATGCGTTGTGTTTTCGTCATTATTTTTCGTCGATCACTTCAAGAATGGTTCTGAAGGCGAGTGCATGTGTTCCCCAAGCATTTTCAGTTTTCTTACGTAGTTCAGGTCCGTACATCTGCATGTACAGTTTAATGCTTTCGAGATCTGCAGCACGGTACTGAATGCTGTAGCTCGGGTTGTCTTGTTCCTGTTCAGGAAAGACCTGTGTAAAAAGAAAGCTTCTAAACATCCCCGTGTCCATGACTTCGGGAATGTGTTCTTTTACCATCCACTGCTTCCATTTTTCTTCGATGGAAGTATCGACAACAACGGTAACGTTATAAATATGTTGACTCATAATGCTAATGTACGATACATGGTTCTAGCTTGGTCAAAATATAATCCTGCGGGGTAGTTTAATAAATAATCCTCTAAGGCTGATGCAGCCTCTGTTTGCTTCAGTTCGAATCGACACTTAGCCATATAGAAGATTGCGTCTTCTTTCCACATGCCTTCGCCAGCGGCTTGTTGTACGAGCGAAAATTCAGCAAACGCCGCTTGCCATTGTGCCGATTCTACGTAAAGCTTCCCGAGCTTTAAGCACACGTCATCGTAAAGTTCATGTACTATCAAAACGTTTTTCAATGCCTTGTAATTTGCAACAGCTTCTGTTGTTTTTCCTTGGGCTTCTAGGAGCATAGGAACGCGAATAAGATCTAAACCTTCCATCAATGTGTCTTCGACGGAATTTGCACTAATCATCAATGCGTTTTCTAAGGCGTCGTTTGCAATGGATTTACTTGTACTCTGTAAAAGAACTTCTAATTGAGTTTTTGCCCAGGGAATATCGCCACCATAAAAAGCACACATCGCTTTATTCAGTCGTGCAACATCTCCTTCGTCTGAATCTTCGAGCAACGTTTCGGCACGTGCAAACTCCATAAGGGCATCATCAAAGTACCCAAATCGGAGATTCGCTTCGCCTTGGCTAAGATGGGTTAATCCACGTTGAAATTTTCTCGGGTAGCGTTCGCGCAATTGCGCTAGGGTGGATTCATACGACATCAATTGTTGCAGACTATCTTCAATGGTGGCGATATGTTCGAAAAGGAAGGATGCACGGTAGAGTTCCCATTCAAAACATGCGTCGCAGGTACCTATTGGATAATCTTCAGACAACTCAAAAATGGCTGCATGATTCTTAGTTTTTTCATAACATTTTCCTAACTCAAGCAGGACGCTGTTGGTCCCGCGCTGCTGCGATAAAGCAGTTTTTTGGGTCAATAAGAAATTGCCAATTTCTTCAGCTACGTCATCTGCATTAGCCTCACGAGCCTCACGTAAAACTTGTAAAAATGGCTGAATTGATGCGTTGCCGTCAAACCGAGATTGCATAAAAGAAAATGCGCGATCAAAACTTCCTTCTTGCCGCAAGACAAACAGCAGGAGTTGCTCAACTAAAGGGTCGGAAGATTTTTTGACAGAATGGTATAAAACTTTCTTTACAGCGGTATTATGTATGTCTTTAGGGTCGTCGCTTAGATTGTTTGCAATCCGAACTTTAATACTATTTAAGTAGCCTCTGTTTTGTTGTGCTGCTAGGAGATAAGCCTCATATTGAGCCTCGTATTGTCCTAGTTCTGCATGCAATTGTCCTCTTTCAAACGCGGTACGAACATTCGGCTGGGCAGCTTCTGCGATTTTGTAGAGCTCAATGGCTTCTTCGATGTAGTTGTATTTTTCTAGTTGTTGTGCACTCGCTCGAACAGAGAAAGGATTGCTACGAGTGAGATTTTCTAGCACGCTAAAATCTGGGCCACGCCTCCCGAGGGTCAGGCTGAAGTGCCAGTAATCGACATAATAAGCAGGTTTAGCTTGCCCATATACTTTGCTTTGTTTTCGAGCCAGTTTAAATACTTTACCCGTATCTGCCAGGATTAAATAAGCTTCTATGAGTTTTTGGTAGGCAGGTCCAACTGGATTTTCCGAATGCAGTTTTTCGAGACAAACGGCGGCAGCATCGAATTGGCGTTTGATCATTAAGCTATCGCAGACTGTCAGATCGTTTTGCCCTAGACTCACAAGGGGGATGAGAAAAATAAAAAGTAGTCTAACGAATCGCATCGGGCTCCAAGATAAAGCCTTTTAAGGAGTCCAATTTTAGCACCAAGGCATCGTATTCTCTAAGGCAGCTGAAACAACCACCATAGCTTTTATTCATTGTTCGGTCAAGATCGCGCAAGAGCATCGCCTCCTGATTGTAATACCCAATAGCAGTCGTACTATCGAGATGACCTTTGAGAACATCGTATCTTAAGTTCGATAGCCGTTCGCGGTTTTTTTCCGGATTTAAGTCTTTTGATGTTCGAACCCGATTTAAATACTTAGCACAGTTTTTCATAGACTCAAGCGGCCCTGTGTACACTGACTTTGGGACCTTAAGTCGTGCCATCTCATCCAATTGCTCCAAGAAGAAAATTTGGTGTGCCCCTAAAACATCGGAAGCAGCGGCTACCTGCTCAACATCAGTACTGGCGATCACCTGTTCATGGCTTTTGGCCAATACAATCATGGAATCCAAACGGCTGCCCATCTCGATTTGCCATGGCTCTTGTGTGCAACTCATCGCTAAGAAGCTTATTGTGCAGAACAACAGCAGTTTTTGCATGGTCTACGCGATTTTATCGAATCCGGTGTATGAAACGAGTGCTGCAGGAATTCGAATACCATCCTCTTGTTGGTGATTCTCTAAAAGTGCTGCCAACACACGCGGTAAGGCCATTGCAGATCCGTTGAGGGTATGACACAATTGGCTCTTACCATCTTCATCCTTGAACCTCAATTTTAGACGGTTCGCTTGGAAGGTTTCGAAATTAGAAACACTACTCACCTCGAGCCAGCGCTCCTGCGCCGCACTGTATACCTCAAAATCATAGGTGAGCGCGGAGGTGAATCCAGCGTCGCCACCACAAAGGCGTAAAATTCTGTAAGGCAATTCAAGTTTATCGAGGAGTCCAGCAACATGGGCAACCATCTCATCTAGTAGAGTGTAACTCTGCTCTGGGTGGGTAATACTTACGATTTCTACTTTATCAAACTGGTGTAAGCGATTCAATCCGCGGACATCCTTTCCGTAAGATCCTGCTTCACGTCTGAAGCACGGCGTGTAGCCAGTACTTTTTATTGGAAACTCTTTCGCGTTTACGATCTCATCACGAAACATATTTGTTACCGGTACTTCTGCTGTAGGAATTGCGTAGAGGCCGTCTAAAGGCATTTCGTACATCTGTCCTTCCTTATCTGGAAGCTGACCTGTGCCGTACCCAGATGCCGCATTTACAAAGTGTGGTACTTGGTATTCCGTATAACCTGCCGCTCTGTTTTCGTCTAAAAAGAAGTTGATCATTGCACGTTGTAAACGAGCACCATGATTTTTATAAACGGGAAATCCAGCCCCTGTGATTTTCACGCCCAATTCAAAATCAATCAAATCGTACTGCTCTGCGAGATCCCAATGTGGTTTTGCACCATCGTGTAACGTAGGTACTGTTCCAACGCGCTTTACTTCTTCATTATCTTTTTCGTCGCGACCGGCTTTGACACTTTCATGCGGTACATTCGGTAAGCTTAGTAAAAGGTCATGCTCTTTAGTCGCAATCAATTGTACGCGATCATTGAGGTCTTTAATCGCCTCTTTCAGCGTACCGGTTTCTTGCTTTAATGCATTAGCTTCTTGCGCACGACCACTCTTGAATAATTCCCCGATTTCTTTGGAGAGCCCGTTCAAGCTGTGCTGGTTTTCTTCCATTTCGTGACGGATGGAGCGACGGTTAGCGTCTAATTCGATCAGGGCATGCACGGTTTCGCTCGCATCGATACCTCGTTTTTTAAGACCTTCAATAATGGCCTCCGGCTCCTGTCTGATTCGCTGAATTTGCAGCATGATATTTTGAGTTTAGGCATCTACCGCTATCACGCGATCGATTTCCGGTACATATTTTTTAATGGTCGTCTCAATACCCCCTTTAAGTGTAAAATCACTCACTTTACAGCCTACACAAGCTCCGTGAAATTTCACTTTTACTGTGGTTCCTTCTACGCCTTCTAAAGATATGTCTCCACCATCATTGGCGAGAAACGGTCTGACTTCGTCTAAGGCTTTTTCTATACGTTCGTTTAGGTCACTCACGGTCGTGTTTTATTTTTTAGGGGAACAGCCCGCCATCGTTGTGATCCGCACTATTTCTGTTGGCGGTAAGTTATCATTGCGCTTTGCGACTTCAGATACAATATTACGAGCGATTTCTTCAAAAGCCAACGGAATGCTAGTTCCTTCTTGCAATGCTGCAGGACGTCCTACATCACCAGCTTCCCTTATACTTTGTATGAGCGGAAGTTCGCCAAGGAAAGGTACATCTAATTGGCCAGCGAGATCCTGAGCGCCTTCTTTTCCAAACAAATAGTATCTATTCTCGGGTAATTCAGGCGGGGAGAAGTAGCTCATGTTTTCGAGAATACCTAGAACAGGAACATTGATCTGATCCATCTGGAACATGGCAACTCCCTTTCTAGCATCTGCTAAGGCGACTTTTTGCGGCGTGCTCACCACTACTGCACCCGTAACCGGCATATTTTGAACCATACTTAGATGAATATCTCCAGTTCCTGGAGGCAGGTCTATTAATAAAAAGTCCAACTCATTCCAATGTGTATCATGAATCATTTGAGTCAAGGCTTTCGTGGCCATAGGACCTCTCCAGACAACGGCTTGGTCTGTGTTCGCAAAGAATCCGATCGACATGATTTTAATTCCGTATGCTTCTACAGGTCCCATTTTCGACTTTCCGTCTACGTGAACCGTCATGGGTTTTGCATGTTGAACATCGAACATTAAAGGAGCTGATGGTCCGTATATGTCAGCATCTATCAGTCCAACCTTAAATCCCATTTGTCGCAAGCTAATAGCTAGATTAGCGGTGACTGTACTTTTTCCAACACCTCCTTTTCCAGAGGCTATCGCAATAATGTTCTGAACACCAGGTATTGGAGCTCCTTTTATCACGTTTTCAGCGGTTTCTTTCGACTTTTCGCTAACACTTACATTCACGACAACCTTTACCTTTTCAGCGACTTGATCATGAATGGCCTTCATAATATCTACCTCCAGTTTCTTTTTTGCCTGAAGGGTTGGGCTCATGCTTTCAGCATCTACAATCACCTCATCGCCGAAGATTTGAATATTTCGAACCAAATCTGCTGCGACAATATTGCTTTCAGTACTATTGCCTACACTTTCCAGCGCTTTTAGAATATCTCCTTTTTTCATTGAGGTAAGAATTGAGTTGCAAAAGTAATAACCACTAACTTGACACTACGTTCATTTCTATGGATTCTAACAATACATTGTTGATTACTGGTGTAACTGGCCAATTAGGGGCTTTTCTCCTAGCAGAATTGCTAGGCTGGGGCGAAAGTCCAGCGCATTCAGGTACAATTCTATGTGCAAAGCGTCCAACATCTTCTTTTGAACAGCTTGAATGCGTGGCTCAATTTTACATGCAATCCTCAAAAGCATACCTTCAGCCACACATCCACTTTATCGACTTAGATCTGGATTCAGGTGCAGACTCTGCAGATTGGCTCGAAGCGTATTGTGTTCAACAGCAACTACCAAAGGTGCGTTCCATAATCCATAGCGCTGCAGTAATTGATATTAATCAGTCGGCGATCGGCGGAAATAAGAATGAACGCATCACGGCGGAGATGCTTCACTTAGCGGAAGCGTTAAGCGTGGTGCATTTTACACACATCTCCAGTATTGCTGTAATGGGCGGAAATGCACCGCTGGGTCAGTTAGAGATATTAGAGCCAAAAGATTTTCAGCCCACCAAGAAAAAAGTAGGGCTAGGATCATATGCGAAGAGTAAAATCTATTCAGAACTCCAGGTATGGCGGGCGCAGCAGGAAGGTTTGTCGACTACAGTGATACGTCCAGGTGTGATTTTAGGAATAGGACCTTTGCATAGAGCGCCTCAAGAACTATGGAAACGACTATGGAAAGGAACGCTTCCCTTTGCCACCGATGGCTGCTCGGGGGTGGTAGATGTTCGGGATGTCGCTACTATCGCCTATGCGGTTCATGAATCAAAGACAGAAGGTCCCGTTATTGTTGTGGCGGAACACCCTGCTTTCCATGAACTTTTGCAATGGATGCAGAAGGGTCTTGGTAAAACACGGAAAATTTGGCTTTTGCTGGCTACGCCTTGGTTAAACCGTATGCGAGCTGTGTCTTTTCTATCGAAAATTCCATGGGTGGGGAAGTACTTTACTGCCCAGATGCGAATTATGCTGTTTTCAAAGACACAATACAATGGTTCCTCCGGTCATGCTTTTCTCAAAAATGGATATCGAAATATTAAGGATTCCGCATATGAGTTTGGCCTATTCATGCGAAAACAAGCAGAGCATTAAGCAAAAAAAAGCCTGCTCAAATGAACAGGCTTTTAAATTCCGTTATGGTGTGCTTACGCGTTAGGTTCTACGCTAACGTAAGACTTATTGTCTTTTTTCTTTCTAAAAACAACTTTACCATCAACCAAAGCAAATAACGTGTGGTCTTTACCGACACCTACGTTCTCACCAGGGTTGTGTTTTGTACCGCGCTGGCGAACGATAATGTTACCTGCGATTGCTTCTTGACCACCAAAGATTTTGATACCCAAGCGCTTACTTGCTGATTCGCGTCCGTTTTTCGAACTACCGACACCTTTCTTGTGAGCCATATCTTATTTATTTTTCTGCTTTTGCTTCTGTTTTCTTGGGAGCTGCTTTTTTAGCTGCTGGCTTCTTAGCTGCAGGTTTCTTTGCCGCTGCTTTTTTCGGCGCTGCTTCCTTTTCTTCAGTTGCTTTGGCTGCAGCTTTCTTCGCTGGAGCTTTGGCAGTGATTTTGTTAATAGTGATTGAAGTGAAAATTTGACGGTGACCGTTCAATTTTTGGTAACCCTTTCTACGCTTCTTTTTGAAGATTAGAACTTTGTCACCTTTTACTTCGCTGTTTACGGTAGCTTCAACTACTGCTCCGTCTATAACTGGGGCGCCAACTTTAACGTCACCTTTTTCTTCAATGAGAAGGACACGGTCGAATTTAACTTTCTTCCCTGCCTCAACATTCAAGCGGTTTACGTACAAGCGCTGGTCTTTCTCAACTTTATATTGAAGCCCTGCTATCTCTACAATTGCGTACATTATACTTGTTTTTAAGGGCTGCAAATATACAAGAAAGTCGTGATAAACAAAGTGTTAAAATCATCTGAGGCAAAAAAATCTATCAGAACTTCTTTAGGGCCGCGCAGCTTAGCCTCGTATATTTGGGCGAATATCAGAAAATTAACCTATTTCATGAAACGTCTATTATTATTGGGAGCCCTGTTTTTAGCAGGTGGAGCTCAGGCTCAGAATAACATCTCCTTTGCAGAGTATGACCTAGATAACGGTCTACATGTCATACTACACGAAGATCACACGACCCCTATTGCAGCAGTAACTGTGCTGTACCACGTCGGTAGTAAAAATGAAAATCCAGAACGTACGGGTTTTGCGCATTTTTTCGAACATCTTCTTTTTGAAGGTTCAGAGAATATAAAGCGCGGCGAATTCGATAGCTACGTTACAAATGCGGGAGGTGCACTAAATGCTAACACTTCACAAGACAGAACATTCTATTATGAATTGCTTCCATCTAATCAGATGGAATTGGGATTGTGGCTAGAAAGTGAGCGCATGATGCACGCGAATATTCAACAGATCGGTGTGGAAACGCAACGCGAAGTTGTTAAAGAGGAAAAACGTCAGCGTGTAGATAATCAGCCTTACGGATCCTGGTTAGAAAACATGATGAAGAACATGTACACTGAACATCCGTACAACTGGGTGCCTATTGGATCTATGGATCATTTGAACGCGGCCCAATTGGACGAATTCATGAACTTCTACAAGAAATTCTACATTCCGAACAACGCGACGTTAAGTATTGCTGGAGATATTGACGTGGCAGCGACTAAGGAATTAGTCGAAGCTTATTTTGGAACCATACCAGCAGGAATTCCGGTAGTTCAACCCACGGTAGAGGAGCCCGCTCTGGGCGGAGAGAAATCACTTACTGTATATGATAACATTCAATTGCCGGCAGTAATGATGGGCTATAGAATGCCACCGCAGACCTCCGATGATGCGTATGCGTTACAAATGGCATCAACAGTGCTTAGCGGCGGTCCATCTTCCAGAATGTACAAGCGTTTGGTAGATCAAGACCAAACTGCACTGCAGGTATTTGCCTTTCCATTTACCTTGGAGCAAGGTGGCGCATTCATCACATTCTCATTAGCCAATGCAGGCAAGGGGATTGATGATATGACTCCGGCTTTGGAAGAGGAGATTGCAAAACTCCAAACGGAATTAATTTCTGAGCGTGAGTTTGAGAAAATTCAGAACCAGATGGAAAGTGGCTTTATTCAAAGCAATTCTACGATGGCAGGTATCGCCGAATCGTTAGCGAATTATCACACGTATTATGGTGATGCAAATTTGATTAATACAGAATTGGCCCGTTACCAGAAAGTAACTAGAGAGGATATTCAGCGCGTGGCGCAAAAATACTTGGTTCAAGATAACCGAGTAGTATTGAAATACCTTCCGAAAAGTGAAGAACCACAAGCTTCTAACGCACAATAAACCGCTACCATGAGAAAACTATTGTATTCTATTATCGGTCTATTTACTGCAGTAACATTAACTGCACAGGTAACTATTGACCGCACTACGGCCCCAGAGCCGACCCCTGCACGTTCCATTGAATTGGGTTCAGCAGCGCAATTTGAATTGAAAAATGGATTGAAAGTATTTGTGGTAGAAAATCACAAGCTACCTCGAATTTCAATGTCATTGATTTTGGACAGGGATCCAATTGTTGAAGGCGCAAAAGCCGGATACGTAAGTATTGCTGGAGATATGATTGGTGCTGGAACAACCAGCAGATCAAAGGCGGTTTTAGATGAGGAAGTAGATTTTATGGGTGCCAATTTCGGGACCAGTGCTTCTTCTATTCGTGTTGGAGGTTTGAGTAAGTATACGGACCAATTAGTCGACATCCTTTCAGATGTTCTGTTGAACCCAACCTTCCCGCAAGAGGAATTTGATAAACTCAAGGCACAAATGCTCTCTGGATTGCAAGCAAATGCAGATGATCCAGATGCTATTTCAGGAAATTTACGTGGCGCCACTATTTACGGATTGGAGCACCCATTCGGTGAAGTTATGACTGAAGCATCCGTCGAGGCCATTACTGTTGAAGATTGCAAGTCTTATTTTGACGCTTACTTCAGACCCAACATCGCTTACATGGTGATCATCGGTGATATCACAGCAAAAGATGCACAGAAGAAACTGAAAAAGGCATTAAAGAAGTGGGCACCTGCAGATGTTCCTAATCACGAATATGCTAAAACTGAAGTACCTACTGCACAACGAGTAGTAATGGTCGATAAGCCTAGTGCAGTACAATCTGTGGTTTGGCTGGGCAATGTTATTGATTTGCCACATGGACATGCAGATATCGAGCCGTTGCGTGTCGCTAACCAAATTTTAGGTGGAGGCATGTCGGGACGTTTATTTACGAATCTTCGTGAGGATAAAGCTTTCACCTATGGTGCGTATTCAAACTTTGGTGTCAGCGAATTAAATGCAACTTTTGGTGCATCTGCGAAAGTGCGCAATGAGGTTACGGATAGTGCGATCACTGAATTTTTAAATGAAATTGTTAGAATGCGCACAGCGTCTGTTTCAGCAGATGATCTTGTTGCAGCAAAGGCTAGTTTAAGTGGTTCTTTCGGGCGTTCTCTCGAGAGTCCTGCTTCTGCAGCAAACTTCGCGTTGAACATCGCTCGCTATGATCTGCCAGCTGATTATTACAACAACTATTTAGCAAGACTCGATGCGGTCACCGCAGAGGATGTACTGCGTGTATCGAATCAGTATATGGACGCGGATCATTTGACCATTACGGTGGTTGGTAAGGCACAAGATGTCGCTGGAAAGCTCAACGCTTTCGGCGCTGTAGAGTATTTCGATGCAAATGGCGCGAGCACGGATGCACCAACCTTCCTCTTTACGCCAGAAGGTGTTACAAAGGAAACCGTGGTAAATGCTTTCTTCAACGCCATTGGTGGAGCAGAAGCGTTCCAGAATATCAAAGAATTGGAACAAGAGATGAGCCTCGTTGCACCAGGTATGCCAGGTGCTGTAGGTATGTACACGAAAAAAATTGTCCCTAGTTACTACGTTACCGAGCAAAGCATGCAGGGCATGACCTTGATGAAAGTTGAATACAAAGACGGTCAGGCAAACAGCAGCGGTATGCGCGGAAATGCGACACTCGAAGGGGAGGAATTGGCTTCAACTGCGAAAGAAGCTAAATATGTCATTAGTGAGCTCGAATGGTTAGAGGATATGAGTGGCATCACTTTTGACGGTCAGACGTTGATGGGCGGTAAAGATGTCTATCAAATCACGGACGGCGATGCAGTGCATTACTTTGATGTTGCCACTGGATTATTACACATGAGTACAGAGACGACTGAAGGGCCAGAAGGCGATGTCACTGTGACAACGGTTTATGATTCATGGCAAGAAGTGAACGGATTAACCTTTGTGAAAACTATTTCACAAAGCGCAGGTCCCCAATCTTTCACAGTCACTGTAGATAAGGTGACTTGGAAATAACCGATCAATTCAATTGAAATTCCGAAATCCCTGCGGCGTTTGCTGTGGGGATTTTTATTTACGTCTATTGACTAAATAAATACCGGTAATGATAACGCCCAGCCCCAAGAGGTGGTTCCATAAAATATGTTCACCATCCCAGATGCCCCAAAGAATAGCCACCACAGGGATGGCGTAAGTTACTGAGGAAGAAAAAAGGGCTGTGGTGATTTGAATGAGACGATTGAAAATAATGACGGCAATACCACTCCCTAGGATGCCTAACACGGCGATATAACCGAAGTTTGTCCAAGCATTGGGGTCCGTTTTGAAAACTTCTGTTACGCCACTAAGAAGGCTAAAGGCGATAGTGAAGGGCGCGGCAGTGGCTAAACTAAGCGTCGTGATGGTGAGCGCTTTGAGGTGCGGTAAATTGGTCTTCAAGGTGTTTACGCTAGTGCCATACATCATTGTAGCAAGCACTCCAAAGAATCCATAAGCCAATTCTCCTTCGATGGCGAACCCGCCACTTAAAATCTCTTCAAAAGGTAGGATGAGTAATACAGCACCCAAAAGACCAACAGCAACACCTTGCCATTGCGTGCCAGTAGCTTTTTGTCCGAAGAACCATCCGCCAATCAAGACAGTAAATAAAGGGACGAGAGAGTTAATAATTCCTACAACACCACTATCTAAATGATTCACTGCTAAAGGAAACAAAACGTAGGGAATTGCATTGCCTAAAAACCCTACAATGGCCAATGAAACCAAATCTTTTCGGGCGAATAGCTTGAAATGCCTAAATCCAACGATGGACATAAATAGTGCTGCAATACTTACCCTTAGCGTACCTACTTGTGTGTAAGTAAACGAGGTTAGACCGCGTTTCATCAGGATAAAACTCGAACCCCATATGAGCGCAAGACTAATAAACATGATCCAGGGTAGCGCTGGATGGTGGGTGGGTTGAGTTTTCGACATGGTGCAAATTTGTGACAAAAGACACCATTGTAAACCAATGCGGCCGTAATTTTGTTTTAAAGTTTGGTTCTATGAAAAATTACATACTCACACTTTCTGTCTTAGCCTTAGCCGTGGCCTGTAATGCGCCGGAGCCTGAGGTACTCACGCTGCCTACCACGGAAGTCGTAAAAGACAGCGTTGACGCAAATGCTTCGCAAGGACTTTTTATATCCGGCATGACTTGTGTGATGGGATGTAAAGGAGCGATCGAACAAAAGTTAAATGCTACCGAAGGTGTTTCTGATTTCCATATAGTCTTTGAAGATAGTACAGCGACGGTGCGTTATGACAGCACCTTAATCACTGTAAATAAAATCATTGCTGAGGTTACTGATGTGGCAGGTGGAGGATTTTATACAGCCACACTTTTAGACCAGTAATAGATGGAGCGCAACCCTCTGGTTCGAAGACTAGCCACAATAAGTTTAGTACTCATCTTTCTCGTCATTTTGGCTGGATCTGTGGTGCGCGCAACAGGTTCGGGTATGGGCTGTCCCGACTGGCCGCAATGCTTTGGCTACAATATTCCTCCGACAGATGTAGAAACTTTGACTTGGCGAGCAGCCCGAAGCTTTGAGGAGGGTCAGATGATTTTATTGAAGGACCAATTCTGGGTTGCAACTGCCGATTTCACCACAGGAGATGCGTTTGCATCAGAGAATTGGACTCTTTTCGACCGACACGATTACAACATTTTTAACCCTGTGCACACATGGATTGAGTTCATCAACAGGTTGATCGGCGCCTTGAGTGGTTTACCTGTTTTGGCGCTCGCAATCATAGGAATGTGGGGCGTACGACGTAACATCTGGAACACAGTACTTTCTGTAGGCGTACTCTTTTTGCTCCTTTTTGAGGCTTGGTTAGGTAAACTGGTTGTGGACGGGAACCTCGTTCCCAATCAAATCACCATTCACATGATGGGGTCAGTCGCCATTGTTTTACTCCTGTTGGCTTTGCGTGCGAGAAACACACCATCGCCATCGCCGTTGCCGCAGCCGGTTAGAAATGGATTGTTGTTTTTATTAGTGTTGATTGTGGTGCAGATCTTCTTAGGAACTCAAACGAGGGAGTTGGTAGATGCGGCCTTCGATCATAATGAATCCGTTTTAAGAACCAACGTCATTCCGTCTATAGAAGCGGTAATGCCGAAAATTCACCGCAGCTTTGCCTGGGTCATTTTGATCGTTACCAGCCTGTTGTATTACCTGCGTAAAAAGCACCAGGCTGTGGTCCCTGGCTTCGGTGCATTAATTTTCGCCATCGGCTTAGAATGGTGCGTAGGCATTGTATTGTACTTCTTGGGATTACCTAAAGCCATGCAACCGTTGCATTTGGTGCTCAGTATCGGGATACTAGCTTCGATCAGTTACCCGCTTTTTTTAAGCTTCCGCAAGTCTTAAAAATAAGTTAGCCCTCGATTTCTTCAGCTTTATCCCACTTCAGTGTTCCAATCATTTTTAGCACTTCATCCCTCATAAACTGAGTTACTGGGGCGAGACTATCCGCATTTGGTGTGCTGTAGTGGTATAAAACGCCACGCAGGAAATGAGAAGCACTATCTGTTGCGTAAAATTGCGTTGTAGTCGCAGAGGCGCCGGAAAATTCATAGTAGAGTCCGTACACTCTTTCTTCTGGATAGGCGAAAAATTGTTCGCGCATACCGCTTGCTTTTACCGTGTGCTTATAGGCGAGCTGTTGCGCATCCCGGACCAATTCTTCAAGATTTTCAGTCACGGGCTTATACGTGAATTGAACAGTACTTAAGATCGAAGGATAAGCAAGGTCCATCCAAAACTCATCCGCATTTATATCCGACAAGACATCCTTTTTAATCGCATTCGCTTCAGCGTTGATTTGAAGTTTAAAGGGAGCTTCAAAAGGCAATTCAGTGTATGCATTCTGAGCCGGAAGACCAATCCTCATGTGTCCATTAGGGCGAGCAACAGGATCATCGCTACAAGAAAAAAGTAGTCCAAAAAGTATTATGAAAAGACTATGCTTCATGATTTGGGTTTACGGTTACCTTAATCCGAATTAATTTACGTTGGTCTACGCTCTCCACTTTAAAAGTGAACGCATCATAGGTGATTTCTTCGTTTTTCTCTAAAAATTTACCGGCCAATTCCAGCACAAGTCCGGCCAGTGAATCACTTTCTCCATCGACCGATTCGAAGATATCCTTAGGAAGATCAAGCACCCGGCAAAAGTCAATCAGCGGCGTTTGCGCCTCGAAAACGTAGTTGTATTCGTCGAGTTTGCTGTAGACTAGATCGTCATCGTCAAATTCATCACTAATCTCTCCAACGATCTCTTCCAATACATCCTCAAGCGAAATTACCCCAGAGGTTCCACCGAACTCGTCGACAACTATGGCTAAATGGATTCTACGCTGTTGGAATTCTTTAAGAAGATCGTCAATTTTTTTACTTTCCGGAACGAAGAATGGTGTCCTAATCAGATCTTGCCATCTAAAATTATCTGAGGCATCTACGTAAGGAAGAAGGTCTTTAACATAGAGAAGACCTTTGATTTGGTCCAGTTGATCTTCATACACCGGGATTCGCGAATACCCCTTGTCAATAATGTGGACTAGCGTATCATGGAATGGCGCCGTAATGTCGATAGCAATAACTGACGTCCGAGGGGTCATTACTTCTTTTACCGTAGTAGAGCCAAACCGTACAATACCTTTTAAAATGCGCTGCTCATCTTCAGTAGTATGCTCGTCAGTGGTCAATTCAAGAGCCTGTTCAAGGTCGTCTACACTAAGCGAAGGTGCACGGCCCTCAATATTAATTCTGTTGATGGTTTTACTGAGACGTTTGCTTATCGGTTTTAAGATCTTATGCAGATGGAAAATGAAAGGGACCACAAAGCGAGCAAAGTTTAATCTGGCCGTATTTGCATAGACTTTCGGTAGAATTTCACCAAAAAGTAAGAGCACTCCAGTTATCGACAGTATCTCAACGACAAAGGTTACTAGTGGACTCCAGAGTTCAGGTGAGAAAAAGGTATTTAGTAAAAACGTTGAGAGGATAACTATACCCACATTAACGAAGTTGTTGGATATCAAAATGGTCCCGAGCAATTCTTCAGGTTTATCGAGTAATGTTTTAATTCTGCTGTGCTTTGGAGTTTCTTCTTCGAGTTCCTCGAGTTCCCCAGCACCTAAAGAGAAAAATGCAACTTCCGAACCTGAAATTAATGCGGATAAGAGAAGTAGTATGATGAGCACTACAATGAAGGCCACCCCGGTTATAGAAGCGTCAATGGTTAAAAATTGTAAAAGTGTACTGGGTGGCTCTGTTTCCAATTTATAGTAATTCGTTCGACTTAGAAGGGTAGGTCATCTTCCTCTTGATTAATAGCAGTTGCGGGCGCCGGGTTTCCGGTATTTTGAACAGGAGCAGGTTGCGTAGCATTGGGCGCAGCGTAGTTTGATGATTCATCGCTAGACATGCCCTCACTTTCGGCACGCGAAGTAAGCATGGTCATTTGATTTACTTGGACGTCAGTAGTGTACCTGTCAGCTCCTGCTTGATCTTG
>JAOMWM010000016.1 GCA_028357285.1 Schleiferiaceae bacterium | reverse complement strand
GGTATAGGTTATTTAGCCCAGGAAGCTTCGGTTTTTCGAAAATTGAGTGTTGAGGATAACATAAAGGGGGTTCTTGAGATGACAAAACTCTCAAAAGAAGAGCAAGCAGCTCGTTTAGAAGTATTGCTTGAAGAATTTGGTTTGACGCATATACGGACTACCCGGGGCGATTTGTTAAGTGGGGGCGAGCGGCGCCGAACAGAAATTGCTCGTGCGCTTGCCACGAAGCCTAAATTCATACTTTTGGATGAGCCTTTTGCGGGGGTAGATCCTATCGCAGTCGAGGACATTCAAAGCATTGTGGCCGGTCTTAAAAAGAAAAACATACGGAAATGAGATAATAGCCCCCGCAACAAGCGATACCCATAAGTGCATCTGAAACTGTCCACTCATTCGCATGTTTAACAGCTCGAATGGCACCTCATCAAAACAGAAAACATCACCACCCACGAAACTGGATAACCAACAGAAAAAGCGGTAGGTATCGAAATCAGGTTGCTTTGGACCAAAGATTAATTGATCAAAAACTACAGAACGATTCATGAACGCCAGCACCGAAAACAGCACGATAGCCACTGAACTGCGCATTAAATGCCAACGGAGCTCCCCAAGGTGCCCCAAAAAACTCATCGAATTTTTAGTTTTAGCAGTGTTCATAGATTCTTTCAAAGGTCAAAAATCCGAAAAACAATCTGTAGTACCTTCACAATCCGCTGAAAATTGGCGTATATTATAAGGGAACAAACCACACGCTTATGTCGGTGAATTGGGAAGACCATTTAAAGACCTATTTCGGTTTTTCAGGATTTAAAGGAAATCAAGAGGCCATAATAGAGAGTATCGCTGCCGGCAAGGACACTTTTGTGATCATGCCAACGGGTGGAGGTAAAAGTATGTGCTATCAGTTACCAGCGCTTTCGAGCCATGGAACCGCCATCGTTGTCAGCCCTTTAATCGCACTAATGAAAAATCAGGTAGATGCCATTCGCGGGTATTCTGAAAAGGATAGTGTTGCACACGTGCTCAATAGTTCTCTGACAAAAAAGGAAATGGAACAGGTGCATGCTGACCTACGCGCTGGCCTGACAAAATTACTTTATGTCGCACCGGAATCTTTGAATAAGACTGGGAACATAGAATTATTGAAGGAAATTGAAATCAGTTTTTTCGCTATAGATGAGGCGCATTGTATTTCAGAATGGGGGCATGATTTCAGACCGGATTATAGAACTATTAAACAAAGCGTTAAAGAATTAGGTCGCAAGCCCGTAATCGCTCTTACTGCGACGGCTACACCGAAAGTGCAAGCTGATATTATAAAAACCATGGGAATGGAAGAGCCGAACATCTTCCTTTCCAGTTTTAACCGACCTAATCTATACTACGAGGTACGGCCGAAAAGAGATATCGACCATGACATTATTAAGCTGCTTAGTCAGAATATAGGGAAAAGCGCCATTGTTTATTGTTTATCCCGTCAAAAGGTAGAAGATCTTGCAGCACAATTGCATATTAACGGCATTAATGCTCTTCCGTATCACGCAGGATTAGAAGGCGCAAAGCGAATTAAACACCAAGATGCCTTTTTGAACGAAGACTGCGATGTAATCGTAGCCACCATTGCCTTTGGTATGGGAATCGACAAACCAGACGTTCGTTACGTTCTGCATTACGATATGCCTAAAAGTTTGGAGAGTTACTACCAAGAGACTGGCCGTGCCGGTCGTGATGGCGGTGAAGGAAAGTGCATCACCTATTTTGATATTAAAGATATCGAGCGCCTACAAAAGTTTTTGAGTAAAAAACCCGTTAGCGAGCAAGAGATTGGACGTCAATTACTCGAAGAAGCTACTGGTTATGCAGAAGCAGCTACTTGCCGCCGCCGTGTTCTCTTGCACTATTTTGGAGAAGAGTTTCACGAAGACGATTGCGACAAGATGTGCGATAACTGTCGACATCCGCGCGAGAAAGTAGATGCCAGTGCAGAGCTTCTTGATGCAATTGCTTGTGTAAACGAAACGCACGGAAAATTCAAAACGTCGGAAGTTATCAATATACTTCGCGGGAATAAGACAGCTATACTTGCCCAAAACGATGCGGATACTCTCAAAACCTGGGCAAAACAAAAAGACAAAACGGAGAGTCACCTGCGCGCAGTGATACGCCAAGGAATTATTCGTCGTTACCTCGAGAAAAACATCGAAACCTACGGGACAGTGCAAGTCACAGAGAAAGGAAATACAGGAAAACTTCCTAAGGCCTTTAGAGTGCGCAAAGAGTTAAACTATCAGCAACTGAACAGTGGCGCAAACGACACTAAGAAAGTTGTGGCTATGGACGACACCCTGTTTGGAATTTTAAAAGATTTAAGACGAAAGATCGCACAATTAAAAGGGGTACCACCGTATGCTGTATTCGCTGAAAATTCTTTAAGCGAAATGGCTACCGTCTACCCTTGCACTCTGGATGAATTGAAAAACGTTCAAGGCGTAGGTGAAGGTAAAGCAAAAAAATACGGGACCTCTATCGTTGACTCCATCGCGGCATATGTAGAGGAAAATGATATCCACCGTCCACAGGATATGGTTTTCAAAAGTGTTGCAAATAAAAGCGCACTTAAGGTGTATATTATTCAAAGTACAGACCGCAAATTACCCCTAGAAGATATAGCAAGTGCAAAGGGACTAAAAATGCAAGATTTAATTGATGAAATGGACCGCATTGTACAAAGCGGTACTAAAATCAATATTGATTATTACCTCGAAGATATTATGGATGAGGACAGTATAGAAGAGGTGTTTGACTTTCTTACGGAAGAGTGTGAAAGCGGTTCTATGAGTGAATTACTTGAAGAGTTTGCCGACGATTATGATGAAAATGAATTACAATTATTACGACTCAAGTTTTTCTCAGATGTCGCTAACTAAATATTAAAAAAGCCCGCTTAAAGCGGGCTTTTTTAATTCTGATAGAGAAATTCTAACTCTTCAATTTGATTTTCTAGCGCAACGCTAGCTGTTGCTCTACTGTAAGTCAGTAAAAACTGGATGGTTTTTTCAGACGCATCCACGTCCAGATATTCGTAAGGTAGTGTTTTGGCCATAGCGACTCTTTTGAGATTACCAAGGAATAACGAAAACACTTGTCTCATTCGTATGGTTTACACGAATAAATTATCCTTCAAGGCTAATATTGTGTGTCACCATAAGTTTCTGAATGTTCGTAATTGCATAGCGCATGCGCCCTAAAGCGGTATTGATGCTAACGTCCGTCTCCTCTGCTATATCTTTAAAACTATAACCACAAAAAATACGAAGCTCTAACACCTTACGTTGCTCTTCGGGTAATGCATCGATTAAACGGTGCAAATCTTCGCTAATTTGTGCTTCTATTAACGCCGCTTCCATGGGCTGATCTGATTCCCCGTAAGTATCAAATACCGTGTATTCACCGCTTGTTCGCACTTCTTTCTTACGTGATTCTCTACGAAAATAGTCGAGAGTTGTATTATTCGCGACTCGCAAGGCCCAAGGCAAAAACTTACCTTTTTCTTCATAGTTCGATTTCCGTAAGGAGCGAATGATTTTAATAAATGACTCTTGAAACAAGTCGTCTGCTATCTGGCGGTCCTGTACTTTGCCATAAATCTGGAGAAAGATTCGCTTCTTATGACGACGAATCAACACTTCCAAGGCAATTTCTTGACCATTACGGTAACACTCCACTAATTCGTGGTCTGCTAGCTTTCCTAAGTTCATAATAAAGGATTTAGCGTAATGGTCGTCCTATAGGCGAAGTGTTTTATTGATTAATTCTTGTGTGAATATAAATGTAAAGGAACAAAAACTGTTCCAATTCGGTTAAATTTGTTGTTTGCCCTCCACCTTAGACTATGACATCACACATCGAAATCAAGCGCGCAGCAGTTCACAACCTCAAAGAGGTGAGCGTTAATATACCTAGAAACCAACTGGTTGTAATTACTGGAGTTAGTGGTTCAGGAAAAAGCTCGCTGGCTTTTGACACTCTTTTTGCAGAGGGACAACGACGGTATGTTGAAAGCTTAAGTGCATATGCCCGTCAATTTCTAGGGAAATTGGACAAACCAAAGGTCGAATACATTAAAGGAATTCCTCCAGCGGTAGCTATTCAACAGAAAGTGAGTAGTCGAAACCCGAGATCGACTGTTGGTACTACGACAGAGATCTATGACTATCTAAAATTACTATTCGCAAGAATTGGAAAAACCTATAGCCCTGTTTCTGGCGAATTAGTAAAGCGTCATAACGTAAGTGACGTAATGAAAGTTATCCATCAGCTTGGCGAAGGAACACGATTTCTCATCACAGCACCGGTAACGTTTAATGACAGAACTACGCTTGAACATTTATCCATTCTTTCGCAACAGGGTTTTGCAAGAATTTTGGTGAACGACGCTATCGTTAGTATTGAAGAAATTCTTGAAGAAAACACCTACACCTCTGATAAGATACAACTGGTCGTAGACCGTGCAATAGTGCGTATTGACGATGAAGATAACGACTATCGTCTTCAAGACTCCATTCAAACCGCTTTCTATGAGGGACGCGGCGCCTGTGAATTGCGATTTACAGACAATCGCCCAACTATGGAATTTAACAGCCTGTTTGAATTAGACGGCATGAGTTTTACGGAACCTACGCTTCATCTGTTCAGCTTCAACAATCCTTTAGGCGCTTGCCCCAGCTGTGAAGGCTTCGGGAGTATCATGGGTATTGATACAGATTTGGTTATACCCAATCCTCATTTAAGCGTATATGAGGGCTGTGTTGCTCCTTGGAAGGGAGATACCATGGGTAAATGGAAAGACAAATTTATCCTAGGAGCATCGGCTTACGATTTTCCAGTGCACCGTCCCTATATAGACCTCACCGAAGAAGAAAAAACATTGCTTTGGGAGGGTGCAAAAGGAGTAAAAGGCATCAACGCTCTATTTAAGCATCTCGAAAGTAAAAGTTATAAAATTCAATTCCGCGTAATGTTAAGTCGTTACCGTGGGAGAACAGTATGCGGCACTTGTAAAGGTAAACGACTGAAACCCGAAGCGAATTATGTGAAAGTGGATGGGCGCTCACTTAGTGACCTTGTGGAATTGCCATTACGGAAACTAAAAATCTTCTTTCAAGACCTTAATTTAGACGAGCAAGATGCGAGCATCGCGAAGCGTTTACTCACGGAAATCACCACACGAATTGATTTTCTCATTTCCGTAGGCTTGCCTTATCTTACTTTAAATCGGGTTTCTAGTACATTAAGTGGCGGTGAAAGCCAGCGTATCCAACTTGCCACCTCATTGGGCTCTTCGCTAGTAGGGTCGCTATATATACTGGACGAACCTAGTATAGGTCTGCACCCAAAAGATGCACAACAGCTCATTACGGTTATTGAGGCATTGCGTGACAATGGCAATACAGTTGTTGTAGTAGAGCACGAAGAAGCCTTCATGCGCGCTGCTGATTTTCTCATTGATATCGGTCCAGCTGCAGGGAATTTAGGCGGAGAAATTCTCGCCGCTGGTATTCCCAGTGACGTTCTTAGTCATGAGACTTCGTTAACGGCAGCGTATTTAAACGGTACCAAGCAAATTCCTTTACCTCAAATACTACGCAAACCATCAGGTGAAATTATTTTAGAAGGCGTACGCCAACATAATCTCAAAGGGTTTGATGTTTCCATTCCACTGGGAGTATTCAGTGTCGTTGCAGGGGTAAGCGGATCTGGCAAGAGCACTCTTATTAAGCAGATTCTATATCCCGCTTTAAAAAAGCATTTAGAAATGGTCGGGGAACGACCCGGCATACACAAAGCGCTTAAGGGTGACTTAAATGCTATTCAGCACGTAGAGATGGTCGATCAAAATCCAATAGGCAAATCCTCGCGCTCCAACCCCGTCACCTATCTCAAAGCCTATGATGATATTCGAAATCTTTATGCCAGTGAAGAATTGGCGCGCGTAAGAGGCTATAAAGCCAAACATTTTAGCTTTAACACTGATGGTGGGAGATGTGATACATGTAAAGGTGAGGGTGAAGTGACGATTGAAATGCAATTCATGGCGGATGTACATCTTCCTTGTGAGGCCTGCAACGGCAAACGTTTTAAGCCAGAAATACTCGAAGTGAAATTCCATGGAAGAACCATTTCAGACATACTAGATTGCACCATTAATGAGGTTATCGAGTTCTTTAAAAAACATAACCAATTGAAGATCGCGAATAAGCTACAACCATTGCAAGATGTGGGTTTGGGGTATGCGCATGTAGGCCAGAGCAGCTCTACTTTAAGCGGGGGTGAAGCGCAGCGGGTTAAATTGGCCTTTTTCTTATCTAAAGGAATCAAAAACGGTAAAACGCTCTTTTTATTTGACGAACCCACTACAGGTCTGCATTTTGACGATGTCAAAAAGTTGCTTCGAGCATTCAATGAATTGGTTGATCTTGGACATACCGTTCTTGTGATTGAACACGATTTAGATGTAATCAAGCGCTGTGACCATGTCATTGAAATTGGACCTGAAGGAGGTGAATTAGGTGGTCAACTGCTTTATGCTGGATCACCAAATGAATTGATTTCAGTAAAAGGTAGCCCAACCGCAGAAGCTATGGAATCACACGGATTCTAAAATGGTCTCAATCGAGACACTCTTAGTCAAAAACTATACACTATCGAAATAAGTCGGAAATCCAAAACACGTTTATTTCACTAGAGCATAACACAATGTAACGTTAGTATTATTACATTTGAAAGGTACCCGAAAGGGTAGCTTAGGTTTATTGGTTTGGTATACGGTCCGCTTCGGCGGACCGTATCTTTTTTACCCCATTCCTATTTCATTTGCGACCCCGCACATTGATAAAGCAATACTGCAGCGGCAACGCTTACGTTTAAACTGTCAACGGACTTGCCTTCCATTGGAATAATGACATTTTCGTAGCTATTCTCTAACCATGACGCCGAAAGACCTTCACTCTCCTCTCCCAATATAATTGCCGATTTCGGTGCCCAATTCACCTTATACATCGATACCGCCTCCTCATGCATGTGCGTGATGTATCCGGTAAAGCCACTGTCATTCAGCCACTGCTGCACCTGGGTACTCGATCCCATAAAAATGGGGAGCTCAAACAGTGCACCTGTAGCGTTGCGAACAACATTGGGTCCAAAAGGATCCAATGCAGGGTCAGCTAGAACGATAGCCCCTGCGCCTGCCGCTAAAGCTGTACGCATGATTGCCCCTAAATTTCCCGGTTTTTCTATGCCTTCAACCACCACTATACGTCGCGCTGACTCAAGAATCTTTGAACGTGATGCAAAGCTGCTATCTGGACGATAGAATACAGCCACCACATCTTCTGTTGCATCACGATATGCAATCTTTTCGTAGACTTTAGCGCTTACCTCAAAATGTTCAGCACTTTCTGGAATACCAACTATGGGCGAAGCTTGCTCTAGCGTCCACAATTCTTTCATCTCCCAATTACAGGCCAATGCCCGCTCCACTTCTCGGCGTCCTTCAACTACGCAAACCCCAAAGACTTTACGTACTTTACTTTTAGAGACTAATTGGACAATCTCCTTTACTTTTGGATTACTCAGACTAGAAATGTAACGGCTCATATATATGGCTAAAAAGAATAGACCAAAGAAAATCAATTTAGAGGACTTAGGAGGCTTTGTCTTTAGTACGAATCCAGAATTCGAGCCTCAAATTTTTGAAGATGGCGACGAGACACCACTAAATCCCGGTGAACAGCTACTAGAGCTCTATTTCGAAAAGAAAGGCCGTGGCGGTAAGCAAGTCGTAATCATAAGAGGTTTTGAAGGAAACGAAACGGAATTTAAAGATTTAGGAAAATCACTGAAGCAACACTGTGGTGTTGGAGGGAGTAGTAAGGACGGTGAAATCATTCTTCAAGGCAATGTTCGCGATAAGGCAACAGATTATTTGCACAAAGAAGGGTATAAGACCAAGCGAATCGGTGGATAATTGGTTTTATATCTAGTAAAATCAAAAAAATCGAGTTTTTTTGAGAGACGTCTTAAGCCGCAAAAAAACGTGTCTCAAACTAGACTACCGAACTGCCGCTAGTGCTTTGTTATACGCTTCTTCATACATAGGAACGATCTTTTCAATAGAAAACTTCTTCGCATGTTCAAAAGCTTGTTGTTTGAATTTGGCCAATTTTTCCTCATCCTGCAACAAGGACAAACTGTAGGCTGCCATTTCTTCTACTGACCCAGGAGATGCCAAATAACCAGTAACACCATGTACGTTTACCTCAGGTATGCCACCTACATTCGAACTAATCACAGGGACCTTCGCAGCCATTGCCTCTAAAGCGACCAAGCCAAAGCTCTCGTTCTGTGAGGTAAGTAGAAACAGATCACTCATACAGAGCAATCGGCGAACTTCTGTAGTCTTGCCTAAAAACCTTACTTTTTCAGCGATTCCTAAGTCCCGAACTTGCTGCTCTGCTCTTTCCCGTTCCGGACCATCACCTAACATTAACAAGATTGCATCTTCTTCTTGAGCGATACGGTGGAAGATCTCAATCACATCTGGTATACGCTTAACCGAGCGCATGTTTGAAATATGAATGACTACTTTTTCGTTATTCGGCGCTATCTGAGAACGATTGCATTGATCGTCGATATTATAAAGGTCGATATCAATAAAATTCGGAATGACATCTATTTCATTTTTGACAACAAAAGAACTCAAAGTATCCTTTTTCAAGCTTTCACTCACACTCGTAACCACATCACTCTTATTAATCGAGAAGGTTACTGCAGGTTTGTATGATGGATGTTTTCCAACTAGAGTAATATCGGTTCCGTGTAGTGTCGTAACAACAGGCAAATACTTTCCTTTTTCTAACAAGATTTTTTTAGCCATATATGCCGCATATGCATGCGGAATGGCATAATGTACGTGCAATAATTCAATGCCCTCAGTCAATACGGTATCCACCATTTTTGAACTCAGCGCCAATTCATAAGGCTGGTATTCAAACAACGGGTAATCGTGCACATTTACTTCATGGTAAAATATGTTCGGCTCTAATATGTCCAACCGGACGGGCTGACTGTAGGTGATGAAGTGGATTTCATGACCCTTTTTGGCCAATTGGATGCCTAATTCTGTAGCAACCACTCCTGATCCACCATAGGTAGGATAACAAACAACTCCAATTTTCATGCGGCTAAGGTATTTCTCTTAATTAAGGGCGTCGTAAATGTACTCTTGAATATTAGTTCTAACATCCATTTTACTGAGTTTCCAATTCTCGGCGTCGGGAAAGGTCCTATTGCTTAAAAAAATGTAAAGCAACTGCTCTTCTGGGTCCATCCACACCATAGTACCTGTAAAACCCGTATGACCAAAACTTTGTTCAGACGCGCAAGTACAACTAGGTCCTGGCCCATCTTCTAACTGCTTCCGATCGAACCCTAAACCTCGCCTATTTTGTAGCTCGCAAAACGCGCACCCACTAAATAATTCTATCGTTGATTCCTGAAAATAGCGATGTCCACCATAGTAGCCCCCATTCAAATACATCTGCATCATTTTCGCTAAGTCGTTTGCATTTGCAAACAATCCTGCGTGACCTGCAACTCCATTCATCATTGCTGCACCCATGTCGTGCACGGAACCGTGAACCGTGGTATTGCGCCAGTATCTATCTTCCTCAGTAGGAACGATCTCACTTTTCGAGAATCCTCTCTCAAAAGGATTGTATGTCAAACGATGTGCACCCAGCGGGACATAGAAAGTATTTGCAACCCACTTATCAAGGGGCTCGTTAAATCGTTCTTCGAGCATTTCTTGGAATAAATAATACCCCAAATCAGAATAACGGTAATCAGTTCCTTTGAGTGGACTCTTCGCTAGCATTGCGAACATAGTATCGCGTATGTTTGAACGTAAATACATACCAGGAACCACTTCATTACGGCCCTCAGAAAGGATAGCGCTGTACCAATAAGCCTTTGTACTATCGTTTTCTATAGTGGATGCATAAAAAGGAATCCAAGCCTGCAATCCACTTTGGTGTGCCAAGACATCTTCGAAAACCAATTTTTCTTTGTCCGATCCTTTTAATCGATTCGTGTGATTGCCTAGGGTCGACTTTAAAAGTAGCGGCTGCTTTTCGTACCACATCATTATACCGGGAAGTGTCGCTGTAATCTTTGTAACCGAAGCAATATCATAAAGATCTGTCCATTCCACAGGATCGGTTTCCGCGTAGGTGTGCGAACCAAACACTTTATCATAGATTATAGTCCCATGACGGGCCACGATAACCTGTGCACCTGGAGTGGCACCTTGTAAGATGGCATGTTGAACGGTAGAATCGATGCGATTTAAGGGCCCCACATCAAGGCCTACCTCAAAAGGGAGACCGTACTTTAGTCGTAGTAAATCTTCAGTCTGTTCTCCATCACCAACTTCGCCCCACTTGTTGAGATCTACGGGCAAGGTGCCATTAGTTTTTCTTGCACCAAACAAAAACTGTGGCGCCAGGAGTTGCGCATATTCTTCATTCTCATACATCAGCAAGATGCGCACATTTTCGTCCAAATGAGGATAAGTCAATACTCCATACGGATTTGCAAAATGAAGCAGATAAACGGGTTTGCCTGTGGCGGATATCCGCTTCAGGAATTCTTGTTCTCGAGGTTCCAATTTGTACCGCTTCCACGGATTTTTTACGTTTTGATGAAAGCTGACCACAAAAGCATCTTTGGATACCATTTCATGATCGTCTACATCAACCCCATGGTGGTGCGGCATTTCCTTGTAGCGGTCGAGGTATTGCTTCACCGTTCCCGCAGATTCAAAATCGCCGATCGCAATGTGAAGAAAGTTTTGCTCTAGATTTTTAATGGGAAAGGAAGTACTGCCGGTTTCCAATAGTGTCGCAGCATTTCGAATGAGATTAAACGAAACCCTCTGGTGCGCGTCCGCTCTTTCAAAGGGTCCATGGTCTGAGCTAAATAATGTGGGATCTGCTGGCTTTTGAGCTTCTAGCCAATCCGCATACGCCCGGCAATTTGACTTCGCAACTAAGATTCTTCTTACGCGCTCGTCCAGCGAATCCATGGTTATTTTATCCGTTGCAAGTGCATTGTGGAATGCTTTCGTTGCCTTTGGTACATCCATCGGGAACAACAACACGTCATTACCCGCCGAAAAAGCCACCAACTCCAGCTCCCCAGGAGGCGCAAAAGCTGCAGCCCCTTTCATATTCAGGGCATCGGTAATCACTAACCCCTCGTATCCCCAACTGTCTCTTAAAATTTCTTGAATCACCTTGTGCGAAAGACTGGTCGGTTTACCCGACGGCTCAAGAGAGGGGATGTTCAGATGAGCAATCATAATCGCGCCCACGCCTGCTTCAATGGCCCCCTTGAAGGGCACCCACTCCACTTCCATGAGTTCTTCCAAGGTTCTATCCACCTTTGGTAGTGTTTTATGGCTGTCCTGATGGGTATCTCCGTGGCCAGGAAAATGCTTCCCGCAAGCCAGTACTCCTCTGTCTTGAATTCCATCTATCACCGCTTTCCCTAGAGCATTCACACGGCCAGGATCAGAACCAAATGAACGGGCTCCAATAATGGGGTTAGTGGGATTTGTATTCACATCGAGCACTGGAGAGAAACTCATATGCACACCTACGGCACTGCACTCATCGGCCAAAGATTGTCCCAAATCATAGGCATCAGTTGTCCCACCAGCTGCCCCTACAGTCAGTGACGTCGGAAATTTATAGGTACTGTCAAGGCGCATGGCCTGTCCCCATTCCGCATCTTGACCCACGAGTAACGGGAATGTCGCAGCCCCCTGAAGTCGATGAAGTAATTTCTTTTGACGCTCAGGTCCACCTTGCATGACGATAACGCCTCCGATGTGGTAGTCGCGGACCAGTGCTTCTAATTCTGCTTGGTGTTCTTCACCCTTATTACTGTAGGCAGCGACCATAAATAATTGGCCAATCTTTTCTTCAAGGGTCATCGCACTGAGCGCCGAATCCACATTAAACGATTGAGCATAAAGTCCTTCACCTGGCAAAATTGCCAGTGTTAAGGTTATAATGAGGGTTTTGAGAAAGCGTACTTCCATAGGTCGATAAAGTGCCAAGGGGTTCTTACCTTTGAGATGAGAATATAGAAAGATATGGGACTATTTGAACGACGCCAACCTCGCGGTTTTCAACACCAACCTAGATTTCACGACGAGCGCAAAGATCGTTTGAGAATCTTGCAGCGCAACGAGGACGTGGATGATATTCCCTTTCAGAATAAGGACAAATACCGCGATCGTTTAAGAGAGAATTGGGACTTGCGAAGAAAAAGGAGCGCAGGCGCTAGTGAAGGCTATGGCAAACGTTTACTTTTTAGTTTTTTATTTCTCGTTATTCTTGTCATTGTTGCTGTTAAATTCCTCGCTTAGTGTCTATCATTTCTATACTTCCTGATCACGTTGCAAACCAAATCGCAGCAGGAGAAGTGGTTCAACGACCCGCATCTGTAGTTAAAGAATTACTAGAAAACAGCATTGATGCGGGCGCAATAAAAATCACCTTAGCCTTGGCAGGTTCCGGTAAGACAAGTATTAGCGTAACAGACAACGGCACAGGCATGGATGCCGAGGATGCGAAAAACTGTTTTTTAAGGCATGCTACTTCAAAAATTAAATCGGCCGACGATCTGTTTCAACTCACTACTCGTGGATTTAGAGGTGAGGCGATGGCTTCTATTGGTGCTGTTGCTCATATACTCTTAAGAACTAATCAGGAGGAAGAAGGGCTCGGACTAGAATTAAAATTAGAGGATAGCGAGGTACAATCGGTCGTGCCCTACCCATGGAACAAAGGAACTCAAGTTGTCGTGAAAAATCTGTTTTATAACATACCTGCACGACGTAAATTCCTTAAAAACGATCGAATAGAACTGCGTCATTGCATCGATGAATTTCATCGAGTTGCCCTCGTTCATGGTCATATTGAGTGGATTATGAAAAGTGATGAAAACTTACTTTTCCATTTAAAACCAGTACCGTTACGGCAACGCATCACGGGAATTTTTGGAAGGAAGTTCGACGAACGCCTTGTCCCTATTCAAGAATCCACTGAGGTGGTCCAACTAGAAGGCTTTATACTAAAACCTGAATTCGCTAAGAAGAAACGAGGGGAACAGTTCTTTTTTGTTAACGGGCGTTACATTAAATCCCCTTATTTGCATAATGCGCTTCGCGAAGCCTTTGAAGATGTGCTTACCGGAGAACATCATCCCGGGTATTTCTTATACCTGACTGTAGATCCTGCCGAAATTGATGTAAACATACATCCCACTAAAACTGAAATTAAATTTGAAGATGAGCGTGCTATTTACGCTGTCTTAAGAAGTGCTGCGCGCCATGCTATAGGTCAGTTCAATGTCGCCCCAACCATAGATTTCGATGCTGAGCAGAGTTTTTCTGTACCCCCATTACCGGAAGGGCAATTACCAAAAGCTCCTCAAATCAAAGTCAACCCTAATTTCAACCCTTTCGAAACGACGCAGTCACAGCCTCCTCGTTTCCGTTCTGATGACGAAAAATATGAGCGTATTCAGCAAGAAAAATACCTGAATACGACAGCCTCGTTTGAATACTCCTCAGAAGATGAAATAAAGGGCTTCTGGAACGAAAACTCCGAGAGTCCTGTAATCAATGAGCAAACAAACCATGTGTTAATTTGGGGCAAACACATGATCACACTACTGGGAAGAAAAGCACTGATTATTGATGTTTCTGCGGCGAGACACCGCGTTTTTTACGACCAGTTTTTAGAGAAATTACGCAACGCAACACTTCCTTCACAGCAACTTCTTTTTCCAGAGAAAATTCAGGTTGGACTTTCTGATCAAGCCTTACTTAAAGAATACGAAGGTTGGTTTGCAACCGCTGGTTTTGATGTGCGAGCAGAAAAGAACTCTAGTGAATTCACATTGGTGGGAGCCCCTATGTTAGTTGCTCCAGAAGAAGCGATCCCCGCATTGGAAGAGCTTCTTGAGCAATTAAAATCACTAGATAGCGAGTCGATCGAATCCTCCTTACTTAAATCGTTCGCACAGACCTTATCAAAAAAGGCAGCGAATAGTGAATTCACTAAAACTAAGGAGGCTTTGCAAGCGTTAAAAGTACAGTTGCTTAGTAGCAGCAACCCACAATACTCACCTTCGGGAAAAAAAGTCATTCGAGAATTGGCTCCTGAGGATTTAGATTCACTCTTATGATCGTACAGCGAAGTTTCAACTTAATGCCAACAATAGTAAAGAACCTTCTCATTATCAATGGGTTATTTTTCTTAGGCATGACATCTATCCGGACTACATTCGGAATAGACATAACCGATTGGCTGGGCCTATACTTTCCTGCGTCGTCAGAATTCCTTCCAGTACAATTGATCACACACATGTTCATGCATGGGAACTTTGGCCATATTTTTTCAAATATGTTGATGCTATGGTTCCTTGGTTCTGCGATGGAAAATCATTGGGGGGCCAAACGTTTTCTTACCTATTATCTTCTAACAGGATTAGGAGCAAGTGCCCTACAGATCGGCGTTAACGCTATAGAATACTTTCAACTCAGTGCCACACTCGATAGCGGTGCCGTCGAGACCATAGGCCGTGACGGTAAAGATTTAATCGAACGCGGATTCAACTATACAAATCCTACTTGGGGCAGTTTAAACCGATTGCTCCATGCACCTATGGTCGGAGCATCTGGCGCCGTATTTGGAGTCCTTCTGGCTTTCGGAATGACATTTCCGAATCAAGTCATCTACCTCAACTTCTTATTCCCTATCAAAGCGAAGTATTTTGTGATCGGATATGGACTATTAGAACTTTACAATGGATTCAGTGTAAGTAACAGTGGTATCGCGCATTTCGCACATTTAGGCGGCATGCTCTTTGGCTATATTCTGATCAGGAAATGGCGCAGAGATATGTATCTTTAAAGCTTACCACTAGAACATGAGCGACTTCTTTTCAAAAGTAAAACACGATGCTTTTAAGGGCGATTACCTCACAAGGCTGCTCTACTTAAACATCGCGGTATTTCTTGCTTTCAGCCTGACCAATGCATTCGCTAGCTTGTTCACAGGCAACTTTGGTCTTATTCCGAATATTGCGGATGATCTACTTGCGCTCCCTTCTAATCCGTTGAAATTTGCTTTACGTCCGTGGACCATATTGACTTACATGTTCACGCACTTTGGCTTTCGTCACATCCTCTTCAACATGATCATCCTCTATTTTTCGGGAAAGATGCTTATGGAATACCTTGGAGAACGACGCATGCTCTCATTATATATCTATGGAGGTATCGGAGGCGGTATTCTTTACATTATACTTTACAACATTAGCCCGATACTTACATCCGGTTCTATGGTTGGTGCAAGCGCCGGAGTTATAGCAATTCTAGTTGCAGGTGCCCTTTATATGCCAAATATGCCGGTTCGACTGTGGGGAATTTTCGAAGTAAAGTACTGGATGCTGGCAGCCGGTCTAGTTCTTCTTGATGTGCTTAATTTAACCAGTGAAAATGCAGGAGGACACATTGCCCATCTAGGTGGGGCAATTGTTGCTTTCTTCTTTATACGAAGCATGCGCTCTGGTAATGAGTGGAATGTGTATCTGTTTCAAGTCATTGACTTCGTTCGAGGCGGTTTTCAACCGCGACAACGAAAAAGAAAAAAGGGCTTTAGTTTCGGTGAAAGAAATTATAAAAAAAGTGCCCAGAAAAATACTACATCCAAAGCGGATGGTACAGGAGATATAGCTCGCATGAATGCAATCCTTGATAAAATCAAGGCCACTGGATACGACAGCCTTACTAAAGAGGAAAAGGCGTTTCTATTTAAAATCTCCAAAGACTAGGTGAAAAAGCGGCTTATTTTGCTGCATTGGTTAAATCTCGCATTAACCGGAGCGACTCTAGCGATGGCAATCGGGAGTCTCATTCCTACGCAGTTTGTTCCTGGGATAAGTGTGCTGGTATTACTATTGCCACTCCTTGTAATACCGCATTTAGTTGCCCTTCTTTTCTGGATTCGGCTCAATCCCAGAAAATCAAGCACTAACCTCATAGGCCTGGCCATTATTGCCTTCCCCTTAATGGCGCAATGGCCCTATGCTCGGGCAGAGGAAATCTCGGAGGATGAAGTTAAAATAGCCACCTATAATGTCAGAGCTTTCTATCAAACCAGTGGCGCGGCGAAAAAAATCGGAAATTGGTCCCAGCAACAATCCATAGATATCTTGTGCATGCAAGAGATTCGTCGCAGCGCCGCCGCACCATTAGCTAAACACTATCCCTACCGAACATATGCACCGCGAAATAAGAATTTTTCAGTCGCTATCTATTCTAAATATCCGATCATAAACCATTCGCCACTTGAGTACGCAAGCCTATCTACTAAAGGTTATGCACGAACGAGCGCTCAGTATGCAGATATCGTGCTCCCGTTCGACACGGTACGTGTATTCAACGTTCACCTGAGCTCCACAGGTTTGCAGGACCAAGATATGGACGCAGTTCACTCAAGAGATGAACTTTTAGAAACGGGCCAATTCGTTCTGAGCAAACTCGCTGCTACCGACAAAAATCGGGGACTACAAGCCAATCATATCGTTAAATGGGTAAAAGAAAGTCCGCATCCGGTTATACTTTCTGGAGATTTCAATGGAGTACCGGGCGGCAATTTATACTGGAGATTGCTTCAGCAGCTTCACGATCCCTATATTCTCAGCGGATACGGCACAATGGGCTCCTTTGAACCGCTTGCAAGAAGAGGTTTGTTTTTTAAAATTGACTGGACGATGCATAGCACAGATCTATACTCTAAGGGCCAATACATTGAAAACATAACTCTAAGCGACCATAGGCCACTTGTAACTCGATTTAGTCCTGAACCACCCGCGTCTCAAGCAGATTAAGCGCATTCAACGCATTTGTTCGTACGCCGCTAGTTCGCGATGGAAAGACACGCAAAACTTCATCATAATACAACGGCACACATACAGCCTCATCCGTTAAGAACGCATCCGCAGTTGACATTAATTCAGTCCGTTCTTCCCCTATGGGTAAATATTGAATTGTACGATACAACGAATCGAATATTGGAGAACTGTAACGGCTATAATTAGGGCCATTCGGCGCCTTCATTTCAGAACAAAAAAGCATTAAATAATTCGCCGCATCCGGAAAATCTGCAATCCAACTTGCCCTGAAAAACTCCAATGAACCTGCTGACTTTTCACTACGTAGTGCCGCAGACGGCACTACATTCACTGAAATTTCCCAGCCCAACTTCGCTAAAGCTCCTTGAACAAACTCGCAGAGATCGCGATAATTTGCGACCGTTGTTAAAGTCAACTCTGGTAAAACCTCGTAGCTTTTAATTATACTTTCAGCACTATCAGGGGCATACCCTATACCTACTGTAGTTTGATGCCCCGGCAAGCCAACCGGTATTATACCTCCAGAAGCGGGAACACCCACGCCATTGCGCAAAGAGGCTATCATTTCAGCTCTATCTATGGATGCATTAATGGCCCAACGTAAGTCTCTTGGGAGCGATCGTTCGGCATTGAATACCAAGTATTCTGTATTCAGAAATGGACCGCGAACCAAAGTATGCTCGGCCATATAACGCTCTTGAAGAGTGCCCTGTCTGGTTAGAAGATCGTCTTTAAAACTCGGATCGAGGTTTGGGAGAAAGTCAAAATTTCCGCGCAAATATTCTAAAAAAGCGCTTTGTTGATCCGTTAAGAAAGAAATACTGATTCCGTCTAGATAGGGCAATTGGACACCTGCGCTGTCGATGCGCCAATACATCTCGTTCTTGTGGAGCACTAATTTTTCTCCATAATGCCATACATGAAATTTAAAAGGTCCAGTACCCACGGGTGCGGAATTCAAAGCTGTTTCTCCCGATGGAATTATACTACAAAACGGCATTGCCAGCAAAGAAAGAAAGCTCGAATTTGGCTCCTGTAATACAATCTCAACAGTCGACGCATCAATCGCTCTACAGGTAGAAACACCTTCAACTACCCATCTTCCGGGTGATGCGACTCGGGGATCTTTTAATCGGGTCAGACTGTAAACAACATCTTCCGCTATTACTGTTTTACTGTTATGAAACTGCGCATCTCTTAAGCGAAAAGTGTAGACGGTAGCTGTACTGTCTATTTTCCAGTCATCTGCGAGTGACGGCGCGATTTTGTTATTGGCATCTAGCGCTACCAAACCTTCGTACAACTGCTGTACCGCCCAAATAGAGCTTTTTTCTTTTGCAAAAGCGGGGTCTAACGAAGGGATTCCAGCCGGTTCATTGTAACGGAAGACCATGTGTTTGTGTGCCCTATCCATATTACAGGCCGTCAGCACAAAAAAAACAACTACAAAAAAGCCCCCTAAAAAGGAGGCTTTTTTTAGTCGATTTGATGAACTAGGCATCAATGTTAGCATACTTCGCATTACGCTCAATAAAATCTCTACGAGGCGGAACTTCGTCGCCCATGAGCATAGAGAACACACGATCGGCCTCAGCACTATCGTCTATAGTCACTTGCTTCAATATGCGCTCATCAGGATTCATGGTAGTCTCCCATAATTGCTCGGCATTCATTTCACCAAGACCCTTATAACGCTGAATACCTACTCCCTGGCCCGTTTCGCCACCGTATTCAAACTGGAGTTGATCGCGTTGCTTATCATCCCAGGCATACGATGATTTCGATCCTTTCTTCACTAAGTAAAGTGGAGGGGTTGCAATATAGACGTATCCTTTTTCCACTAATTCACGCATATACCGGAAGAAGAACGTCAAAATCAAAGTTGAAATGTGGCTCCCATCCACATCGGCATCAGTCATGATCACAATCTTGTGGTAGCGCAATTTTGCAATATTGAGTGCTCTATGGTCCTCTTCAGTTCCAACACTGACACCCAAAGCTGTGTACATGTTTTTGATTTCCTCGTTTTCGAAGACTTTGTGTGATATCGCTTTTTCAACATTTAAAATCTTACCACGGAGTGGAAGAATTGCTTGGAAGTTACGATCACGGCCCTGCTTTGCAGTACCTCCTGCTGAATCTCCCTCGACAAGGAAAATTTCACATACTTCAGGATCAGTTTCAGAACAATCGCTTAGCTTACCTGGCAAGCCCATGGAGGACATTGTTCCTTTACGCTGTACCATTTCACGCGCCTTTTTGGCGGCGACGCGAGCTTTCGCGGCGAGTAACACCTTTTGAACGATGATCTTAGCCTCTGATGGATGTTCTTCGAGAAAAGCCGTTAGCATTTCGCCTACTATCTTATCCACTGCACCACTAACTTCCCTATTACCGAGCTTTGTTTTAGTCTGGCCTTCAAACTGTGGCTCCATAACCTTAACGGAAATGACGGCGGTCAAACCTTCTCTAAAATCGTCTCCACTTACTTCAACTTTCTCTTTTGCTAGAAGACCGCTTTCATCGGCATATTTCTTCAATGTACGAGTCAATGCACGACGGAAACCGGCAAGATGCGTCCCTCCTTCGTGCGTGTTGATGTTGTTTACGTACGAGTGGATATTCTCGTTATAGCTCGTATTGTAATGCATGGCAACCTCAACAGGTATGCCGTCGCGCTCGCCCTCCATTGACATAACCTCTGGCATAATCACTTCACGGTTGGCATCAATGTATTTTACAAACCCTGCCAACCCGTCTTCACTGTGGAAGCGCTGTCCTATATATTCTCCTTTTTCGTCCTTCTCACGAAGGTCTGTTAACGTTATAGAAATACCTTTATTCAAGAAAGCTAATTCGCGCATGCGCTTCGCTAATATCTCGTACTGGTATTCTAATTCTTCGAAAATATCGGCATCAGGCTTGAAAGTAACAATGGTGCCACGGTAATCGGTAGTTCCGATTTCACGTGTAGGGTATTTAGCCGCACCCCGTGTAAACTCAACCTCATATTTTTTACCGTCCTTGTGCACTTCAGCGTGCAACATGATAGAAAGTGCATTGACACAACTCACACCTACCCCGTGAAGTCCACCGGATACTTTGTACGAATCCTTATCAAACTTACCACCAGCATGTAGAACGGTCATTACGACCTCTAGTGTGGAACGTCCATCTTTCGGGTGTGGATCAATAGGAATGCCTCGACCATCATCCTTCACGGTGATGCTATTATCCTCATTAATGGTTACATATATGTCTGATGCGTGACCCGCTAAGGCCTCATCAATAGAGTTATCTACTACTTCGTAAACAAGGTGGTGGAGTCCCTTTACACCGATGTCTCCAATGTACATCGCTGGACGCTTACGAACGGCTTCTAGCCCTTCAAGGATCTGAATGGATCCACCGTCATAATTCTTTTGCTCTTCGCTCATAAACTTAAGATGAAGTTATGTTTTATGCTATCCTAACAAAGATACCTTTTAGATACCCAAAAAGCGAGAAAAGGGACACGAAGCCCCTATTCTTTTACCAACATTTTTATTAACATTTACGCGGTTTACGCGTGATTTGATTCCCTTAGAACTGGTAGTTCAACACGAACAAACCTCTGACACCTCGAACGCGATACCCTAAATAGGTTTGGTAGTCCTGATTAAGTAGGTTGTAGGCACGTAAACTGATGCTCAGATTATCATTGATTTCATAACCCAACTGCAGATTGACATCCGTGTAGGACTCTAAACTAAGTAGCGTAGAAGCCACAGAGTACCTACCACCTACGTGCTTTACCGCAGCCGAAACTCGAAGGTCGTTGATTTCATAAGAGAATAGACCACCAATAATCTGACCTTCACGTCCAAAGTAAGAATCGCCAGAATACGCGTTAAACTGGGCATAAGTGTTTACAGTGAGCTGTTTCAACGGTAAGTTTAACTCACCTCTAAAGGATGTTTTTAGAACCTGCTCCGCATAGCTCACAGAAAGTGCTGGAAGAAGTGTACCATTTAAATCTATAGGGGAAAGCACTGTATCTCTTGTGAATTGTACAGCATCGTTCATAAACGTCATGGCACCTTCTAATCTATACTGTAGTTTACCTACAAGCGCACCTTGCATTCCTACATAACCGCGATTTTGACCAGATAATCTAAATTCTTGATCTAATGATATTTGCGGTACTTCCTGAATCAAACTTTGTACTGTTTGTTGCTTTGAAGAACCGTCCCACCCTCCGTATATAGCAAGGGTTCGGCGTAAAATTTCCGCCTGCAGATTTACTTTAGGGAACACATAAAACTCGAATCGATCCTGAGCTAGGCCGGACGTTTGCGTCCCACTAAAGTCTAAACCGAATTCATAAGAGAGTATACCGTTTTTACCTTGTGTAACCGGGGCAATTGTGAAATTATGGTATTGTCCGCCTGCTACAGACCAACCATTGTATTGTGAAAATTGATAACCCAAGTCTAAATTAATTTCCTGATCACCTGCTTCTAACTCAATAGTGTGTACTGTTTTAGCAAGGTGCTCACTCGTGGCAAAACCGGCATGAGTATATAGGTAAGATATTCCACCACTACGGTACGTCGCTAGCACCTTACTGGTAGGGTTTGAGGTTCTCAACCATTGCTGGTTTAAACCATAAGTCTGCTGCCAAGCACCCCGCACGGTATCTAATTGACCCGTCTCCGCCGCACCAAAGAAACTGTGGTAGTTCGCTTGGAGGAGCGCCTGAGTCTTAAAATTCCAGTTTTTTGTCGCCCGCTGAAAATCAGCCAAAAGCGTATTCTCGTAAGTAGGTTGGGTATAGAACGGACTATTTACACCACCGAGCGTACCATCGTGGAGCGCCTTTATACCCCAAACGTTCTTCTTACTTCTTGGCGAAGAAAGAACAAAGCTGGCATACGTCCCGGTATAATTACCTGCACCTAGGCTCACTTTTTGTGTAGGAAGCTTAGGAAGTTTCACCCTACCTAACCGAATGCTCGGTATAGGATCTGGATCAAAGTCTATGACCATTCCCTTAGGTTGAATACGAACATTTACGTCTAACTTTTCCGAGGTGGTATCCGCAAATGACGGTTGCTCAGAAATTTTATGCGCTGAACGCACTTGCGCTTTGTAATCTTCAACTACTCTGATTTCGACGCTTTTCACTTCATCGCCTGATTCCTCTTGACTCCAAGCCAATACTGGCAACAACATGAGTCCTAATAGTACTGTCCTTTTCATATGTCGTTACTCTTCAATTACTTCTAACTCCTCTAATTCCGATCCTTCTACCTTTAAGCTATCTACGCCAAAGGTCATCTGCGACTCCCGTTCACGACTCAGCGCTAGTTCAGCCTTGAACTGTTGAGCCTCCTGTGCCAATGTTCCAAAGTCAGCATTTTCAATAATGAAATCGAGTGTGTAATTCGCTTGGAAATCATCTTGAAGGCCGGCATAATTTTTTGCCATAAGCAATAAAGATTTCCATCGCCATTGTGGATAGGTAGGTAAATTATCAATCATCCAGAAGATTCGCTCATTCGAAGCTTCATATTTTGCCTGTACAAATTCGAATTCGGCTAAATAATAGTTCGATTCAGCTTGTGCCTCTCCTTTAATCTCCTCTGATACTTGGGTATAATAGCGTTTTGCATTGGCACTGTCGCTCATTTGCAACGCACTGCGTGCAGCATTCATTAATGCCTCTGATCGCCATTCCACAGGAAGCCCTTCATCTTGTAATAAGCTTTCAGCATATTGCATTACGACAGGAACGTTCTCTAATGCCTTAGCGCAGCGCATCAAGCCTAAACGCGCTCGTCGACCCTCATCTGCATTCCCAACTAGACTAACCACTTGCTGGAAATATGTAAACGCGGCTTCAAAATTTTCATCTGCATAATACAAGCTCGCCAAGCGCTCCACGGTTCTTTTACGGAAGCTCAATTCACCTGAGCGCTCCACGGCCTCATAACCTGCAGTCGCCATTTCATCATCGCCCTCCGCAAAAGCGCATTCAGCCATGTAATAATTCGCAGGAACTTGGAAAATGCCATCAGGGAATTTCGCGAGGTACTCCAGCATGCCTTTTTTAGCACCAGGGCAATCTCCCAAACTATAACGATCAAATGCACCATTGTAAAGTGTCGAATCCAGCGCACTCTGACCAATATCCGTACCCGTAAGTGTTTGTATCCAATCAACATAGTCGCCTAATTGGTCCAATTCTGAATATTGAATTTTAGCCAGTCCTAATGCCTCTTTACTTTCAGAGGTATTAGGATACGTTTCAACAACCCTTTTAAAAGCCGCTAAAGCCGCTTCGCTATTCCCCTGGATGCGGTAGATTAAGCCCAGTGCAACATGCGCATTTTTAACAAAACGACTCTTGGGATAATCTCCGATAAATGCATTAAAGATCTCTTCAGCGCGCTTGTTTTTACCCAACTTCATGTAGGTTTCGCCCAATTCAAAATACGCATCAGTTGCGTATACAGAATTTGGGAATCGCTTTACTAATGCCTCTAAAGCATCCCCTTTTTTCTGAGGTTCATCAACTAAGCCATAACAAAGCGAACGTTGGAATGCCGCATAGTCGGCATCCGGAACTTGTCTTCCGAGATAGGTAGTGTAATACGTTATTGCATTCGCATATTGGGCCGTCATAAAATAGGAATCCGCCAACCGGAGTTCCGCGTCATTTGCTAATTTTTTTCCAAGTTTGGCGCTGTTCAGGAACAACCGGAAAGTAGTTGCAGCATTGCGGTAATCTTCTTTCGAGAAATAGGCATACCCCTTGTTGTATAGGCTACGTCTGTACTCACTGAGTGTTGCAGAACCTGGTGTTGCCTCGAACATACTAATTTCAACTAGTGCCGCATCAAAATCGTCTTCTCTGTATGCAATCTCCGCTAACCAATAATGGGCTAAGGCCGCATAAACATTATTTAACGGATAGTCTAACGACTTATTGAACAAACGTCTTGCAGCGGTATACTGTATTGCATTAAAATGCTGCACCCCCCTGAAATAAGCTACTTTTTGGTAAGCGCCTTGCATGGTCGGTTGATCTAAGCCTGCAGCTGAAATTGCTTTCATGGCACTTTCGTAATCTTTCGAATTCAGGTACAAATTTGCCAGGTATTCATTAGCTTCTTGACGGTGACGACTGTTGGGATAGGTGCTTAAAAAGGCTTTAAAAATATCTAAAGGCTGTTCAAATGGTGTACTAGAATCATAGGCTAATTTCGCGTAATTAAAATACGCATCTTCACGAAGCGACTGATCTTTCCCACTCTCACTTGCACGGAAAAAAGCGGATTGAGCCTCAGTTTTTTTACCCGTTTTCAAATAACAGTCTGCTAGATGGTAATAAGCACTCTGCCCTAAATCATCTCCCCGATTGTGAATCTTATTAAATGCACGAATTGCTTCTTCGTAGCGGCTGGTCTTGTAAAGCACAAAGCCTAATTTATATTGGTCTTGCTGGCCTAGCTTACCCCCCAACATCTGGTGTTTCTCCAAATACAGTGCTGCTAATTTCCAATCTTTCTTTTGGTAATAGCCTTCCCCAATAAGCTTTGCAACCTCAGCAGCTCGTGACGCTACAGCTTGCTCTAATAATGCCTCTCCAACACGCAGCAATTCATCTATTTCGCCCGTCTTGTAATAGATCTGACTGAGGTAATAAGGCACTACGCCGCCGAATCTATCATCACCCACTAACAGCTTAAACTGCTCAACAGCGGTACTATACTGCTCTGCTTCATAAGCAATGTGTCCATAATAGTACCTGTGGTGACTGCGGTATTCTCCTTTGTAATCCTTCCCCTGAAAAAACAAATTACGAGCCTTATCTGCATCCTTGGCCATGAGATAACTGTAAGCCAATTTAAAATAGTATTCACTTCTATAACTTGAAGCAACATCCTGCTGGTCGATAGCCCCAAGCCATTGCACGACTTTCTTATATCTGCGATTATTAAAATAGTAATTTGCCGCTGTGATGTGTGCTTCCTGCCAACGCGGACTCAACGGATACGTTTGGGCGAAATACGTCAGAAAGTATTCGCTGTTTTCATTCATCAGATAAAGTGCACAAAGCGCACGATAAAAGCTGCTCTCCTCCTTCAAAAAGCTCTGCGTCGGCAAATTAGACTCAAGCAGTTCGTCAAAACCAACTCTTGCCGCTGCATAGAGTCCGTCTTCAAACAAATCAACACTTTCACTGTAGGTAGCTTCAAGTCCTGCTTCTAAAGGTGTTTCTTGAGCTGTACCTAAATGAGTAAAGGCCAGCAACAACGCACTGTAGAGAAATCTTCTCATCATTTTCAGGTTTATCCTTAAAAATAAACGTAGCCCTTCGCACGCGGCAGGGTAAAACAGGTTTATTAAGGGGAGTTATTCACATGAAAAAACGCAGAACCTCGCTACTTTGGTATGTTATCTAGTGAGGATTTAATAGCTTGTAGCCCTATAACTGATCTTATACTCAATGGCTTTAGTCGCATTAAAAAACGCATCTATTTTCCAAGGCAAACACCTCGTTCTTAGCGGGGTAGACTTCGAAATCAGTGCAGGTGAATTCGTGTATCTCATTGGGCAGACGGGATCTGGCAAAAGCTCAGTTCTAAAAACACTTTACGGTGACTTGCCCTTAACACAAGGAGGAGGACACGTTGCGGACCACGAACTTAATGGACTAAAGGACAAAAGTATCCCGGCCTTACGCCGTGATTTAGGCATCGTCTTTCAAGATTTTCAGTTGCTCAGCGACCGAAGCATTGAAGGCAATCTAGATTTTGTCTTGCGTGCAACAGGATGGAAAGACAAAGAGGAACGAGCTAAGAGAATTGTAGAAGTCCTGTCATTAGTGGGTATGCAGAATAAAAAACATAAGAGCACCTTCGAAATCTCAGGTGGAGAGCAGCAAAGAGTAGCTATAGCGCGTGCACTATTAAATGATCCTAAAATCATCCTTGCAGATGAACCTACAGGAAATTTAGATCCACGCACCTCAGAAGAAATCATGAGCTTATTACTGAGCTTGACTGAACAAGGCAAGGCTGTTTTGATGGCAACACATGATTTCCAATTGATACATAAATACGCTAACCGCACACTAAAAGTGGAAAACGGCGGAGTGAGCAGTGCTCAAGTGCAAGCCTTTTAAAATCTTTTGGACGCACCGATTCAAAATACGTTGAGCATTTGTATTGCTAGTTACGGTGAAGATCTCAGTGCGCTTTTGCATGCCCTAGACCTAGGAAGAAATGCTTTATCCAAAAATTGGAAAGCAGAAATTATCGTAGGCGACCAGCATCCGGAAACAGCCGCTGAAGCAGAGCAATGGAAAACCCAATACGGCTTGCGTTACCTCCACCACCCTAATGGTCTCGGGCGCAGCAATAACAGAAATACCATTGCCAAAGCCTCGGCTGGAAATTATTTATTGTTCCTAGATGCCGATGCACTGCCGGTTCGACCAGAACAATTTTTGAAGTCGTATTGCGCCGCACTCATTGATTCCAAAGTTGTCGTTGGAGGAACAGCATACCAGCTCGGCCGCACGAGTCTTCGCCATGCAATCGGCCAACGTAAAGAAGCCATTCCCGCAAACAAACGCGAAGGAAGCCCTCATGCGAATTTTAGCGCTTTTAATTTCGCCATTGCACGTACTACTTTCTTTAAACATCCTTTTGATGAAAGTCTTAAAAAATATGGGCACGAAGACACTCTTTTCGGGCAAGAATTGCGCTACGCCTGCATAACCATAAGACACATCGAAAATCCAGCTTACCATTTAGATGGTGATAGCGATACTGAATTTCTTGATAAAACGGACCTTGCTGTGGATAACCTCGGAGCGCTTATTCGAGAAGGTAAAATTGACGAAGAGGTCCGGTTATTTGCCGTCTACCGTAAACTTCAGAGAACTGGTGTTTTATACTTGATTCGCCTTTTACGAATTCTATTTGCAAGTAGCATACGCGCATTGCTCAACAGTGGCGTTCGAAGTGTCTTGCTTTTCGATTTTTACAAGCTGCTCCGTTTATCGGGACACACTATAAAAATTGGGCGTAGAAATTTCTAAGCGGAATACACTCTTTTTCCCAACTCAAAGCTTCTTGGGCATGCTTTAACCCCGGTTCGTAAGCTTCTCGATGTTTAGCAACGGCAGCTATTGATCTTCGTAAAGCCAAAATATTGTCTACATGTACAGTTAGTCCAACATTGTAATCTTCAACAATCCGCTTTACCTCAACCACCCGAGAAGTCACCACTGGCGTGTTGCAGTGGATGTAGTCAAAAAGTTTATTCGGGAGCGAAAAGCGGTAATTGATATTTGAATCTTTATCTAGGCTTAAACCCACGTCAGCAGCGGCCGTATAATGCAATAATTGGTCATAAGGCATGCGGTCAATAAATTTCACTTTCTCCTGCCAACCTTCTTGAGCTACTTTTTCTTTTAAACCTGGAATTGCATCTCCACTGCCCACTAAAAGCAAAAGCCACCCTTCCATACCAGCAACTGCAGATACTGCCTCTTCAAGTCCCCTGTCAACATTCATACCTGAACCTTGATTTATTGCGATACTCATGTGCTCTGGCAGTCCTAATTCTCTTTTAGATTTAGGCTCGAACGCGTGCGGTTTAGGACTTATGTTTCGAAACACCTGAGGTCGAATACCGTAATCTTTTTCATAGAGGTCTGCAATGCTTTCATTTACCGTCCACACGTGTGTAAGCTTAGGGAAAATGCTACGCTCGACAGCAAGCCAAACTTTTTTAACCCACCTTCCTTGAATCTCAGGTACGCCGCAGAAATATTCATGACTGTCGTACACAAGCGGAGTATTGTAAAGGCGAGATATGAGATAAGCAGGCAGCAATGTATCGAGATCATTCGACAGCACTACCGACGCCCTGTTCAGCAACAGAAAGAAAAACAACCGCACTTGAAATTCCGCGTAAAACAGACCGCCTTTTTTAAAAAACAATCGCATTCGTGTCGTCGTATACGGTCTATTAAGAGGTACACTATTCGGCAATGATCTCCCAACCCAATGCACATCATAACCCAATTCCAACAATAGCATGGCCACCTTGTGCACGCGGTTGTCCGTACTAATGTCGTTGGTAGTGGAAAGAATGATCTTTTTAGGCATGCGAGAATTCGTTCTTTAGGTAAAGGTAGCGATACCTACATTTGCATCGAGCGAATTTATCATGCAAAAGTCCGATTTCGAATACCTACTTCCAGAACACCGCATCGCAACACACCCATTGGAACAACGCGACGCGAGCAAACTGCTTGTGTATCGCGATGGTAAGATTGCAGACCGATGGTTCTCGGAACTTCCTGATCTCCTTCCTGAAAATTCCCAACTCATATTTAATAACACGAGGGTCGTTAAAGCGCGGCTTCATTTTACAAAGACTGAAGGTGCAAAACCCATCGAGGTGTTTTGTCTGGCGCCGTATCAAATGAGTGTTGAAGACAGCATGAACGCCACACGCCAGACACAATTCGAATGTCTCGTTGGTAATCTTAAACGGTGGAAAGATCATGCGCTACACCTGAATCTAGGCGATGGACTGGTCCTTACCGCAGAAAAAGGGAGTCGCATAGGTCACGCTTTCGTTATTCATTTTAGTTGGAACAGCGACGACGCTTTTAGCAGGATATTGGAAATCGCTGGTAAAATCCCGCTGCCGCCCTACATGAATAGGGATGCGGAAAATGCAGATGTTGAACGGTACCAAACCGTTTATGCAGCGAGCAACGGATCCGTTGCTGCACCAACGGCTGGACTGCATTTTACCCAAAAGGTATTCGATCAGTTAACCGCGCAAAATCACCAGTGGTATGATGTTACGCTGCACGTAGGCGCAGGGACGTTTAAGCCTTTAGACGATGGCGAAGTTGAAAAACACGAAATGCATTCAGAGGAATTGCTTTTGAGTCGCGATTGGCTCGAAGGCTACCTCGCTCACAAAGGCACTAGATTCGCTGTTGGAACGACGAGTTTACGAACGTTAGAAAGCTGCCATTGGATGGGGGTTAAAATATTGCAAGGTCAACCATTAGAAGATTTAGGTCAATTCGAAGCATACTCCTTAGACCACACCTACAGTACCGAAGAAGCATATTCTGCGCTTTTGGGCCATATGGAAACTCACAATATTCAATCGGCCGCCTTAAAAACACAGTTGATGATTAAGCCGGGCTATCACATTAAATCTGTTAAAGGAATCATTACCAATTTTCATCAACCCGGCTCAACCCTACTTCTTCTAGTCAGCGCTGGAATCGGAAATCACTGGAAGGAGGTCTACCAACATGCCCTTGAGAAAGACTATAGATTCTTAAGTTACGGCGACTCTTCACTGCTGTATTTCGATTAAATGTTG
>JAOMWM010000015.1 GCA_028357285.1 Schleiferiaceae bacterium | reverse complement strand
GTTCGTGCCATCTCGATGGACTCGCTCGACGGTTGTCAGCGTGGACAAGAGGTTCGTTCAAAAGGTGATTCTATTACCATGCCTATCGGTGATCAGATCTACGGTCGTGTATTCAACGTTGTAGGTGAGGATATTGATGGTATCGGTGGTATTGACCGTTCGAAAGGTTTACCGATCCACCGTCCAGCTCCGGCGTTTGAAGACTTGAGTACATCTACTGAAGTACTTTTTACAGGTATTAAAGTAATTGATCTTATTGAGCCTTATTCCAAAGGTGGTAAGATTGGTTTGTTCGGTGGTGCCGGTGTAGGTAAAACGGTATTGATTCAGGAATTGATTAACAACATCGCGAAAGGCCACGGTGGTCTTTCTGTATTTGCTGGTGTTGGAGAGCGTACTCGTGAGGGTAATGATTTGATGCGTGAGATGCTTGAATCAGGCATTATCAACTACGGTGAGGAATTCATGCACGCTATGGAAAATGGCGGTTGGGATCTCAGTAAAGTGGATAAAGAGTTGATGAAATCTTCGAAAGCAACCTTCGTGTTCGGTCAGATGAACGAGCCTCCAGGTGCACGTGCACGTGTAGCACTCTCTGGTTTAACATTGGCAGAGTACTTCCGTGACGGTGAAGGCGACGGTCAAGGTAAAGACATCCTTTTCTTCGTTGATAACATCTTCCGTTTCACGCAAGCAGGTTCTGAGGTATCGGCACTTCTAGGTCGTATGCCTTCTGCGGTAGGTTACCAGCCAACCCTAGCTTCTGAGATGGGTGCTATGCAAGAGCGTATTACGTCTACTAAGAACGGTTCTATTACTTCGGTTCAGGCGGTATATGTACCTGCGGATGACCTTACGGATCCGGCTCCTGCAACGACGTTTGCTCACTTGGATGCAACAACAGTATTATCACGTAAGATTGCTGAGCAAGGTATCTACCCTGCAGTAGATCCATTGGATTCTACGTCGCGTATCTTGACGGCAGAAATTGTAGGTAAAGAGCATTACGATACTGCACAACGCGTTAAAGAAACGCTTCAGCGTTATAAAGAACTTCAGGATATCATTGCCATCTTAGGTATGGAAGAGCTTTCTGAAGAAGATAAATTGGTGGTTTCGCGCGCACGTCGTGTAGCACGTTTCCTTTCTCAACCGTTCCACGTAGCAGAGCAGTTTACTGGTTTGCAAGGTGTATTGGTAGATATTAAAGATACCATCAAAGGGTTTAACATGATTCTTGACGGTGAGCTGGATCAATATCCAGAGGCTGCTTTCAACTTGAAAGGTACCATCGAGGAAGTGATTGAAGCTGGTGAGAAAATGTTGGCTGAGGCTTAATTGGTTTAATGATGTATTTAGAAGTCATTACACCTGAAGAGGTATTGTTTAAAGGCCAGGTGAGTTCAGTGAAGCTTCCAGGAAAGGACGGTTTGTTCCAGATTCTGAAAGATCACGCACCCATCATCTCGTCCCTTGCTGCAGGTACAGTAAGCATTCGAGTAGCTGATGATACAAGAACTCTGGATCATTTGAGCTCGCAGGTCATTCTAGACACTTCTGACGACAAACTGTGTACCGTAGAGGTAAGCGGCGGTGTTATTGAGTGTAAGAATAATATGATCTCAGTTCTAGCGAGTTAAACGTTAGATCATCTTGATATTAATCCCCGCAATTTTGATAGTTGTGGGGATTTTTTTTTGATTCGAAGTAGGTAGGCTACGCCTAGGATATATCTTCGTAATCCAACACACAAAAAATGAAATACATACTTACATTAGGATGTCTGCTTATAGGTTTAGGTAGCGCAGCTCAAGAGTTTGGACAACGCAAAGGTTTTCGCGGTGTCGTTAAGAAACAGGATAAATCTATAGAATTGAATGAGGTTGAGGTGAGTTCGGCGCTAGCGAAGACCACCTATGCAGCAGCGACACGTCAGATTACTGTATTGACCGCGAAGCAGATCCAGGAGCTACCTGTAAACAATATCAACGAGTTATTAGATTACATGGGTAGTGTCGATATGCGCCAACGCGGTCCTTTAGATGTGCAAGGAGACCTCGGAGTTCGTGGAGGTACATTTGATCAAACGCTCGTATTGGTCAATGGGGTTCGTATGAATAATCCGCAAACAGGACACCACAACATGAACTTACCGGTTCCGTTGCAAATGATCGAGCGGATTGAAGTGATTCAGGGTGGTGCTACAAATGCACATGGAATTGGTGCGATGACAGGCGTAGTGAACATTGTGTTGAAATCGGCTCCGAAAAAATTCAACGCTGGCTACGCCTTGACCACGGGTGAACACGGTTTATTGAATTCAAGCTTTTACCTTGGGAAAAAAATAGGGAAATGGGGTGTTCAGTTAGGGCAGCAATCGCAAAAGACGGCTGGATACATTTCAAATACAGATTTTGAGAGTAATAAGCTTTTTGTTAACCTCGAGCGTGAATTTAAGCTGGGCAGAGAAAAAGGACATGTTTCCATCTTCTATGCAGAGAACCAGAAAGCCTTTGGTGCACAGAACTACTATTCGACCACTTTTCCGGACCAATTCGAAGCCACCTCTACACGCATTTTTGGTTTGAAATTGGATGAAAGCATAGGGCCAAATACAGACTTTAGATTTAATATGAACCTGGTCACAGGTACAGACCGATTCGAACTTTACCGTGAGACGGCCGGCCTGGGTGGATTCGACGCTAATGATGTAAGGTATACAAAACTCTCAAGTGGACGCTATTACCGCGCTGCTGACGGTGATACAGCGGCTTCTTGGTACAGTGGCCCCAATTTTCACCAAACGTTAGTTTTTAATCAGAATATTGTAGCAACACACCGTTGGAATGTGGAGCACCAAAGTAGTTTAGGGTATAACCTGCGCTATGATGAGATTTACTCTAATGTGCTCGGTGGGGATTTTGGGGATGTCTACCTCGTACCGGGATGGGAAGGCTATACGATGGACAAAGGCGCTTCTACTGCGGACTTTTCATTTTTCGCAGAGCACAAATACAGTCGCGATCGTTTTCAATCGACCGCAGGAGCCATGTTGAACTACCATGATGGGCCGACTGGCGATTCTTCGTATTTCTTCGCGCCTTCACTGGATGTATTGTACCGTTTGACTAAAGACGCTTCATTATATGCGACGGCGAACCGGTCCATGCGCTATCCGACTTACACTGATTTGTATTACAACAGAGGAGGTGCTCAAGGTTCCATAAACTTACGTCCGGAATCGGCATGGAATTATGAACTGGGCTACAAGCAAAAATCGGGACAGGTCTATAATTCTGGGGCATTGTTTCACAGACGTTCCAAAGATTTGATTGACTGGGTATCGTATGAAGGGGACCCAATCGCCTATGCTTCAAACATTACTTCACTGGCCTTGACAGGAATTGAAGGAGGCATGCAGTACAATGCATCGAAACGTAGGGCACTTCTGAGAAATGCTACGATTCAGGCTGCTTTTATGCGTGGAGTAACACCTGAGGTAGATTTCTCTAGTCTCTATGCTTTGGATTACCTCCAGGCAAAAATCAATGCGCGTGCGACACAGCGTTTAGGTCTTGGCTTTTTCTTGAATTACAGTATAACACTGCAGGATCGTATGGGAACTTATATGAGTTCTGGCGGCGATGAGGTAAAGTATGATCCGTTTGCATTAGTAGATTTCAAATTATACTATGCGCCTGCCGGTGGAATTTTTAAACGCCAATTCCCTTTTCAGGCTTTCGTAAACATCAATAACGCATTGGATGCATCGTATTATGATCGCGGCAATGTTATTCAGCCTGGTCGCTGGGTCAGTACGGGTCTGGAATTTAGATTTCGCTAAAATTTTTCAGGACACAAAAAAAGCCGCCCATTGGGCGGCTTTTTTTTATTTCAGCTTTTCATTGTTGTGATGCCTGTCATGATCACGTTCGCGCTTGACATTCATTTTTTTATCGAAGGCCGCTTGCAAATCAGTTCCGGTTTGATTGGCCAGACACAACACTACAAACAGTACATCGCTGAGCTCTTCGCCGAGGTCCTTCGCCTTATCACTTTCTTTTTCGCTTTGTTCCCCATAGCGGCGGGCAATGATGCGGGCCACTTCACCGACTTCTTCCGAGAGCTGGGCCATATTAGTAAGCTCATTAAAGTAGCGGACACCGTGTTTAGAAATCCAATCGTGTACCTCTTCTTGAAGTTTACCTAAAGGCAATTCACTTGGGACTTTTATAGGTTCTAGTGCCATCTTATTCTCTGTTTTTTGAGTCCATCCAAATAGTGATGGGACCATCATTGACCAATTCAACTTTCATATCTGCTCCAAAGGTACCGGATTTAACAACCAAACCGCTGTCCATCCAAAGCTGCTCCATGAAGTGCTCGTACATAGGTTCTGCGTGCGAAGGTCGCGATGCTTTGTAGTAGCTTGGTCGGTTTCCTTTTTTAGTGCTTGCGTGCAGTGTGAATTGGCTGATGACAAGGAACTCTCCTTCTACATCCATGATACTGTCGTTCATCACTCCTTTTGAATCAGGGAATAGACGCATTTTAGCAATCTTACTACTGAGCCAATTCGCATCCGCTTCTGTGTCCTCCGCTTCTACACCAAGGAAGATGAGGATTCCTTTACCTATTGAATTCTGCACCTTGCCCTTAACGGTGACGCTCGCTCGTGTAACACGTTGCAATAGTGCGCGCATATTTACTTGCGATTGAAGGTAGGGTTCGGGAAGAGGATCACTTTTGAGCCAAAGCGCTTATAAATTTCATCTACTTCAACACTTTTCGGATTACCCATTCCAGTATACGCTGTGGCCTCACCCAAACTGGTCGTCAACAATAACGCTAAACGGTCTTGCTGTGCATATTCAGAAAGTGTAATGTTATTCGAATAACGTCCGTAACGAGCCTCACCGTCAATGATAGAGCCTTGTACGCTGATATTTTGCTTCATGAGTTGCTCCAGTATAATGCGACTGTCCATTTCAGAAGAAGTCAAAAGAATTTCTATTCCGTTTTCGAAACAATAGCGAAGAAACTCCATGGCCGTTGCATCAAACTCGTAGCGTGCAAATTCGAAAAGTTCCTGCGGGCGAAATCCATCAGACGGGTCTCTATATACCTCAAAAAATTGGTACGTAGTAGCTTGAGGTAGTAGCAAAAAAGAAGCGTCAATAAAAACGGCTTGATTCATTTTTCCGCTATTGATAATCCCTTCGAGACGGTCTTTGGCAAGACCAAACAATTGACGGTGCAGGTATAATGCATCAGAACTTGCGGCAGACCATTCAAGCGCTGTATTGCGTGGCTTTTCTAGTTGCACGTCTTCAACAGGCTCGGTAGTCGTAGTTTTTGCCCCACCACAAGAGGAGAGACTCAAAATACTAATGCTCAGTACTGCGATAATGGGTAGTTTCATCGTGGTCGTTTAATTGGTTAATATAGCTTTCGTAACGCGTTGGCGCAATACGATTTTCATTTAATGCATTCTTCACTGCGCACTGCGGTTCATTTACATGTAAGCAATTGTGGTATTTACAAGTTTTGCTATGTGCGAAAATCTCAGGAAAGAAGTGACTGATTTCTACCTTTTCCATATTCACTAATCCGAAACCCTTAATTCCTGGCGTATCAATAATATCGCCGCTAAATCCGAGTGCGTGCATTTCCGCATAGGTAGTGGTATGTTGACCTTTATTGTGGCTCGTACTTACTGCGGCTGTTCTCAATTGAAGCTGCGGTTCTACCGCATTTATTAAAGTGCTCTTGCCAACGCCGCTGTGTCCGCTAAGTAGTGTGGTTTTATTTTGCAGCAGCCCCTTTAGTTCGTCCAGTCCCAGACCTTCGGTTGCAGAAGTTTCTATACAACGATAGCCGATGGATTGGTATACCGCTTTGCGGTATTCTAATTCCCCTTGAAGCTCTTCAGTGTAGACATCGCATTTGTTGAATACGATGACAACAGGAATATTGTAGGCCTCCGCTGTGGCCAGAAATCGGTCCATGAAACCAGTTGAGGTGGCAGGTTGCGCAAGGGTAGTCACCAAGAGTGCCTGGTCCATATTTGCCGCGATGATGTGCACCCGCTTACTGAGATTAACACTCTTTCGAATGATGTAATTTTTACGCGTTTCTATGCCACTGATGACGCCCAATTCCGGCGCAGTCTCTTCCTCTTCGAAACGAACACTATCGCCCACTGCAAGTGGATTGGTGCTTTTAATTCCTGCGATGCGCAGTTTGCCTTTGATTCGGCATTCGTACAGTTGTCCAGTAGTGTTCTCGCGCACCACGTACCAACTTCCCGTACTTTTTAGAACTACGCCAATCATAAACTAACGCTTGGAATACATTTCATCATAGTACGCTTTGTACGCTCCGGAGGTTACATTTTTCAGCCACTTCGCGTTATTGAGGTACCAGTCAATGGTGATGGCCAGTCCTTCTTCAAAGGTGACGCTTGGCGCCCAGCCCAATTCTTTGTTGATCTTAGTCGCATCTATAGCATACCTGCGGTCGTGTCCCGGACGGTCTTTCACGTAGGTAATGAGCTTTTCGCTGCTGCCTTTGTCACGGCCCAATTTCTCTTCCGTCTGCGCGCAGAGCACCTTGATCAAATCAAGATTCGTCCATTCGTTGAACCCGCCAATATTGTACGTCTCACCATTTTTACCTTCGTGGTACACGAGATCAATGGCACGCGCATGATCCACAACATACAACCAATCGCGGGTGTACTGGCCATCGCCGTACACAGGTAATGGTTTTTCTTCTACGATATTGTTGATGAAGAGTGGGATGAGTTTTTCAGGGAATTGGTTCTGGCCGTAGTTGTTCGAACAGTTGGTCACCACATAAGGGATACCGTACGTCTCGCCATACGCGCGGACGAAGTGGTCGGAAGATGCTTTCGACGCACTGTATGGGCTGTTTGGGTCGTAGGCCGTGGTCTCTTTAAATAAGCCTTCTTTTCCCAATGTACCGTACACTTCATCGGTAGAAATGTGGTAAAAGCGCTTCCCTTCGAAATCTGTATGAATACGTTTGAAGCTGTTCAGCAGATTCACGGTACCTAAGATGTTCGTGCGAACGAAGGCCAGTGGGTCTTCGATCGAACGGTCCACATGGCTTTCCGCGGCTAAATGAATAACGCCTTCCGGCTGGTATTTATCAAACAAAGCATCTACGGCTGCGGCATCCACGATATCTACTTTTTCAAAGCAGTAGTTGGGCAGTTCATCCACATCACTAAGGTTCTCTAAATTACCCGCGTAGGTCAATGCATCCACATTTACGATCTTGTAGTTCGGGTACTTATTTACGAACAAGCGCACGACGTGCGATCCAATAAATCCGGCGCCACCGGTGATGAGCAATGTCTTTTTCATCATTTTACTTCATTTATTAATGCTTGCTCAAAATTCCATGCATCACGCAGCATATCTTCTAAAGTCTTCTTTGGAGTCCATCCTAAAACGCGTTGCGCTTTGGTAATGTTCGCATACACCGCAGGAACGTCGCCTGCTCTTCTGTCCGTCAATTCATAGGCAATCTCAATGCCAGTGGCAGCTTTAAAAGCATGAATCATTTCTAAAACCGTCGAGCCGTTCCCAGACCCAAGGTTGATAGTATCATATCCTTTGGTCTTGCCGTCGATCAAATGTTGAACGGCTAGGATGTGTGCTTTGGCGATGTCAATCACGTGAATGTAATCGCGAATACATGAGCCGTCGCGCGTATCATAATCGGAACCAAATACCTTTAATTCCTTGCGCTTACCAATAGCAGTCTCAGTAATGTAGGGAACCAAATGGTGCGGTTCGCCGTCTTGGAATTCGCCAATGATACTTGTGGGGTGGGCGCCGATAGGATTGAAATAACGCAAGCTCAACACATCCACGGTTCGAGTCGCTGCGGTATCACGGAGGATTTCCTCACCCATCTTCTTGGTATTGCCGTACGGGCTTTCCGCAGGTTGTACGGGCGCATTTTCATCCACGTGTGGGTTTTCCGGTGTGCCGTACACTGTACAAGAACTAGAGAATACAATGTTGCGAATGCCATAGGCCTCCATACTTTGAAGGAGGTTGACAGTGCTCAGCAAGTTGTTGTGGTAGTACTTTAGTGGTTTATCGACACTCTCGTTAACCAATAGAAAAGCCGCAAAGTGAATGACCCCTGAAATCGTTGGGAATTCTTCAAACACCGCATCAACTGCAGCGCGATTACAAAGCTCAACCTGGCGGAAGGTGATTTCCCGACCCGCGATTTTTTCAATGCGATCCTTTACCTCAATAGGACTCTCGCTGAGGTTGTCGATGACAATGGGTTCGTACCCTGCTGCAAGCAATTCGATTATTGTGTGTGATCCTATATAGCCTAAGCCTCCTGTGACTAAAATTTGGTTCATTATTGGTTTATTTGGTTTTCATATAGTCTGCGAAATCGCGGTGTTCCTTGCGATACAGGCGATCTTCCGGCAAGTCTTTGAACCAAGCATAGGTGCGATCGAGGCCTTCTGCGCGCATCACTTTCGGTTCCCAATCCAGCAATTCTTTTGCCTTAGTGATGTCCGGTTGGCGCTGCATGGGGTCGTTCACAGGCAGCTCTTTGTAGACCACTTTTTGTGTCGTTCCAGTGAGGCTGATGACTTCTTCCGCGAATTGGCCAATCGTGATTTCGTGTGGGTTTCCTATGTTCACGGGCTCTGTATGGTCGCTCATCAATAAGCGGTAGATGCCTTCAATAAGATCATCCACATAGCAGAACGAGCGGGTTTGTGTACCGTCCCCAAAAATGGTGAGGTCTTCACCGCGCAGTGCTTGACCTATAAATGCGGGCAATACGCGGCCGTCGTTTAGTCGCATACGCGGCCCGTAGGTATTGAAAATTCGAACAATACGTGTTTCTAAACCGTGGTAGGTGTGGTAGGCCATGGTCATGGCTTCCATGAATCGTTTTGCTTCGTCGTAAACGCCACGAGGCCCTACAGGATTTACATTACCCCAGTACTCTTCTGTTTGTGGGTGAACAAGGGGATCACCGTACACTTCTGAGGTGGATGCGACAAGGATGCGCGCACCTTTGTGCAAAGCTAATCCTAAAAGGTTGTGTGTGCCCAGCGAGCTGACCTTTAGTGTTTGAATCGGAATCTTTAAATAGTCAATAGGGGAGGCCGGCGATGCGAAATGAAGGATGTAGTCCAATTCTCCTGGGACATGCACATAATTACTTACATCGTGGTGGTAAAAGGTGAAATTTGGAAGGCCCAAGAGGTGTTCCAAATTTTCCATATTCCCCGTGATGAGGTTATCCATGGCGAGGACATCGTAGCCTTCGGCAATGAATCGGTCACACAAATGTGAACCTAAAAATCCTGCTGCTCCAGTGATCAGTACTCTTGCCATAATTACGCGGGTTGTTCGCCTTGTCCTATTCCAAAATAATCGAATCCTATCTCACCGACAATCTCGCGGCGGTAAAGGTTGCGTCCGTCAAAGAGTACTTTGCCATTCATTTCATTCGCTACTGCGCTCCAATCCGGTACTCTAAATTCAGCCCATTCCGTAATCAGCGCTAAGGCATCGGCACCGCGAACGGCTTCCATTTCATCAGCACAATAGGTAATGCGGTCGCCTAATTGGTGTTTTGCTTCTTCCATAGCCACGGGGTCGTACGCACGAACGTGGGCCCCAGCATCCAGCAAGAGGTTCGCAATCACAACAGACGGTGCCTCACGCATGTCGTCTGTATTTGGTTTAAAGGAGAGTCCCCAGAAGGCAACGGTTTTGCCTTGAAGCTCGCCTCCGAAGTAAGCGTTTATTTTGTTGAAAAGCACACTTTTCTGCGCATCGTTCACCGCTTCTACGGCTTCTAGAATGCGCATGGTATGTCCGTTTTCTCTACCGGTACGGGCCAGAGCCTTGACATCTTTAGGAAAGCACGAACCGCCATACCCGATACCCGGGTAGATGAATTTATTTCCTATGCGTGGGTCGGAACCTATTCCCTTACGAACTTGATTCACATCCGCGCCCATGCGCTCGCACAAATTTGCGATGTCATTCATGAATGAAATTTTCGTCGCTAGCATGGCATTTGCCGCATACTTCGTCATTTCCGCTGAGGGAATGTCCATGAAGATCACTGGATGACCGTTGAGTGTGAATGGGCGATACACACGAGCCATCATCTCACGTGCGCGCTCGGTGTCAATACCCACCACAATGCGGTCCGGTTTCATGAAATCTTCAATTGCAGCACCTTCTTTTAAAAACTCTGGGTTCGACGCGACATCGAAGCTAAAGGATGCACTGCGCTTATCGAGCGCCGATGCAACAGCACCGCGTACTTTTTCTGCCGTGCCGACAGGAACGGTAGATTTTGTAATAACCACCAGGTAGTCGTCCATGGTCTGGCCGATCTCCTGGGCGACACCTAAAACGTACTTTAGATCAGCAGAGCCGTCCTCCCCTGGGGGCGTTCCCACAGCGATAAATGCTGCGCCCGAACCTTTAATGGATTCACTGAGGTTGGTGCTAAAATGCAAACGACCTTTCGCGTGATTGCGTAAAACAATATCTTTTAATCCTGGCTCGTAAATGGGCATGATCCCGTTTTCAAGTCCGTCGATTTTCTTCTGGTCAATATCTACACAGGTTACCTGAATCCCCACATCGGCTAAACATGCGCCTGTGACTAATCCTACATATCCTGTTCCTACTACCGTGATTTTCATAATTGATTGGCTGGGTTCCTTATTTTCACTCTTCTAACGGAAAGAGTGCCCTAAAATTACATTATTACGAACGACCAATTGCCCTTACCTTGCAGTTAGATTACCACGTATGAAAAAAGTTGTTCAATTTTCGCTGATTTTTGCCAGCATCTGCCTCTTTTCTGCGCCCGCTTGGGGCCAATTGACGACGAGGGACAGTGTGCGTACCGTTCAATTGTGGGGACTGTCGCCAGCTTTCTACCTCCCTGTGGCAGATCTTGCAGATCGCTACAAACCCTTCGCGGCAGCAACGGTATCCTACCAGCGCAAGAACAAGAAAAACAGCTTTTACGGTTTAGATTTTGACGCCTTTTACGGTACTTCAGTGAAAAATACGGATGCAATTTTTGGTGGTTTGACCGATGAAAATGGCAATTATATCGGCGTTAATGGTGAATTTGCAATAATGAACGCAGGCCTTAGCGGTGCACAAATTACCGCGAATATGGGTCGAATCTTTAAGCCACATTACAACCCCAATTCAGGTTGGATGGTACTCCAAGGCTTTGGATTGCAGCAAACAAAAATCAGTGTTCGTAATGAACGTGGGAATTACCCACAATTGGCAGTGCCCATGATCTACGGTTACGATCGTCTGCACCGTGGCGTCGCTTCAAAATCTTCGCTGCGCTATTTGCATTTAGACAACGACGAGCGCATTAACTTCATGGTAGGCTTGACGGTCAATACCGCAGTGACCAGAAGTGCACGAGGTTTTAATGTGGATACTGGATTGGAAGATTCAGCGTTAAAATTAGACTTGAGTGTAGGAGTCAACTTCACCTGGTTGCTGCCCGTATATGCAAAGCAAGAAAGCTTCTTTTTGACCGATTAATGGTGCTCTATCCTGTTTTAACTGAACTCATTTTTCGCGCCGCGCGAATCCTGGCTCCCGCAAAGAGTTGGTTAGGAACAGTTGCCGCTGACAAAGCGTGGAAACAAAAGGAACCGCTCCAAGGCAAAGTCGTTTGGATGCATTGCGCATCTTTGGGTGAGTTCGAAATGGGCAAACCCATTTTAGAAGGGTTCCTCGACAACAACCCCAATTGGTCCGGTGTAGTAACCTTTTTCAGCCCTTCGGGATACGAACCACGTAAAAACTATTCCCGGGCTACCGTGCACTATTTACCGCTTGATGCGCCTTCCGAAGTGTCAAAATGGTTGAAGTATTGCAATCCTGCATTGGCAGTATTTGTACGTTATGATTTATGGCCTAACCATATCGCAGGTTTAAAGAAATCCGATGTTCCAACGGTCGTTTTAGGAATGAGTGCTCCTAAAAGACCATGGTATTTTAGTCCCCTGCTTCCTTTCATTCGTGGCACATTTAAAGCGGCCGTAAATATCTGGGGCGTGGTGGAAGATACAGATGCCGCTACGATGAGCGCAGCAGGTATCCATTCGGTAGTGCTGGGCAATCCGAAGTACGATTATGCCGCTTCTTTAATGAATATTGAGCTGCCTGAAAAATTTGAGCGTTGGAGTGCCGCACAAGAAAAGCCCATTTTAGTGGTCGGTAGCGCCCATGAAATGGATGCGATTGTTCTTGCCCAGTTGAATCACAGTAGCTTTTCCGTTTGGTTAGTTCCTCACGACTTGAAGGAGGCTTCAAAGTTGTCCGATGCTTTCAAAGGCAAAGTGAGTAGTTCCGTAAACGATGAGCCGCACGCAGCAAATATTTTACTCATTCCTGAATTTGGCGTTTTACGCAGTTTATACCAGTTGGCGGATGCGGTAATCGTTGGTGGGGGCTTTGGTAAGGCAACGCACAACGTGCTGGAAGCAACAGTGCAGGGGAAGGTGGTAGCTTGCGGTCCGCATTGGCAGAAAATCCCAGAAAATAAATTTTTAGTGGCTCAAGGATTTTTGATTCCTGGAGAACATCACAATGATTGGGCGGCGTATCTTGAAAGAGCGCAGCGAGGCGATTTCATTCAAAAAGAAAAGGAGGCGCGCAACTGGGTACTGGCGCATTCTGATGCTTGCGTAAAAATGATTGAAACTTTAGAACAAGCCGTTGAGCTCTGAGTCGATCTGCTGAATGATTTCCCCTAGGTCCTCAGGATTCTCAGGAAATTTATTCTTATCTACGTTAACAATAAGAATTTTCCCTTTATCGTAAGTATTGACCCAAGCTTCGTAACGCTCATTTAATCGTCTTAAATAATCGATACGGATGCTGTTTTCATAATCTCTTCCTCGTTTTTGTATGTGATCTACCAACGTTGGGACAGAGGCGCGCAGGTAAATGAGCAGATCTGGCGGTTGAAGGTGTTTTTCCATCAGTTCGAAGAGGCCTTTGTAGCTTTCGTAGTCGCGTGCAGTCATTAGTCCCATCGCGTGCAAGTTGGGCGCAAAGATGTGGGCATCTTCGTAAATGGTACGATCTTGAATTACGTCTAAACCTTCTTCGCGTACAGCCGTTACTTGTGCAAAGCGTGAGCGTAAGAAATAGATTTGCAAGTTGAAGCTCCAACGTTGCATTTCTTCATAGAAGTCGTCTAGGTAAGGATTGTCGTCTACATCTTCGTAATGTGGCTGGTAATTATAGTGTTTCGCTAACAACCCCGTTAAAGTTGTTTTACCTGAACCAATATTTCCTGCGATTGCTATGTGCATGCTCATTAAATTTGTACCCGCAAAGTAATAAAAGTACCTCAAGCATTCCACTGAAATATGAAAATTGAATTGGTAAAAGAGCAGATTGAAGCATCTAGACAAGAATTAGTCGCTCACCCGGCCTTCCAATGGGTCAATACAGTCCCGCGTGCACGTCATTTTATGGAGGCACATGTATGGGCCGTTTGGGATTTTATGGTCCTCCTGAAATCACTACAGCGTGAACTCACCTGTGTAGATACCTACTGGGTACCGAAGGGTGATCCGGCCGTACGTCGACTTATTAATGAGATCGTTCATGGTGAAGAAAGTGATGTGGATCAGCAAGGTAATGCGACCAGCCACTTTGAATTGTACTTACGTGCGATGTCGGAGGCAGGTGCGGATATAGCGCCAATTTCAAATTTCATCAAGGACTTGCAGCGCGGCGTGCAACCGCTGGAAGCGTTAGAAACTAGCGATGCGCCAGAAAGCGCTAAGGCTTTTGTACGACAGACATTAGACGTGGTTGCCCGCGGTGATGCTTCAGAGATTGCTGCGGTGTTCACTTTTGGACGGGAAGATCTTATTCCGGATATGTTTATTGAGATCGTTCGCTATCTGAAGTCTACGTTCCCGAATGAATTGGGCTTATTCGCCTACTATTTAGAGCGTCACATTGAGATCGATGGGGATTTACATGGCCATCTTGCCGAGCAAATGGTGGAGCTGCTTTGCGGTGATAATGTAGAAAAATGGAACCAAGCAGCGCTGTCTTCGAAAGCAGCATTACAGTCAAGAATTGAGCTTTGGACCGCCGTTATGGCTGAGTTTGAAGCGAAGCATTCAGCGTTAGAAACTGCTCTATAAGTGTGCGATTGTTACTAAGGCGGGGCACTTTGTTTTGTCCGCCCAACTTTCCTTTTCCTTTCAGCCAGTGATGAAAAAGGCCCGGTTCTGCCGCGATAATACGAGGTGGTTCTAGGACGAGGTCGTATTTCCGTTTCGCCTGGTAATCTGAATTCTGCCCCTGTAGATTTCGGTCCAATTCTATTTTGAACGCCTCCAAATCCACTGGCGGTTGCTCAAACTCAATGACCCATTGGTGCGCACCCGTGGTCTTGTCGTTCATGTAACACGGCGCAGCATGGAAATCAATCACCCGACATTCTAGGGCTTCACAGGTTGCCTGCAGTGCATATTCAGCATCTGTAACAATGACTTCTTCGCCAAATGCATTAATGAAGTGAGCGGTGCGTCCACTGACCTTGATACGAAAAGGCTTTTTAGAGATGAATTTCACGGTATCTCCCAGGATGTAACGCCAAAGCCCACCGTTGGTGGTGATGACTATGGCATAATCGGTGTCCAATTCCACATCCTCCAACAGCACGGTTTTACTCTCCGTTCCGTTAAAAGAATCGAGCGGAATGAATTCGTAATAAATGCCATTGTCCAGCAAGAGCAACATCCCGTCTATGGCTGGATCGTCCTGCACCGCGAAGAATCCTTCAGAGGCATTGTAGTTTTCCATGAAGGTGACCTGCTTTCCCGGCATCATTTCCCGGAATTGCTGTTCATAAGGGGCGAAATTCACGCCGCCGTGCGCGAAGAGCTCGAGATTCGGCCACACCTCTAATAAATGGGTCTTCCCCGTTCGTTCCAGTACTTTTTTAAAGAGCACTAAAAACCAGCTGCTGACACCCCAAAGTGAGGTGATGTTTTGGGTGATGGCCTCTTCGACAATGGCTTCCAATTTCTCTTCCCAATCGCTTAAAAGTGCCGTTTCATGACTGGGCGCACTGCGCAATTCCGCCCAGAGCGGGATGTTCTGAATCAAAATGGCGCTGAGGTCGCCGCTTTGTCCGTTGCCCTCTTGTTGAATTTGTGTGGAACCACCCAAGCGCAGACCCAAGCCTTCGAAAATTTTTGTTTCTGGTACGGCGTTACAATAGATGGCGAGTTCGAATCGGCCACCCGAAAAGTGGCATTCCTCAATACTTTCCTTCGAGACGGGCAGGTACTTTGATACACCGGAAGTGGTTCCTGAACTTTTCGCAAACCATTCAATTTTGCCGGGCCACAATATGTCGGTTTTTCCTTCACGCATCTGTTCGATGTGCGGCTTGAGCAACTCATAGTTGGAGAGCGGGACCAATTTTGAAAAGACCTCACGGTCGCTAATGTGTTCGAAATGGTGCAACTGTCCATAGGTCGTATTTTGCGCTTTACTGACCAGGCCACGTAATAATTCAGCTTGCGTCTCAACGGGCGCTTCGCTAAAGGCAAAGATTTCCTCCACACGCTTGCGCATGTTTTGACGAATGACTTTATTGACCCAAGTATAAATCATAGCAAGGCTTGTGTTTCAGTTGCGCTGTGTACCTTCACAAGAATTAAAATTAAACTAAAAATGCAGTACCACGGCGCGCTTCATAAAATGTCTACTCAATACGGGTCTACCGTTCGTTACACCCTTAAAGTGGGCGGTGATTTACTGCTGATGAATGCATTGATTGGTCGTGAATTTTCGGCCACATTCTTAGGCGAGCACATTTGTTTTTGTGGCCAATTAGTCCCCGAGGTATACCGTCAAAACTTCTGCCGCGAGTGTTTCTTTACAAAGCCCGAGGCATCGCCAACCATTATGAAACCGGAATTAAGTAAGGCCCATTTGGGCATTGCAGAACGCGATCTGGAATTTGAACAGCGCTTGCAATTACAGCCGCATTTTGTTTACCTCGCGAAAACGAGCCGAATCAAGGTGGGCGTCACAAGAGGCACGCAACGTCCGTACCGTTGGATGGACCAGGGCGCGGCTGAAGCTGCAGTCTTACTGGAAGTACCCAACAGGTATTTAGCCGGTGAAGCAGAAGTTGCTCTTAAAGACTATTTTACAGATAAAACTTCGTGGCAAGCTATGCTGCGCAATGATCCCTGTGACGAATCTCTAGAAAATGCTTGGCATCATGCTTTGGAAGTACTGCCGCAATCGCTGAAGCAGTATGTTGTAGATGGCCCTGAAGTGTGGTCAATGAACTACCCGATCGCAGAACAATTGCTTAAAATTAAGAGCCTAAGTTTTAAAGAAAAAGGCGACACCTTCTCTGGAAAATTATTGGGTATTCGCGGTCAATATTTAATGCTTGAAAATGGCGTATTCAACGTCCGTGCGCATCACGGCCATCGTGTAGATCTCGAAATTCGCTAATTACAGTTCTATCTCTTCGCCCAGACCCAGTTTAAAATAACGGCGTGCCCACCACATAAAGGCGTAGATCAATACGGTATCGAAGGCTGCTGCGGTTGCTTTAAACAGCCAGCCGTCCCAGATGTAGTCTGCCATTGTGCCGAAGGGTAGGGTGCCGACAAACAGTACAAAGACGACAAGTGTGGTATCCACTAATTGGCTCGCGAGGGTGGAAAAATTATTGCGGACCCAGAGCATTTTTCCACCGGTGATTTTTTTCCAAAAGTGAAACAGTCGAACATCAATCAACTGAGCTGCGAGGTAGGCAAACATGGAAGCCGCAATGACGCGCCAAGCATTTTGAAAAACGTTGTCATAGGTTTCGTCTGAAACCGGTGAGGAACTTATGGCTGGGAATTGGGCGCCTAGCCACAAAACAAACAATACGAAAATGCTGGCTACCAAGCCAGATAATACAACTTGAGTGGTTCTTTTTTGTCCATACAGCTCACTTAGAATGTCTGTAATCAAAAAGGTTAATGGATAAGGCAAAACGCCAGCACTGATGGTAAAGACCTTGAACCCCAGGTCGACGCTGATAAATTTATTCGCGATAAGGTTACACGTTATGAGGGCGGCTATAAATAGCGCTCCTAAAACGTAATAAAGTCGTTCAGCGGTGGCTTTTTTCTCCTTCGTCATAAGTTCATGAAAATGGGGTTAAGTCGGGCCTGCATACCTGGATTTTTGGCCAGAAACCACAGTTCTTCGAGGGCTTCATTTTGAAGAAAATTCGGTGTAGTAGCTTTCGAGCGTACGGCGCCGAAGGACTTCAAATATTTTTCAATACCTAGTTCTACTGCAGGCAATTCATAGGTTTGATACGATTCTATTCCGGCTTGTTTTGCAGCGTATGCTAGTGCTTCGTTCATTCCGCCTTCATAATCCGCAAGGGCATTGTCCACGGCATCTTTACCGGTCCAAACGCGACCGCCACATAGCGGCAGTAGGTAGTCCGTTTCCATGGAACGGCCACGCGCGACTTTACCCGTAAAATCAGCATAGCCGCGATCGATCATGCGTTGGAGGATCGCGTATTGGGCAGAGTCTGGATGCTTCGCGAGGTTTGGGAAGTTCGCCATAGGGTGCGTTTGTACTTCCTCCACTGCTAAGCCTAGGGTTTGAGTCATTAATTCTTCTGCGGTGAAGAGGCTCATGAAAATTCCAATGCTACCGGTGATGGTTGTACTGTTCGTGAATATGGCATCTGCGTTACAGCTGATGTAGTAACCGCCGGAGGCTGCGTAATTCCCTTGACTCACAATCAACGGTTTTTCGATGCTTTCGATGGTGTGGTGAATAATGTCAGACGTTAAAGCGCTTCCGCCGGGGCTGTTCACGCGCAGGACAATGGCTTTAACCTTGTCGTTTTTTTCTGCTTTGCGCAGGGCTTTGACGATGTTTTCTGTACCGATAGTAGTTTCATCACCTGACCCGTTTCCAATAGAACCATTAGCATAGACAATAGCGATGCGGTCTTTAGAGCGCGAGGTCGGGAGTTGCGCGGCATAATCGGACCAATTCAGCAATTCGTATTGCTCTTTAAAGTGCTTCATGACGTCTTCGCGATACCCTAATGCATCCACCAGTCCGGCTTCCAGGGTCGCATCTGCATCCATACCAATAAAGCGCTCTGCGGCATCGTCCAAGGTTTCCCGTTGAATACCTTTGGCCTCAAAATTCAGCCCTATAAAGTCCCAAAACTGGGTGATAAGGTGGGTCAATTGAAGACGGTTTTCATCGCTCATTTCGCTGGCGATGAACGGCTCTACGGCGCTTTTAAATTTGTTTCCCGTACCGCGTACAACAAGAGGCTCTATACCGAATTTGTCAAAAAACGTCTTGTAATAGGTGCTGGTTGTTCCAATACCACGCAATTCAAAGATGCCGCCTGGGTGCAGGATAGTAGAATCGGCCAAAGCACTTAGTGCAGCTCCTTTTTGCGTGTAGTATTCGCCGTAAGAATAAATGGGTTTTCCGTTGGCTGCTTTGAATGCATTCAAATGATCGGTTAGCTCTTCGAGCAATCCATAACCGGCACCAAAAGCGCCTTGGTCGAGCAGGATGCCCTGGATGCGATCGTCTTCAGCAGCATAGGCTAAGCCTTCACGAAGTTCATTGAGTCCCAATGCTTCTGGTGCATCCATCCCCAGCAAGGCGGCGTTCAATCCGTTTAGTGGATCTTCAATCGCTCGTTCTTCGAGGCTTCCCGAAAGTTTAATGCGCAATAGCGTGTTGTCTGCTACCTTTGGCACCGGACTTTCGCTGGTAACGCTGGCCACAACGAGCAAGCCGAACAAGAATAAGACGGAGGCGATGAGTGCCGTGAGAACGGCGAGTACTGTGCTGAAAAATGATTTCATGAAGGAGGTATTGATCTTATTAGGAACGAATTTAGGTGATAAGCATGAAAACCTTGCCAAAGCCATCGAATCTATTGGCCGATTTGGTAAAATTCATCGCACCAGCGCACGCTATGAGAGTCCCGCGTGGGGGTACGAAAGTACTGCTTCTTACTTCAACCAAGTGCTGCTGCTGCATACGGCGATTGAACCGGAGGTGTTGATGCAGGGGTTGTTAGCGGTGGAGCAGGAATTGGGCCGTGAACGTCTAGCCGAAGGCTATGCAGACCGATTGATTGATATTGATATTCTTTCCATCGACGCGATGGTACAGCAAACAGCACTCTTGGAACTGCCACATCCGCGCATGCATTTACGCAGGTTTACGCTTTTGCCACTGCAGGAGGTTCATCCCGAATGGATGCATCCCCGTTTAAACAAGTCGATAACTGCGCTGCTTGAAGTTTGTCCGGATACAGTGGTTCCTACTAAACTCGGCTAGTTAACTTTCGATGTAAGTCGAAGATGGCTAATCCGGCGCTGACACTGACGTTAAGGCTGTGTTTGGTGCCAAATTGGATGATTTCAACCACATCGTCGCAGGCATCTACAACGTCCTGCGCAACGCCAATCACCTCGTGGCCTAAGACCAGGGCAGTAGGTGCTTCCGGTGCATAGTCTCTTAAGTCGATACTATTTTCAGCTTGCTCAAGGGCTGCGATACGGTATCCTTCTGACTTTAATTGCTTTAGGCAACTCAGTGTATTTTCATGTTGCGTCCACGGCACACTTTCCGTCGCACCGAGCGCGGTTTTTTCGATTTCTGGGTGACCTGGAATGGGGCTAAGTCCGCAGAGGTGAATGTGAGTCACCCGAAAGCAGTCAGCAGTACGAAAAAGACTGCCGATGTTGTGCATGGAGCGTATATTATCGCTGACAATGACAAGCGGTGTTTTTTCCGCTTTTTTGTAGTCCTCGGGAGATAATCGGCCCAATTCACTGTTTCTAAGTTTTCTCATCGCTCGGAAGCCCTTACATTTGAAGTTCCGACAGATGCGTTGGAACGAGAACACAAAGTAAGGGTAAATGGCCAAAAAACCGGCAAAGAAGCAGACGCCAATGATGCGTCAATACGATGAAATTAAAGCGAAACATCCAGAAGCGATGTTGCTATTTCGCGTGGGTGACTTCTATGAGACCTTCGGAAGCGATGCGGAAAAAGCGTCAAAAACATTGGACATTATTCTCACAAAACGCTCCAATGGATCGGCTTCAGAAGTGGCATTGGCAGGTTTTCCACACCATGCCCTACAGACGTATTTACCTAAATTGGTAAAAGGCGGTCACCGTGTAGCCATTGTCGACCAGCTTGAAGATCCCAAAACGGTGAAGGGTCTGGTGAAAAGAGGAGTGACGGACATGATCACGCCTGGAATCAACCTAAACAACGATCTGCTCAGTGGTAAAGAGCATAATTACCTGGCAGCACTATATCCGCCGGTAAAGGGCCAATGGGGATTGTCCATCGTAGACATTTCTACGGGGGCATTTCATTATGCGCAAGGAACGGAACAGTCCATTTTGAATGCACTAACGACGTATGCGCCCAAAGAAGTAATTCACCCAAAAGATATGCCTAGGGATCTGCGGCTGAGATTAGACCGCGATTTTTACCTGTTTGGTGTGGATGCCTGGGCTTGGGAATCTAATTATACGAGCGAACAACTTACTACCCATTTTAAAACTCAAGGTCTTGCTGGATACGGTCTAGCACAAGGAGATGCAGGAGCGGTAGCTGCTGGTGCCATTTTGCATCACCTGAAGCGTTCTGAAATGGCCAGCTTGAACCATATTACCACCCTTTCGCGAGTTTCTTTAGAGGATTTCATGTGGTTGGATGGCTTTACGGTACAAAATCTCGAACTCTTCTACCCAAGCAGTCCGGGTGGCGTGAGTACATTGAATGTTATAGATCAGACCGGTACCCCCATGGGTGGCCGTTTATTGCGGACATGGATGAGCCTTCCACTCTTAAATATAAATCAAATCACAGCCCGCCAAGAGGCTATCAGTCAATTGCTGGAAATGCCTGAAGTTCGCGAGCAATTGCGCACGGTACTTAATGGTCTTCCGGATATGGAGCGTTTGTGCAGTCGCGTCTCTACAGGCCGTATTTCTCCGAAAGAAATGGCCCGATTACGCCAAGCGTTAGATACCGTCGCTGAGGTTTGGACACTGGTTCAGTCAAATGTACTGGAGGTTCCCGAACAGGTCCCAGCATTAGTGCCTGAACTGCGCAATACCTTGCGTGAGGCATTGGTAGAAGATCCTGTGGTGATCATCGGTAAAGGCGAAAGTATACGCAGCAGTTACGATGCAGAACTGACCCGATTGCGCGGGTTGTTGAGTGACGCTACTGGCACGCTCGAAGCCATTCGCGCTCGAGAGGCAGAAGCTGCGGATATCCCTTCTTTGAAATTGGCTTTTAATAACGTTTTCGGCTACTACCTTGAAGTGCGAAATTCGCACAAAGACAAAGTGCCGGAAGAGTGGCACCGCAAGCAAACGCTCGTAAATGCCGAGCGTTACATCACAGACGAATTAAAAAAATTCGAAGTCGAGGTATTGGGTGCGGAAGAAAAAATAAAAGCCATTGAAACACAGTTGTTTGAGGCTCTCGTGGCACAAGTAGCGGCTGAGGTTTCTGCCTTATTGCACAGTGCACGTTGGGTGGCTACATTGGATGTGTTGCTCTGTTTCTCTGAGGTGGCTTTAAAGAACGATTACGTTCGACCAACCTTCACCGACACTCAGGAATTGGAAATACGCAAAGGACGTCATCCTGTAATTGAGAAGGTTTTGCCGGAAGGCCAACCGTATATCGCCAATTCGCTTGAGATGAATGCGGAAGCCTCAGCCATTGCAATGATTACGGGCCCCAACATGAGTGGTAAGAGTGCGCTGTTACGTCAGACCGCGCTTATTCAAATTCTCGCACAAATAGGGGCTTTTGTTCCTGCAAAATCTGCCCGTTTGCCCATCATGGACCGATTATTTGTTCGTGTAGGCGCTTCCGACAACCTGAGTAAAGGGGAAAGCACCTTCATGGTGGAGATGAATGAAACAGCCACCATTTTGAACAATATCAGTCCAAGAAGTTTGGTGATTTTAGATGAAATTGGCCGAGGAACCTCAACCTTCGATGGTGTGAGCATCGCCTGGGGAATAGCAGAGTACCTACACCAACACCCTGCGCAGCCTATGGTGCTTTTCGCTACACACTACCACGAACTCAACGAAATGGCACATGATTTTTCTAAAGTGCGCAACTACCACGTCGCTGCCGAGGAGCACGAGGATACCATCGTCTTCACGCGTCAGTTAAAGCCTGGCGGTACAGCACACTCCTTCGGTCTTCATGTGGCTAAACTTGCAGGCATTCCTGGATACGTAGTGCACCGGGCTTCACAAGTTTTAGGGGGTCTCGAAGCGCATAGATCTTCCGAAAGTCAGCTCGATGGAGTGGCCGAAAATGGTCAATTAAATTTCTTTTCACTCGACCGTCCAGAGCTCGAAGAGGTTGCAGATGAACTCATTGGGTTGAACCTCGATGAACTCAAGCCAATAGAGGCTTTGATGCTCTTACATACCCTAAAAGAAAAAGTTTCGAAAAAATAGCAGGCAATATTGCAAGTAATAATTCCTGCTGTATATTTGCCGTCCCGAACGCGAAAGTAGCTCAGCTGGTAGAGCACGACCTTGCCAAGGTCGGGGTCGCGGGTTCGAATCCCGTCTTTCGCTCAAGAGCCCTCCTGTACGGGAGGGTTTTTTATTGGAGCCCCGGTGGTGGAATTGGTAGACACGCCGGACTTAAAATCCTGTGGACAGTAATGTCCGTGCCGGTTCGACCCCGGCCCGGGGCACACCTTAAACCCATCCGTTCGCGGATGGGTTTTTTTGTTGATTTCTCCGTGAATAACCCGTTCCATCATTACGTGGTAATTCCCTCCGACAAAGCCATCTTTGTTACATGCAGCAATACCACGATCTTGTTAAACGCGTCCTGAAAGAAGGCGTACAGAAAGGAGACCGCACTGGCACCGGAACAATCAGTGTTTTCGGTCATCAAATGCGTTTTAATCTCCAGGAAGGGTTTCCATTACTAACGACAAAAAAGGTGCACGTGAAGAGCATCTTGCACGAGCTTTTGTGGTTCTTGCAGGGCTCCACGAACATCGAATATTTGACCCAAAACAAGGTTCGTATTTGGGACGATTGGCCCTATGCCGCCTATAAAAACAGTACTGATTTTGCCGGAGAGGATATCCGCGGTTTTGCCGAGCGCGTTGCAACGGATAAAGCATTTGCAGCAAAATGGGGAGAATTAGGTCCCGTTTATGGCTACCAGTGGCGTTCTTGGCCTGCGCCGAACGGTGGAGCTGTGGACCAGATCCAGCAGGTTATTGATCAAATCAAAAACAACCCCAACAGCCGCCGCATTATCGTGAATGCATGGAACGTCGGTTTTGTGGACCAAATGGCCCTGCCGCCTTGCCATGCCTTTTTCCAGTTTTACGTGGCAGACGGCAAGCTTTCGTGCCAATTGTACCAGCGCAGTGCTGATATCTTCCTCGGCGTACCCTTCAACATCGCTTCTTACGCTTACCTGGTTCATATGGTCGCGCAGGTCTGTGATCTAGAGGTAGGCGATTTTGTCCACACCTTAGGCGATGCGCACATTTACAATAACCACATCGAACAATTAGAACTGCAGTTGACACGCGATTTTCGCCCACTGCCGCAATTAAAATTGAACCCTGCCGTCACCAATATTTTCGATTTTACTTACGACGACTTTGAAATCGTCGGTTATGATCCACACCCGCACATTGCGGGTAAAGTTGCTGTGTAATGGTATTGAAAGCTATCGTCGCCTATGGCGAAAATCGCGTCATAGGTAAAGACAACGACCTCATTTGGCATTTACCGGATGACTTGAAACACTTTAAGCGTCATACCGCCGGTAAGACAATCATTATGGGTCGTAAGACTTGGGACAGTTTAGGCGGTCGACCACTTCCGAAACGCCGTCATATCGTGATCAGTCGGCAAGCAGATTTTAAAGCGGAGGGCTGTGAGTCTGTGCAAAGTCTTGAAGCAGCCTTAGCGTTGGTGAAAGATGAAGCGGACGCGTTTATTGTGGGCGGTGCACAGATTTATGAATTGGCCCTCCCGTACCTGGATATCCTAGAAATTACCGTCGTTCACGCAACATTGGAGGGGCACGCATACTTCCCAGATTGGGATAAAAGTCCGTTCGAATGCATTACATCGCTGCACCATCCTGCAGACGAAAATCACGAATATTCCTTTACCTTCGAAACTTGGAAACGAAAGGCTTAGACCTTGAAGCATAAACCACAGAGCATGAAAAAAGTACTATTAGCGTTGCCGTTAGTAATAGTGGCCTGTACAGCGCCAGAACAAGCGTCGGTAGTAGACGCCTTTAATGTGAATTATCTAGATACTTCGGTCGCACCGTGTGAGGATTTCTTTCAGCACACTGCAGGCGGATGGATCGACGAAAACCCAATTCCAGAAACAGAAACCCGTTGGGGCAGGTTCAATGAGTTGATTGAAACCAACAAACACCGCCTAAAAACCATCCTCGAAGAAGTTAGTGCGGGAACGTATGAAAAAGGCACGGATGAACAGTTGATTGGTGACCTCTTCGCGAGTGCTATGGACAGCATTGCGCGTAACGAGGCAGGATTAACGCCATTAATGCCGTACCTCGAAGAAGTAAGTAGCGTGGCATCTCTAGAGGAGCTCTTTACATTGATGGGCAAGAATAAGTTCAATGGTATTGGTGCACCGCTTTCGATGTACGTAAGTACGGACGCGAAAAATTCCTCAGCACACGCTTTGTATGTTGGCCAGAGCGGAATTGGTCTACCTGACCGCGATTATTATTTACGAGAAGATAGTGCCAGTCTAGTGCTGCAACAGCAATACCGCGATCACATCGCGAAAGTTTCCGCACTTGTCGGCAAAGATTGGGACGTAGATGCCATCTATAACCTGGAAAAAGCCATGGCACAAGCCATGAAGAGCCGCGTCGAAATGCGTAATTCTGTGGCACGTTATAACCCCATGACTCTCGAGCAATGGCAGGCGCTAGCACCAAACATGCCCATTACGGCTTATGTCGCGGCTGTAGGCGTGCATTCGGATACGTTGATTAATTCAGCACCAGAATACTTTAGTAGATTCAATGAAGCTTGCGCAAAATCGGGTTTAGAAACTTGGAAACAGTACTACCAATGGCACGTCGCAGATGCCGCGGCGAATACGTTGAACGACGAATTTGAAACCCTCAATTTTGAGTTTTACAGTAAAATTCTACGTGGAATTCCGAAAATGAATCCGCGTTGGAAGCGTGCACAGGGCGCTGTAGGTTCTTTAGGGGACCAATTAGGCCATTTGTATGCAGATCGTTACTTCCCGGAAGAAAGCAAAGCACAGGTGGAAGCGATGGTGGAAGACCTGCGTTCCGCATTCCGCGATCGAATCAATGGTCTCACGTGGATGAGTGATACTACGAAAGAGAAAGCATTGGCGAAATTGGATGCTTTTACCTACAAAATTGGTTACCCAGACAAATGGGAAGACCTATCTGATCTCGACCTTTCGAGAGCGAGCTATTTTGAAAATAGCAAGGCGCTTTCTCAATACTTTACCGCGGACAATCTTTCGAAACTAGAGGAACCCGTTGACAAGGAAGAGTGGGGAATGGGCGCTCATATAGTGAACGCTTATTACAACCCGTTAAATAATGAGGTGGTGTTCCCAGCAGGAATCTTGCAACCGCCATTTTTCAATCCTGAAGCAGATGATGCCATCAACTATGGCGCTATTGGCGGAGTTATTGGACATGAGTTTTCCCATGGGTTTGACGATCAGGGCGCAAACTACGGAGCCGATGGAAACCTAGAAAACTGGTGGACTGCAGGCGACAAAAAGCGCTTTGATGAACTGACTACAAAATTGGCCAATCAATACGATGCCTATGAGGTTCTACCCGGTGTAAACGTGAATGGTCGCCTCACCTTAGGTGAAAACATTGCCGATTTAGGCGGATTGACCTTAGCCTATCATGCCTATTTAAAACACCGCGGCGACACTGAAGTGGCCCCCATTGATGGGTTCACAGATAAGCAGCGTATTTTCTTGGGATGGGCCCAGGTTTGGCAAATGCACGGTCGTGAGGAATATTTAAAGAATCAGGTCGTTACCGATCCACACAGCCCGGGTAAGTTCCGAGTCAATGGGCCTATGAGTAATATGCCAGAGTTTGTCGAAGCCTTTGGGGGTGTTTGTACGAATGGAGGTTTAGTTAAGGCTAAAGAGGAGCAAATCATTATTTGGTAAACTGTGATATTAGTTCCGCTGCATTGATTTTCGCAGCTGTACTTTTGGCATCAAATACAACTTATTATGACAATCAACGAAGCAATCAATCACCCAGAAGCAACACTTGTAGATGTTCGTACTCCAGGCGAAGTAGCGATGGAACCTGTTCCAGGCGCCATAAACATTCCTTTAGATGAAGTACCGACCCGTTGGGAAGAGTTTCAAGCAATGCCCCGTCCTTTAGTGGTTTTTTGTCGTTCAGGAAACCGTTCTGGCCAAGCGCTCATGTTCTTAGCTTCTAAGGGGATTGAAGATGGAATGAACGGTGGCGGTGCTTCTGACGTTATGATTCACAAAATGTAATGCACATGGGCGCAAAAACGATACCCACGGTTTTAACGGTACTTCTCCTTTGGGGCGGCGCTGTAAGCTGTCAGTCAAAAACGGAGGCTTCGGCTGAAATTTCACAGTCGGATGGTGTCGTGAACGCTGATGTAAATGTAGCTGCCTTCGCGGCGCTCATCGATACGGCGGAAACAGGTTTACTACTTGATGTTCGTACGGATAGGGAGTTTGCAATGGGCCACATTCGTGGTGCAGCACAAATTGATTTTTATCGTGATGATTTCCGGGAGGAATTAGCCAAATTGGACCCAAATGTGCCAGTTTACGTGTATTGTAGGAGTGGAAATCGTTCTGGGCAAGCCGCAAAGGTGATGAAGTCAATGGGTTTCAAAACGGTATACAATCTCGAAGGGGGAATAGGTGCTTGGGCACGCAAACAACCGATAGAGAAATAACAATAGAACTCCAAACTATGGCAAGTTTTAAAGAAATCGTAGGCAGCTCAAAGCCCACCTTAATTGACTTTTTTGCGGAATGGTGCGGACCGTGTAAAATGATGGCGCCCATCCTCAAAGAACTTGCTGATGAAATGGGCGATTCAGTGACCATTTTGAAGGTTGACGTGGATAAGAACCAGCAATTGGCTGAGGCGCTGCGCATACAAGGTGTACCGACGCTCACCCTCTTTCAGTCTGGAGAAATGATTTGGAGACAAAGTGGTGTATTGCCTGCGTACCAATTGGCTCAAATCATTCGTGATAAAGCACCCATAGAGGCCTAATGCGGTTCCTAAGCCAAATATTTTCCGCCATTGCGGTTGCATTTTTGCTCACTTCCTGTGGCTTGAGTCTGGCTTTACAAGAAGAAATCTCAACTCCTCCGGATTACACGTCACTTGAGTCATGGGCCAGTCATCCGGAATTTGCTGATTACTCTGATAGTTCATTAGCATTCTACCAGGCAAACCAGTTTGGGGTTCCTGTATTTTTCGTTTACCCCACCGTTCACTTTCCTGAGAAAGATGGAAGTTGGAGTGCAGACATTACAAACCCAGACTACCAAGCAGCAGTAATAACTCCTATCAAATACCAGGCACCGGCTTTTAATGTCGCAGGTCCTGTTTTTACCCCGTACTACCGTCAGGCGGCCTATCAGGTGTATAATGTTGCTCCTAATCCTACGACAGCTCGTGCCTACCGCATCGCGTATGAAGATGTTAAAGCTGCCTTTGACCAATTTTTAGTAGAAATCGGCCCAGGTACTCCCTTCATATTGGCAGGGCATAGTCAAGGAACAGATCATCTAGAGCATTTGATTAACAGTCACCTAACCTCTGAACATTTAGACCGATTGGTTGTGGCATATTTAATAGGTATGCCAATTGACCAATGTAAAATTGCTATACCCATTTGCGAAACAGAAACACAAACTGGCTGTTTTTGTTCATGGCGGACCTATGCCGAGGGGGCAGAAATCACCAATAAATTGGAAGAAGAATGCATTGGTGTCACCAATCCAATCACTTGGAATGCGAGTAAAGAGCCGGCAGAGGCGAGTCAGAATTTAGGTGCGTTGGTACGCTATGATAAGTCGCTCATTCCAAACATCACAGATGCGCGAATTGATCAAGGCGTTGTCTATGCTAAACGCCCTCATTTTCCGGGAAGTTGGATGATTCGAACGAAGAATTACCACAGGGGTGATATCAATCTCTATTTTGCCTCTATTCAGGAGAATGTTCGTCGACGACTGTTGTTGTATCTGCGGGAACATTCAAAGGAAGTTCAATAGGATACCAGGGTACACGAGTTTTGACAACAAATGCATCTGGATAGCTGGATTTCCATTCTATTAAAGCACGCTGAGCACTGCCTATATCCGGAAATGACCCTACTTGAATTTTAAAATTGGGTGCGAGATAGACGAGACGCACTGCATCATAATTGCCACGAGCGATAATATCTCCTTTTAAGACATTCGCACCGGATCGATTTCCTCTAAACAGTTGAATGGTGTAGCCTTCAAAAAACTCACCTTGTTGGTTAGATATATAATGCGTGTAAGCACTATCTAAATCTCGAGTAATATTGAGTGTATCACAAGACCTTAACTCCACCACCGTCGCACTTGAAATAAGTGGCATTGCGTTGATAGCCAGTAATATAATAAAGAGCTTCCGGAGCATGGTAATAGAGCTTATGTTTTTCAAAAGTACATGTGCATTTCCCCTAAAAGTAAAAAAGTGTTTAAACAACCTCTAATTTAGAACGAATTTAAATTGGAATTTCCCGTGAATTACACCCTTTTTATGGCCTTTGCACATTATTTTTGCGCGATACTGAAAAGCTATATATAGGCCTCATATGTACACTACCTCAAAATTCAGAAAATTAAGTGCCCTGTTTGCGGTATTTATTTTCTTATTCTCTGCCTCAACCCTGCATGCCTTTGAGGGTGATGCTAAAAACGGGAAAAAGCTGTTTAAATCTAATTGTGCCAGCTGTCATAAGCTCGACAAGAAACTCGTGGGTCCGGCCTTAACTGGAGTTACGGATAAGTATTCTGAAGAGTGGTTGACAAAATGGATTCGGAATAACGCAGAATTACGTGCTTCAGGTGATGAAGACGCTATTGCGATTTTCGAAGAGTACAACGGCTCGGTCATGAGTGCATTCCCAATGCTGAGTGATCAGGACATTTTTGACATACTACAGTATACCATTGAAGGCGATGCGAAGCCGGTGCCATCTGGTGGCAATCTTGCAGGAGGAACAACTGTTGTTGTGGAATCTAAAGATTACAGCAAGCAGATTACGTTAGGTTTAGGGTTGCTTTTGTTTGTAATGGTCATGCTCTTAACGCGCATGAAAAACACATTACGTCTTGTACAAGGTGAAGATCCAGTATCAATTCTCGATGAGGCGGGATGGTTCTGGGGCCGTTTGATCAACAACAAAGGTTTTGTTACTGTTGCAACTATTGTTGTTACCGTTTTGTTTCTCAATCAAGCATATTGGTGGATGAGCGGTATAGGGGTAGAGCAAAACTATCAACCTGAACAACCTATTGCTTTTTCACACGCGCTACACGCTGGTGAAAATGAAATTGACTGTAATTACTGCCATAGCTCTGCACGTCATTCGAAACACTCAGGTATTCCTTCAGCGAACGTATGTATGAACTGTCACATGTATGTGGATGGCTCTGAAATTACCGACGTAACTGGGAACTTGAAGTACGACGGTGAAGGTTCGCCGGAAATTGCTAAAATCTATGCAGCAATTGGCTGGGATAGCGAGAACCGCGAATACATAGAAGATTACGAAGAACAGCCGATAAAATGGGTGCGCATCCATAACTTACCGGACCTTGTTTACTTTAACCACAGCCAGCACGTAAATGTAGGCCAGCTCGAGTGTCAAGAATGTCACGGCCCGGTGGAGACCATGGAAGAAATGTACCAGTACTCTGAATTGACAATGGGTTGGTGTATCAACTGTCACCGCGAGACGGAAGTTCAGTTTGAGAAGAACGGTTACTACCAAGACTTCCACGAAGAATTAACAGAAAAGTATCACGGCGAAAAAATCACTGCAGCGAAAATCGGTGGTTTAGAGTGTGGTAAGTGTCACTACTAATAGAAGCACAGCAATGACTGAGAACAACAAATATTGGAGAGGAATTGAGGATCAATCCAATCCTGAACTATCAGAAAAGCTCGCGCAGAACGAATTCTCTAATGAGATCTCGCAAGCGGACTTCTTAGGTAATGACGAGCTTGCTGAAAGCAGTACATCTCGTCGGGACTTTTTGAAATTTATGGGTTTCT
>JAOMWM010000014.1 GCA_028357285.1 Schleiferiaceae bacterium | reverse complement strand
TCCTAGAAATCCAGGTTCGCCACCGTGGTCGCGAATGAACTCCTCAGCTTTTTTATCCAATTCTAAAGGGATAGCGCCGGGTACTACTAAAGGTGCAAGCATCCCTAAGGTCTTGCTTACCAATTGCGCGCTTTCACGCATCAATTCTATTTGCTCAGCGCTTTTGTATTTAATCATTTCTTCGCTTTCAATAAATTTACTCCCGTCATTTCTTCCGGTTGCGCAACGCCCATTAGTGCCAATACGGTTGGTGCGATATCGCCTAGTTTTCCTTCATTTAAAGCAAACTCTTCCGACGAAGATCCTACCAGGAAACAGGGGACTACAGTCGTGGTATGCGCTGTATTAGGACTCCCATCTTCGTTTAGCATACAATCAGCATTACCGTGGTCGGCAAGAATGATAAACTGGTAGTCTTGTTCCAATCCTGCTTCAACCACTGAATGGAGGCAATGATCTACCGTCTCACACGCTTTAACAGCTGCTTCCATTACACCCGTATGGCCCACCATATCGGGGTTGGCAAAATTCAAGCAAATGAAATCGGTTTTTCTTTCTTTAAGTTTCGGGACAATAGCATCTCTAATGTCGCCAGCACTCATTTCAGGTTGAAGGTCGTATGTTGCTACCTTTGGTGAAGGACATAGTAAACGTTCCTCACCTTCAAAAGGTTCTTCGCGACCGCCTGAAAAGAAGAACGTTACGTGCGGGTACTTTTCTGTTTCAGCAATTCTTATTTGAGTCTTACCAGCTGTTTCCAAAACTTCGCCCAAAGTATTCGATAGATTATCCTTTCGAAAAACTACTTCCACTCCTTTAAAAGTATCGTCATAGCTGGTCATGGTGACATAGTGTAAATTCAATGCACTCATGTTGTGCTCTGGGAAATCACGCTGCGTCAAAACTTCTGTAATCTCACGACCACGATCGGTACGGAAATTAAAGACTAGAACAACATCATTTTCTTGTATGGTCGCTAAAGGTGCACCCGCTTCGTTGGCCACAAAAAGTGGTTCCATGAATTCATCTGTTGTTCCTGCCGCATACTGCGCTTTTACAGCTTCAACGACATCGTGTGTGGCGGTTCCTTTGCCGTTAACTAATAGGTGGTAGGCACGCGCAACACGCTCCCAGCGCTTGTCACGGTCCATGGCGTAGTAGCGCCCAATAACACTGGCCATGCGCCCGGTTGTAGCGTCCATATGATCGATTAAATCCTGTAAGTAGCCAACGCCGCCATTGGGATCGGTATCTCGTCCATCAGTAAATGCATGAACGAAGACGTTTTCAAATGCTTCAGCATACAGCCAGCTGCACAGCGCTTTTGCATGATTGATATGTGCGTGAACCCCGCCGTTACTTAATAGACCTGTAATATGTATTTTTCCGCCTGTGGCTTTTGCATGTGCTAAAGCATTTTGAAGTGTAGGGTCGTTGGCGAAATCTCCGTTCTCCGCTGCAAGATTGATTTTCACTAAATCTTGGTAGACAACACGGCCAGCTCCTAGATTCATATGGCCAACTTCTGAATTGCCCATTTGTCCATCTGGCAGACCGACATCTAGCCCTGAGGTTTTGATCCAGGTTTGAGGGTAATTTTCGTAGAGTGAATCTACGAATGGAGTGTGTGCTTTATCAATAGCACTTACATCTGGATTATCTGGGTGCCCCCAACCGTCGAGAACGATCAATGCTGTTTTTTTCATAGTGTCTTTTGAAGCGACAAATTTAGGGATTATTAGGCCAAAAAAAAGACCCGCTCGAGGCGGGTCTTTTCATCTAATTTTCAGGGTTTCAATACACGGCAATCCATGCAGTTTCAACGACAGCTCGTGCAGCTTCTAATGAGGCGCGCGCTTCAGCTAAGTTTTTATGCATGCTATAAACCACTCGGTATGTGTTCAGGTCTTTTACAAAGCTCACTCCTAACTCTGAGCCGAGCTCTGAAACGAAGCGTTCTGCTCCTTCTTGGGAAGGGAACGAGCCGATAATCACATAAAGCCCTTTTGCTTCAATGGTTGGGGCTTCTGAGGGAACTTCTTCTTGAACTGCTGCAGCCTTTAGGGCCTCTAATTCATCAGTCATTGCTGTTTTTTCAATTGTATGAGCCTCCTTGACCGCTTTCAATTCTTTTTGAATTGCTGCTTTATCGGCTTCAGATTTTTTAAGAGAGGCGCCCACTTTTTCAGCCAACGCTGCGGCATCTTCAAGCGCTTGTCTCGTTTTCTTATTTTCTCCATCAAGGCGCACTGCCGTATAGAAACGCAAGACTCCGTCCTTTGATGAACCACTTACTGCAGTGCCGTCAATGTAGTCATCGATAAAAGAAGTGTATCGAATACCCATAATTAACGTTCCGAAGGGTACGACATTGGGTAATTCCATGGATGCTCCTGACACTACATGTTCAGAGAATCCAAAGTTGCCATTAGTGGACTCAGCCAGTCCAGAGCCAACCCCAAGGTCGAGATTGAATTTTGATGGAAGTTTTACATCCATGCCATCAAGCAGGTTATAATGTCCAACAGCTTCTACAGGAATGATCGTGTTAGAGAAAACTCCTGGGGTACCTGCACCTACAACACCTATTGTGATTTCTGCAGAGAGCTGGGAGTTATGGGTATAAAAGGCACCCATTCTCATCCCGGCATTACCGGCAGGAACGCTAAGATCGAGATAATTGTATGAGGGGGCAACATCGGTTAGATGTATGTTCTCTTCGATGGAAACTAATGGCGACCAATTCGATTGGGCATTAGAAGTTATACATGCTAACAAAAGCATGCCTAAGGTGGTAGAGGGTTTCATTGATTTGGAATTGATTTATGTTCTGAAAGTACAAATATTTCCGATTATTCTAAAACGAAATTTCACCGATTTACATCTTAACAATATTAACCTCTTCAGGATCTTTATCTTTTCGAAATAAACGCGCACTATGCGCACCTTTTAATTCCATCGAGGTCCCGTGTACACGAATCCAAGAGCCTTCTCGAAGTCCATAAACAGGTTGATCATTGAATTGGTGGAATTCCTTGATCCTTGTTTCGCGCGTTTCTCCCATGTGCTTGCTTCCTTCAACCGGATCTAAGTAGTGCGGATTAATGTTAAAGGGAACCCATCCCCAAGCGTCAAAACTGGGTGGGTATACAATGGGCATATCGTTGGTCGTGCAGATACTCATGCCGGTTAGATTACAACCGGCTGAGGTTCCCATATAGGGTTTACCGGCACGAACTGCTGAATCTATGGCATTGAAATAGCCGCTCTCATGGAGCGTTTTGGCTAAAACAAAAGTGTTTCCGCCGCCTGTGAAAAAGCCATCGGCCCAACGGCAACCTTCCTGCGCATCGGTAAACTCATGCGCACCGCGCATTTCAAACCCCCATGAGGTAAAAACTTCTTTGGCCTTTGCTGTATAAGCTTCGTTGGTCATACCGCCCGGTCGGGCAAAAGGAATGAAAAGGATTTTTGGTGCATTGCTAAAGAAATCGGCACACTCTTCTTTGAGATAACTGAGGTAGGGTTTGCCGTAAATTGTCGAGGTACTTACGATGAGTAGGTTCATTATTGATGAATGCTAAATTTAACGTCAAGGGGATAGGTCCAAATCGATTTTTTACCGTCTCGCAATTCGGTCCAGATGGGACGGACGATGCCGCCGTGTGCGCTGATGTGGTTGTAATCTCCCATAAAAACTTCGTCAGAAGGGTAGAACGGTGCGTTATTGATTTTAAATTCACTCCAATGCGTCCCGCCGTCTGTACTTTGTGCTAAATAGGTATTTGTTTCGGTTGGAGATTGGGTATCGCGGCGGTCATAATATACGGCGAAGAGTGCACCGGTTGTTGGGTCAATTGTAAGCCATGGAAGGAATTGGTCGCTTTTTCCTCCTTGAGAAATACGTTGGGGTTCCGACCAGTTTTTACCGCGATCGTCACTAAAGGCAAAGTAAATCTCACCTCCAAATTTCTTGTTTTGGTCGCCCCAGCACACATAAACGCGGCCATAATAGGGACTGTCTTTACAATGGTCTACAACAGTTACAGGCATGCCGTTGCAACGGTCAAATCCAGCATAACTCTGTGTCCATCCTGCTTCTTGTCGAGCAAGGGGCCGAGTTTCCCAGTGCTTACCGTTCTTAATGCTCATCCAAATACTTTGATCAAGCGCCCAGCCTATATAGACTTCATTTTTGGTGCCGTATGCGGGTACAGCGCCCTCAGCGGTTCCGTCATCGTCTATACAATTGCCTAAAAAGGAGGAAACCGCTACCGGGGTAGACCAGCTTTCGCCTTGATTTCGACTCTCACTAAATAAGATTTGTGAGTGGCATTCGGGATCATCTGTTCCGTAGCGATCGAATTGGGTCCAACTCAATGCGATGGCACCGTTTTTTGGATTTACGGCAGTCCATTCTTTATCATGCTTTTTTCCATTCACTGCAGTAAAACTGCCGTCATTGAAGGTATCGTTGGGTCCGTCCTTAGTCTGGCAAACCATTCGGTCCAGTATCTGATCACTATTCCAATTCGTGCCTTCTGGGTCGCTGAGGTGGAAAAAATAAGTGCGCCCTTTAAAATCGGTCACCAAACACGGATCGCCCCAAACGCCGTAAGGACTTGAAATAGCTTCTTGGGTCCAATGCAATCCACCGTCCGTACTTTGGTAGAAATTATTTAATACCGATGCGGCATATACATTTTGGGTATTCGTTGGGTCTACAGATATGCTGGGTTCGCAGATGCCCGTTTGGTAGGCAGGACCTTCATGAATAAGAACGGCTTGAGCGAGGCCAACAGTTGGCAGAAATAGCCCGAACAGAAGGACGGTTAGGGTTGAAAAATGCTTTATTTTCACGCGTATGAAAGTATTGTTAGTTTTTGTTTCTCTATGGTTAGGTGTGTTCTCGCCAACCCCCACAAGTCCTACTAAGGTAAGACATGACTTCTATGTGAGCGTCACAGATTTGAATGTTGATACAAACAAGGGTGTTCTCACAGGTGTGGTAAAAACGTTTCCAGACGATTGGGAGCGAGCGATGAATGCGCTCCTTCAGGAAAAGGTCCAGCGCTATGTGTCCTTGGATTCTGTGGCACAATTTGAATTACACGCTAGCTACATAGAATCGCGTCTCCACATATCCTTGAACGGTGAAAAACTGCCCATTACTTTTTACACCACTGCGAATGGACCCGATGAACTGTACCTTCTATTTGTAGCGGATTACGGTGAGAAATCAATGGAAGCGTTGTCGGGAGAGTGGTTTGTGCGCAATGAGTTTTTAGCCGATATCTATCCTACACAAGAAAATATTGTCCTTTTCCATTACGACGGTGGTCAGAAAACCAACAGTTGCAGGGAAGGAAATAATTATACTTTGACTTTCGATTTTTAATGTTTTACTTCAACCTAGGCATTCGCCACATTACGGATCTACAGGGCTACGACCACATGTTGTTTTTGCTCGCGCTTACATTGCCCTTAAGTTTTTCATTGTGGAAGCCCACTTTAAAATGGATTACGGCGTTTACAGTGGGGCATAGTATATCGCTTGCCATTTCAGCACTTGACTGGGTTAATTTACCGTCTGCTTGGGTGGAGCTAGCCATCGCAGTAACCATCGCACTAACAGTGCTGGTTCATTTAATTACTGGATTCAAAGTTCTATCGCAAGGAATGTGGATAGCGGGACTATTTGGTTTAATACATGGTTTTGGTTTCGGTTCCTATTATACATTCATTGCACAAAGCGAGTCCTTTTGGTGGGCTTGGATGCCTTTTAACGCGGGTATTGAGGCAGGGCAAATAGCCGTGGTACTCTGTCTGCTTTTTGTATATTCGATTTTCCAAAAATTTGGTGGCCGTAGCGGTGTGTATCGCTGGTTGCTTTCTGGAGTTGTTTTAACTCTTAGTTTTCAAATGATTTTGAACAGACTTCCAGAAGTTTTTGGCGCTTAACATATCCTACACATGAGAAAATTAGCCCTTAGCCTTCTGGCACTTGCAGCGTTTGCGTTAAATGCGCAAAATGTGAACACCTCAAAGTTCCGTCAATTGGGACAGGAACTTCCCACTCCAAACGTGTATAGAACAGCCTCTGGTGCGCCAGGTCATGAATATTATCAGCAACGTGCGGACTATGATATGTCCATTACTTTGGACGATGAGACCCAACGAATTTACGGGGAAGAGACGATAACGTATACGAACAATAGTCCGGACGAGCTGCGCTATTTGTGGGTCCAATTGGATCAAAACATGCGCGCTCAAAACAGCACAACGCAACAAATTAAAACGGGCGGTATTTTCAATCAGCGCGGTGGTACGGCACAAACGGCGTTTAACCAATTAAAAAACAATCAATTTTACGATTTTGATGGCGGTTTTAAATTGGCTTACGTAAAGACCACTTCCGGCGCCAATTTACCCTACACTGTCAATAACACGATGATGCGAGTTGACCTTCCGACGCCATTACGTCAAGGACAAAAATTCAGCTTTAAGATCAAATGGTGGTTCAATATTAACGACCGTATGGATATCGGAGGCCGCTCTGGTTATGAATATTTCGAAGAGGAAGATAATTACCTCTACACTATTGCTCAGTTCTTTCCGCGCATGGCCGTTTATAACGATGTTGAAGGATGGCAGAACAAACAGTTTTTAGGTCAAGGCGAATTTACATTGCCCTTCGGTGACTATAAAGTCGATATTACTGTTCCTTCAGATCACATTGTTGCTTCTACGGGAGAATTGACGAATGCTTCGCGAATATTATCTTCGAAGCAACGTGCTCGTTTAGCAAAAGCTAAGAAAAGCTACGATGATCCAGTAATCATCGTTACTCAAGAGGAGGCTGAAGCTGCTGAAAAAAACAAAGCTACAAGCACTAAAACATGGACATTTGAAGCTGAAAATGTTCGTGATTTTGCCTTTGCAACTTCTCGAAAATTTATTTGGGATGCTCAGGCAGTGGACATCAGCGGCAAAACGACCATGGCAATGAGTTACTACCCAAAAGAGGGGAATCCTTTGTGGGAGCAATACTCCACGCGCGTTGTTGCCCATACACTAAAAGTATATTCGAAGTTTACAATCGACTATCCTTACCACAAGGCCATATCTGTACATACAAAGTGGATAGGAATGGAGTACCCTATGATTTGTTTCAATGGAGGTCGTCCAGAATCGGACGGAACCTATAGCGAAGGAACGAAATACGGGATGATAGGAGTGATTATACATGAAGTAGGCCATAATTTCTTTCCGATGATCATTAATTCTGATGAACGTCAATGGACTTGGATGGATGAAGGTCTAAATACCTTTGTACAATACCTCACAGAGCAAGAGTGGGATCACGATTACCCTTCGCGTCGTGGACCTGCGGCTAAAATTGTTCCTTACATGAGTGGCCCTAAAGAGCAGATTGTTCCTATTATGACCAATTCTGAATCCATTCTACAGTTTGGTAACAATGCCTACGGTAAACCAGCTACAGCGCTTAACATTCTACGTGAAACTGTGATGGGTCGTGAATTATTCGATTATGCGTTTAAAGAATACAGCCGTAGATGGGCCTTCAAGCATCCAACTCCAGCAGATCTATTCCGTACTATGGAGGATGCATCTGGTGTAGATTTGGATTGGTTCTGGCGCGGATGGTTCTATACCACTGATCATGTAGATATTGCTATTAAGGATGTACAATGGTACCAGATGTCCACTAAGGATCCAGATGTGGAGAAGCCTTTTGAAGCAGAAAAAGACCGCCAAGCGAATGACCACGTTGGACGTGCAAGAAATGAAGTTATTCGTACGATGGTAGACGAAGTACCTGCAACGCGCGATTTTTATAATAGTTACAATCCGTTTGAAGTGTCTGCTGCAGACAGAGAAGCTTACGATCGTTACCGCGCGGGCTTGAGCAAGGAGGAAGCCGCACTACTCGATGCTGGATATCATTTCTATGGAGTGACTTTTGAAAATCAAGGTGGACTTCTCATGCCTTTAGTCTTGCGTTTCACATTAGAAGACGGAACGGAAGAGGTCAAGCGCATACCTGCTGAGGTTTGGCTTAAGAATGAAGATGAATTCACAAAGTGGTTCAATTTTACGCAGCCGGTAGTCCAGATCACCCTAGATCCATTCTTGGAGATGGCAGATACTGACCGCAGTGATAATTACTGGCCTGCGATGCAAGAGCCTAGTAAGTTTGATGTGTATTCTAGAGGTGCAACTAGTCGTTGGCAACGTAATGGTCGCTCTAATCCCATGCGCGAAGCGCGCGTCAAAGCGGAATAAGAGAACGATATAAGTGTAGAACGTATAGAAAAGCCCCGAGCAACGCTCGGGGCTTTTTTTATAATCTGCAGGGCATTTGCTTAGCTCATGACCATATTTAAGTACTGCGTTAATCTTGTTTTCAATGATTTACGCTCTACGATGAAATCCAAGAATCCGTGCTCTAGAAGGAATTCAGAGCGTTGGAATCCTTCAGGAAGATCTTTTCCAATGGTTTCTTTCACGACACGCGGGCCGGCAAATCCAATTAGTGCATTAGGTTCAGCAATGTTAATATCACCAAGCATTGCATAAGAAGCAGTAACACCACCTGTAGTTGGATCTGTCAAGAAGGAGATGTATGGAATCTTTTTATCGTCGAGTAGCGCAATCTTTGCGGAAGTTTTAGCCATCTGCATCAAGGAGAAAGCGGCTTCCATCATACGTGCTCCACCAGATTTAGAAATCATAATAAAAGGCGCACCTGTTTCTAAACTCTTATCCATTGCACGCGCAATTTTCTCTCCTACGACAGAACCCATGGAACCGCCGATGAAATTAAAGTTCATACAGGCTACGACTATAGGTCTTCCGTTCATATCACCATATCCAGTGGTGATGGCATCTTTGAGCCCTGACTTCTTTTGACCCGCCTTAAGCCGATCGACATAGGGCTTGGTATCTTCAAACTTTAACGGATCCTTACTCACCATTTCTGAGTCGAGTTCAGTAAAGATGCCGCCATCGAAGAGAATTTCGAAATATTCTTTCGCATTAATACGGTCGTGATGCCCGCAATTTCCGCAAGTCCAAAGCTCCGCTGCGTGGTCGTCCACACTAACGATTACTTTACATTTTGGACATTTGTGCCAAAGCCCATCAGGGGTTTCCTTTTTGTCTTTGGTTTCGGTGGTAATACCCACCTCAGTTCTTTTAAACCAACCCATAGTTTTTGTTCCTCTGTGCAGTTTGTAGTGTGCTAAAGTAGCTAAAAAGGGCACTCATCGGTAAGAAGAGTGCCCTTTTGCTTTGAAATTCTATCGATTGCCTTACGCGATGGTAATATCGTCGTTGAGGTAAACGTCTTGTACGGCACGCAACAACGAAAGACCGTCTTTGTATTCTTTCTGGAAAGCCTTACGTCCTAATATAAGACCTTGGCCACCTGCACGCTTATTAACAACAGCAGTCAATACAGCTTCGCTGAAATCATTCGCGTCATCACCGGTAGAAGCACCACCAGAGTTGATCACACCAATACGACCATTGTAGCTGTTTAACACTTGATAACGCGTCAAATCAATCGGATTGTCTGTAGTCAACTCAGAATACACCTTAGGATGCGTTTTACCGTGACCAGTAGCATTGTAGCCGCCATTATTGGTAGGAAGCTTTTGCTTAATGATATCGGCTTGGATAGTTACACCCAAGTGAATTGTCTGAGAAGATAAATCTGCTGAAGTGTGGTAATCCACGCCGTCCACTTTAAAGGCATCATTACGCGTGTAACACCACAAGATGGTTGCCATGCCTAATTCATGCGCACGTTCGAATGCCGCTGCAACTTGCTCAATCATTTCACGACTTTGAGGATGACCAAAGTAAATAGTCGCACCCACAGCACACGCTCCCATGTTCCATGCTTCATCTACAGATCCGTACGGGCTTTGTAAGAATGTATTTGGGTGAGAGAGAAATTCGTTGTGATTGATTTTTACAACAAACGGAATTTTGTGGGCATATTTACGTGCCACCGTCGCCAAAACACCATAGGTCGAGGCTACCGCATTGCATTCTGCATCGATTGCCATCTTAACGATGTTCTCCGGGTCAAAAAACATAGGGTTTGGTGCGAAAGAAGCACCAGCGCTATGCTCGATTCCCTGGTCAATGGGAAGTATACTTAAGTATCCAGTGTTGGCCAAACGTCCAGTGCCGTAGAGGCGCTGAAGTGAGTTCATCACTTGAATACTGCGGTTAGATTCTGTGAAAGATTCCGTGACAAAGTTGCCAGAAGGTAAAATCGCCAAAGAGTCTTTGGTGATTGCCGTAGAAGTGTGGTTCAACAAAGCATCAGCTTGATCGCCTAGCAACTCTCTAATTTTGTCAATGGACATCATAATTCTTAGGTGTTTAATTGAGCCGCTAAAATAAACGAAATGTTTTAAGCGTACCCCTTAAATCAGAAAGGATAACCTATACCTAATGCCAGGTTAAAATCGCGTAATTGTGGTTGTGTAATAACCCAGTTTGATCGGCCTACAGCCCCCGGGTGGTGAACCTTTAAACCTAAATCTGCGCGGATAATAAAAAACTCAAGATCATAGCGGAGACCGTAGCCAGTATTGATGCCTATTTGTTTGTAGAAACTGCTCCAGCCAAATTTTCCCGCCTCAATTGCGGCTTCCTGTGCACTAGTGAAGGAGCCAGTATATGTTCTGTCGTAGAGCCACATGTTCCCTGCATCAATGAATACAGCGCCTTTCATGGCGCGTTGTATCGTGAATCGGTATTCCAGACTTTGGACCAATTTTATAGGAGCTGCAGCGAAAAAGCCGCTACTCTGAAGCAAATCCTCACTTGTCGCTCCTGGGCCAAAGTGGTAGGCCGTCCAGCCACGCATATCGTTTGCGCCACCCATAAAAAAGGATTGCTCAAACGGTACGAATCCAGATGCACTGTTCCAGCTTTGTGCCACACCCAAAAAAGTACGCGAGGCCAGTTGTCTTTTTCGAACTAAACTCCGGTACGTGCGAAAGTCAATACTTGTCTTGACAAACTGAGCTATGGGATTCTCATTCCACTGGTTTAAACCGATTGCTCCTGCGAGGTGCCCGCCTGTTTTTACAGAAGCGTTTAGAAAGTATCGCCATTGTACGTTTTTCCAGCTTTTCGTGTATTGATAGGAAGTTGCTGCGAAAATAATGTTTTGGAAACCGACGAATAGAAAAGGCGCTAGTGCAGTGTCGTTTGCGAAATTGATACTGACAAAAGAAAGCTGTGCAGGATTTAAAACATGCTTTGCACCTTCTTTAGTCCAACTGTATTCAAGATTGGTAGAAAAATTAAATCGATTGAATTCCTGAGCGCGGTATTGGTAAGCGACCTTAGTACCTAATTGCGTTTTAGGTTGCCAAAACTTTGCTTGCTTTGGTGTTAGTCCCATTGGTAGTAAGAGCTTAGGTAGTTCCAAGGAAACTCCTGCATTGAGTTCTCGCGCATCAATGAGCCAGGTAGAATTGGTGGAATTACGTTGCTCAGTAAGTGCTCCACCGAGTGAAATCCGTACCGTTTCCCCGCCTTTGAAAAGATTTCTATTGTCCCAATTAAAACTACCGCCAATCCCTAAACTTCCGCTATTTCCGAGCCCTTCTAGGTTTGCGCTAACCGAACGTTTGGGGAGAGGCACGAGGTTGAGTGTAGCGTGTAAGGTGCTGTCTTTAGGTTGCACATTAAATTCTACCGTTTGAAAGACGCCAAGACTGTTGAGGTTTTTATACGTTGCACGGAGTAGATTTTGATCATAATAGGCACCGCGCTCGAGATAAATTTGTTCATCGATAAATCCGGGACGGAACAGTCTATTGTTTTGAAGAACGTCTATTCCATGATTGGTCCGGGTACTGTCATTTATGGCATTTGAATGCTGAAAAGAGTAGGTGGGACGGACTGTGATTTTTGAAATCCGTTGACGCTCATCTCGACCACCAAAGATAAAAGGGTCAACCACGGCAGTAATGGAGCTTGCATGAGGTCCTGCAGTGGTATCGATCTCGAAATAGACCCAACCTAATTGGGCAGTGTAATACCCCTGATCTTTAAGGAAATTTGTTAAGGTTAATTGCTCTTCTTCTACACGTTCCGCGTTCAATGGATCAGATAACTCTAAACCTTTAGGGTAAAATACAAGTGCTGAATCTATGAAACGACTGGTGGAACGAAGGTAGTACTTCGATATTCTGTATTGCTCCCCAGTAGTAATGTGGTAATGTGCAACGACTTTCTTTCCTTCTTGCATTGTAAACGCGGTGTCCTCAGCGTGGTAAAAGCCTAGGTTGAAGTAGTGCTGTTTTATTTGGGTAGCTGAAGCATTAAAAGCCAAGGAGTCGTAATATGCCGGTGGTTCGCCGATTCTTTTGAGCCAATTCCCCAGTCCATTATCACCCAGTGTATTCCCCAGTCCATACAAACTCAAAAACATTCGAATATTGCCTAAGCCCTTGTTCGGGCGCTGGCGCATGATGTCGTAATCGTCATCGCTCAGTGTAGGGCGCCCGTTGATACGAATATCGTTTTTTACGAGTAACGGCTTTTCTGTGGAGGCCTGTTGCAAGCCGCTACAGCTCGATGTAGTGAACAAGAGTGCCGCCCCGAAGAGTACGGGGTAGAAAAAGCGGTGTATTTTAGCTGTAAAATTGGTCAACGTGCTCACTAAAAATCAAGAAAAATTAATCCGCAGCCTTGCTCTACGCAAGAACCGAAAAAAGTCGGGACTATTTGTAGCGGAAGGTTTGAAGTTAGTCAAGGATTTGATCAGTGCGGGGTTAGCAGTCGAAAACATTTTTCAGACTGAAGGAAGTTCAGAGGCCTTTGTAGCCACTGGTCAGCCCGTTGAAATTAGTCTTCAAGAAATGAAAAGCATAAGCTTTTTAGAAACGCCCAGTCCTGTATTGGCTCTTTTTAAACAACCGACCCGATTGAGTGAATTCCAATCGGATACGGGTTTTATACTATTGCTAGACCGCATTCAAGACCCCGGAAACATGGGTACACTGCTGCGCACTGCGCTTTGGTACGGAGTAGAAAACATCGGATTAGTGAAGGGCAGTGTAGATGTGTTTAATCCCAAAGTGGTTCAAGCCAGCATGAGTGCGCTGGCACATGTGCAGTGCGTAGAGAAGAGTGCAGATGAATGGGTGGAATGGAGTGCATCGAAAGGCAGGAGATTGCTCGTAGCTGATATGGATGGCACACCTGCCGCTGAAATGAATTGGACAGCAAAAGATGTTTTGGTCCTAGGAAACGAAGGTCAGGGTTGCGACGTTGCATTTAAAGCTGTGGGAGATAAAGTGACGCTACCAGGAAATGCGGCAAAGATGGAAAGTTTAAACGTAGCCGTTAGTGGAGCTACGCTCCTGTACGCGTATGCGACCGCTTCAAACGCGCTTTAAAACGTAGGTTCAATAATACTCCGCCGATAACCAACGCGATTCCAAGAAACATCTGCCCGTTCGGTACAAAATCAAAGAGTACAATATCCCAAGTTAAAGCGAAAATGACGCCAATGTATTTCAGTGGAGCGACAGTATTCACTTCGGACAATTGGTAGCTTTTAGTCATGTACAATTGGGCAAATTGTGTCATTACTCCAATTGCAAAAAGTAAGACGAGATCCGGAAGGGAAGGAGTGACCCAATTGAAAAGGCTAAAGACAATCATGACAGGTGTCGCAACCAGTGGGAAATACATCACAACCACCAGCGGATGTTCGTCTTTCAGTTTTCGAATGGCGTTGTAGGCGAGGCCTGAAAAAATACTGGAGCCAACGCCCAAAGCAAGGAGCGCGGGCGGTATCTGAGCGCTCGAACCTTTGACAACTACGATGCCGACAAAGGATACTAGGAAAAAGAACCATTGCGCCCATCGTGTACGCTCACCGAGAAGGAACCCGGCAATGAAGGCGGTGAAGAACGGGCTGAGGTATTGTACCGTTACGGCCGCGCTTAAAGGCATTTTTTGGATGGTGTAAAAGAACACCGTAAGTGCTGTCGTACCTGCTAATCCTCGAATAAGCAACCATTTCTTATTTACTCCCCATGGAGATATATGCTTGCGTTTGAGCAAGGTATAGCTGATTGCGAAGGTGATTAGCGAACGAAAAAGAACCAACTCTGTCGCTGGTAAATGCGGCAAGTACTTCACCATAAGGTTGACGGCAGCGAAGCAGCCCACTGAAATGAGCATGTAGCGGATGCCGGTACCCACTATTCGAAGGTGAAATTGATCAAAACGGCTTGATTGCGCAGGGCATCAAAAGCTTCAACTTGTGGTGTACCGTCTTGCACTAAAAGGTCGGTTAATCCCCAAGCAGCGCGTATTTGTGGAGAAAATTTGAAATATTCGAAATAAAAATCAGCACCGAACCCCACTTCATAATCTGCAACATGGCGCTGTAATTTGAACAAACCATCGTCGACTACCTTCGCTTTTGAAGCAAGATCATTAGTGTAGCGCAGACCGCCCATGAGGTAGAGTCTGTAGTTGTCTATTCGGACGCTTTTGAACTTTAAATGAAAAGGGAACTGAACGTAAGAACTTTCGATTTGACGGGTAATGATCTCTCGTTCACTCGTAAACGGATTGACCATGTCAAAGTGCAGGTTGCGCACAGTGGCTGCGAAACCTGGAGTAAAACGTAAATCTAAATGTTCCGTTAACCTCAAGTTGGATACAATGTTAATGTTATAGCCTGGTAGCGCCTCGCTCGTTACGCCGAACAAATCTGGTTGTTCGCTGAGATCCGCAAGATCCATGTTAAAATCGTACCAATTCAATCCAATGTGAAAGCCAAAGTGCAAGGGTGTTTTATCGAACAACGGTTGATTCCGTAATCTCGAAAATTGCGCCGAGGCAAGCACCGGTGCGCACAAAACAACCCAAATGAGGACTTTTTTATTCATTCTTACTAGAACGTTCTTAGGCTCCTTTTCGTGCCTGGTAGATGGTGGCAATGCCAAAAGTAACGGGACGCGTGCGCTTCGGTATCAATCCTGCACGTTCGAGTTCTCTTTCAAATGCAGCGCCATAAGGGAAGGCTTTAACACTCTCTGGAAGGTACGTGTAGGCGCGCGGATCTTTTGAAACCAGTTTGCCGACAGTAGGCAGAATGGCTTTAAAGTAGAACCAATAGAGCTGTTTGAATGGAAAATAGCGCGGTTGGCTGAATTCAAGTACCACCAATTGGCCACCGGGTTTCAATACGCGCATCATATCTTTCAAGCCGTTGTGTAAATTTTGGAAATTACGCACGCCAAAAGCGACGGTAATGGCATCAAACGTAGCGTCTGCATAGGGCAAGTTCTCACTATCGCCGAGCTCCAGGACAATTTTCTTGCTTAACCCTTTTTTAGCCACCTTTCCGCGACCCACTTCAAGCATTCCTTCACTGATGTCAGCGCCAGTTATATCAGCACCGGTACCCTTTGCTAGAGCAATGGCTAGATCTGCCGTGCCAGTGGCTACGTCGAGCACTAAAGTGGGAGCATCCGCTTTAACCATGCTGACCACCTTGCGTCTCCATCCTTTATCAATGTTGAGCGACAATAGGTGGTTGAGTAAATCGTAACGCTTCGAAATGTTGTTGAACATTTCAGCTACCTGCTCTTTTTTTGCTGATTCGCTGTCGTACGGTTTAATGTTTTCTGCTCCCGCCATTGTTTATAATTTGATGCGCAAAGGTAGGCCATACGGCTTAACTTCGCAGTTATGAGTAGAAGAAGAAACACCAGTCAAGACGGCGCCGATAAAAAACGGAAGCCACTATCGTTAAAGGACTTAAGTCAACTTCGTAAAATCTTTTCATACCTACGTCCACATCGTGTTTTGTGGATCGTCGGCTTCTTCTTCCTACTCATAACCATGGGGACCTCGCTATTGTTCCCGAAATTGTTAGGAGGGCTTATGTCTTCGTCTGCGGAGAATTTGCGCGGCAATATGGTTCAAATGATGGGGCTGTTGGCGCTGCAAAGTGTAGCGGGATTTTTCAGAGTGGTGATTTTTGTCATCGTTACAGAGCGCGCATTGGCTGCTCTTAGGGAAGATTTGTACGGCCATTTGGTGCACTTGCCCATGGCGTTTTTCTCTAGCAGGCGAGTAGGCGAGTTGAACTCACGTGTTGCTTCAGATACTGCGCAGATTGGAGAAACGCTGACGACCACATTAGCTGAATTTTTACGTGGACTGTCCATGGTCATTGGCGGGATAGCTATTCTTGCGTTTACTTCCATTAAACTCACCTTATTCATTGTAGCGGTCATTCCTCCATTCATGATTGTCACTTTATTTTTCGGTCGCTTTATTCGCAAATACGCGAAACGCGTGCAAGACGAAGTTGCTGCGTCGAATACCATAGTAGAAGAAACTTTTGCGGGGATTCAAACGGTAAAGGCCTTTGCTAATGAAGCTTGGGAAAGAAGTCGTTATGCCAAACGCATTCAAAATGTTGTAGGTCTTGCCGTAAAGGGAGGCTACTACCGTGGCGCTTTTTCTAGTTTCATCACTTTTGGGTTATTCGGAGCAATCGCTCTAGTCATTTGGTTCGGAGCAGGCATGGTGCATGAAGGAGAATTGGCCGCAGAAAAACTCAATGAATTCATTTTGTATGCCCTCTTCATAGGTGGCTCTATAGGCGGATTGGCAAACGTATATGCCCAATTACAAAAGGCCATCGGTGCGACGGAAACCATCTTCGGACTGCTCGATGAAACGGTAGAAATGGAGCCAGTACAGTCACCATCACCACCGATCGAAGTGGGGTCTGTTGCGATGAAAGATGTTAAATTTAGCTATCCTACTCGCGCTGATGTTCCCGTTTTAAAGTCATTAAGCTTCGATTTACCGCAAGGTCAAACGCTGGCGTTGGTCGGTAAAAGTGGCTCAGGAAAGTCAACCATTGCCTCTTTACTGATGCGCTTTTATACCGCATTCGAAGGAGATTTTACAGCGAATGGAAAGCAGGTTGCAACGCTTGATTTACAGTCTTGGCGCAGTGCACTGGCACTTGTGCCTCAAGATGTCTTACTTTTCGGAGGTACCATTCGCGAAAACATTACCTATGGTAATACAGCTGCTAGTGATGCTATGATTATTGACGCAGCGAAGCAGGCCAATGCTTGGGAATTTATTGAAGGCTTTCCAGAGGGTCTCGAAACGACTGTAGGAGATCGTGGGGTTCAGCTTAGTGGTGGTCAGCGTCAGCGTATTGCTATTGCTCGAGCGCTTTTAAAGGACCCGCAGTTGTTGATTCTTGATGAAGCTACGAGTGCTTTAGATAGCGAAAGTGAACATTTAGTTCAAGAGGCGCTTGACCGATTAATGAAAGGGCGCACCTCAGTGGTAATTGCACACCGACTAAGTACCATCCGCAAGGCGCATCAAATCATCGTTTTGGAGGATGGCGCAATCATTGAACGCGGTACACACGAGGCGTTGATGAAGGAAGCGGGTACATATGCTGAGCTGATCAAGCTGCAGGATGTCATGGGTAGAGATGTTCGAGAAGAAGAGAAATCGGATCAATTGTAGGCCAACCTAAATTCATGTAGTATCTTAGGAATGATGAAACAAATCCTCAAACATCCAGCGGCAAAAATCCTCCTGAATAAATACTTTTTGACGGGAATCAGTTTTGTGGTTTGGATGATTTTTCTAGACACGAATAATTACTTCATTCATGCTGAATTAACTGCGCAGGTAGACGATCTCGAGAACGATATTGAGTTTTACGAGGAGGCGCTAGAGCGCGATAAAACGCTTTTGGAGCAATTGGTAACTGATCCTGCTGCTTTCGAGCGCTACGCTCGTGAAAACTTTGGCATGCACCGCGAAGGTGAAGATATAACCATCATAGAATTTGAATCCTCAAAGGATGACTGAAACAACCGACCGTGCCTATCCGCATGGAAAGCGTGTGGCACCACTTTATACAGAGGCGCCTGACCAGCAGCCCGGATTTCGCTCCAACCCTTGGTGGGTTATGGTTCAAGAGCATGCCGTTGAGAAAGAATTTGCGGCTAACGATTGGGCGCTAGAGCGATTAAAACACGGTACAAGTGGTCTACTTTTTTATCTCTACGATCACCAATATTTGCCGCGTATTCTTCGCGATATTGATTTGCGATACATTCAATTGGGCCTCGTTGTCGAAGGAAGCGGACCGGAAGTTATGGAGGCGCTACTACATCATGCGCACAATGAGATTTTACCTCTTGACCAGATTCATGGATTTATAAATATCGATCCGGTTGAAATTGCAGCAAGAACAGGACGTTGGGACGAATCTAAAATGTATGATCTCGGTGAGCTTAGTAGATTGGCTCCACCACAGTTTAAATACATGTGTGTTAATGCGAATTTCTATGGTGCATGTGGAGCTTCGGCTGCTACGCAACTGGGCTTGGCTCTAGCGCATTTGGATTTTTACCTTGATGCCTTTGGTGAGGTTGGGTTAGAACAGTATTGGTTGGCGCTAAGTGCAGGCACACATATGTTCGAGGAAATGGCGAAGATTCGCGCCATGCGTTTGCTTTGGGGTCGATTGCTTGAAACTTACGGTCTGCCTCAAGTGCATTTAGATATTTACTCAGAGACCGGCATTCAAGAGCAAAGTGCATTAGATGTAGAGACGAATCTTTTACGTGCAGCCTCTGCCGCCTTCGGTGCCATTACAGGTGGTGCAGATGCTCTGCAGATTCGTCCTTATACAGCCGTTCTAGGTGCAAATGATGCGGAAGCTGAGCGTTTAGCGTTGAATCAGCATTTTCTTTTTGCTTACGAGAGTTTCCTGGACCGAGTTGAAGATCCTGCAGCAGGGTCTTATTTCATTGAGACATTGACACAAGAGTTGTGTGAATCGGCTTGGGAAATAGCACAAGAGGTACGCGAAATGGGAGGCATCATCACGGCGCTAAAGTCGAATTGGATTCAAGATAAAATCTGGACGGAGGCAAGTGAAGCTGCGCGAAGTGAATACTTAGGAGTGAATAAGTTTCCAGCCGTCACTGGATTCCCACAAGGTTTTAAGCCTGCGGCACCAACGAGTCGCGCAGCGCATCAAAAGAAGTTTGCGGAATGTGTTATTGAGCCGCTCAAGGCGGTTCGTTGGGCAGCTGCATTGGAAGAAGAACAAGGTAAAAAAGCGTAGGTATGGGTACAAATACGAAGTGGACTACGCCAGAACAAATCGTGGTTAAAAAGAACTACCAGCGCCAAGACCTTGAAGAGGTAACTCATTTGGGGACTTTACCTGGTGCGCCGCCATACGTGCGTGGACCCTATGCATCCATGTATGTGGGTCGACCCTGGACCATACGCCAATACGCAGGGTTTTCAACTGCGACGGAATCCAATGCCTTCTACCGTCGAAATTTAGCGGCAGGGCAAAAAGGATTGTCTGTAGCCTTTGATTTGGCCACCCACCGGGGCTACGATAGTGATCACGAGCGGGTTTTTGGCGATGTAGGTAAAGCAGGAGTTGCGATTGATTCCGTTGAGGATATGAAGGTGCTGTTTGACGGCATTCCGTTAGACCAAATGTCTGTATCGATGACGATGAACGGCGCCGTTTTGCCGATCATGGCATTCTACATAGCAGCAGCGATGGAGCAGGGGGTTGAATTGGACCAATTAAGCGGAACCATTCAAAATGACATTCTCAAGGAATTCATGGTCCGCAATACCTATATCTATCCCCCTAAAGAAAGCATGCGCATCATCTCGGATATTTTTGCCTACACGAGCAAGAACATGCCGAAGTTCAATAGTATTTCTATCTCAGGCTACCACATGCAGGAAGCCGGAGCTACCGCCGATATTGAAATGGCATATACTTTATGTGACGGCTTGGAATATGTTAAAACAGGTAGAGATGCCGGTTTAGAAATTGATGCTTTCGCACCAAGATTGAGCTTCTTCTGGGGTATAGGGATGAATCCTTTTATGGAGATCGCTAAGATGCGTGCGGCCCGATTCCTGTGGTCGAAACATCTGAAAGCATTAGGAGCGAAACATCCGAAGTCCATGGCGTTACGTACCCATAGTCAGACCTCCGGTTGGTCGTTAACGGAGCAAGATCCATATAACAATGTTACACGTACGGCCATTGAAGCTATGGCGGCAACTATGGGAGGCACCCAAAGCCTGCACACCAACTCTTTGGATGAAGCCATTGCACTTCCTACAGATTTTTCTGCGCGAATTGCCCGAAATACCCAATTGCACTTGCAGCTAGAAACCGACATCACCTTTACCGCAGATCCTTGGGGTGGATCCTATTACGTAGAGAAACTCACTGCGGATTTGATTGATCGTGCAACGGCGCTGATGGAAGAAGTTGAAGCACTTGGGGGCATGACCAAAGCCATTGAAGCGGGCATACCGAAGCTACGTATTGAAGAAGCGGCAGCAAAAAAGCAAGCACGTATCGATAGTGGAGCGGATATTATTGTGGGTGTCAATGCATTTGAAAATGGCGCGCGCGCCGACCTAGATATTCTCGAGGTGCGCGGTGACGAAGTGCGTGAAGCCCAAGTTGCTGGTTTAGCAGCCTTGCGCGCGGCGCGCGACAGGCAAGCGGTTGAAAAAACGCTCGCTGCGCTGTCAGAATGTGCTAAGACTGGAGTTGGAAACTTACTGGCTTTGGCCGTAGAAGCAGCAAAGGTACGTGCCACTCTAGGAGAGATTTCTTTAGCTTTAGAAGAAAATTGGGGGCGCTATGTAGCGAAAACCCAAACAATTAGTGGTGTGTACTCTAATGAAATGAAAATGAATGAGGATTTTGAAGCTGCGCTTGTAGTATCCGATCGATTCGCGGATAAAGCTGGGCGCCGACCACGAATAATGGTCGCAAAAATGGGGCAGGACGGTCACGATAGAGGCGCCAAAGTAGTAGCGACTTCCTTTGCGGATTTAGGTTTTGATGTAGACATGGGGCCGCTGTTCCAGACACCTAAAGAAGCGGCAAAGCAAGCTGTAGAAAATGACGTCCATATTTTAGGGGTGAGCTCCTTAGCCGCGGGACATAAGACTTTGGTCCCTGCTGTACTTGATGAATTGAAGGCGCTAGGACGTGAGGATATTCTGGTAATTGTAGGTGGAGTAATACCTGCACAGGATTATCAGTTTTTATATGATCAAGGTGTAGCTGGTATTTTCGGTCCCGGAACTAAGATAGCCCAGGCTGCGACAGCCATCTTGGAGATTCTCATTGAGATGGAAGCATAAAAAAAGCCCCGCAACGCGGGGCTTTTTTCTGTAAAATTTTCTCGTTTGTCTATTTCGATTGACGCTTACGGTCACTTTCGTTCAATAAGATTTTTCTTAAACGAATGCTTTCCGGTGTCACTTCGACATACTCATCTGCACCAATGTATTCCATTGCTTCTTCTAAGCTGAATTTGATCGGGGTAAATAAGGCAGAGTTATCATCCTTACCTGCGGCACGCATGTTGTTCAATTGTTTTGCGATACAAGGGTTAACTACGAGGTCACCTGGACGGTTTGCCTCACCAACAATCTGACCGCCGTAGAGGTGTTCGCCTGGCTCAATAAAGAACTTACCGCGGTCTTGGAGCTTGTCCATAGAGTACGTGCTGGCTTTTCCAGCTTCTTTAGTAATAAGTACGCCTGAGATGCGGCGGTCCATGTCTCCCTTGTAAGGCTGGTATTCCTTTAAACGGTGAGCCATGATAGCTTCACCGGCTGTCGCTGTGAGTACGTTGTTACGAAGACCCATAATACCGCGTGAAGGAATTTCGAACTCCAATCGTGTGAGGTCGTTTTTAGCCTCCATTACGAGTAATTCGCCTTTGCGTTTTGTAACTAATTCGATGACTTTACCGGCACTCTCTTCCGGTACATCAACTGTCAATTCTTCGATGGGTTCGTGCTTCTTACCGTCTACTTCTTTAAAGATTACTTGAGGCATCCCTAATTGTAATTCGTAGCCTTCGCGACGCATCGTTTCAATCAAGATACCCAAATGCAGGATACCACGACCATGAACAATGAATTGGTCCGCAGCATCGGTATCTTCAACTTTAAGTGCCAAATTTTTCTCTGTTTCCAACTGCAAACGCTCGCGAATCTTCTGTGAAGTCACGTGCTTACCTTCTTTACCGAAAAACGGAGAATTATTTATCGAAAACAACATGCTCATGGTCGGCTTGTCGATTTCCATTGTAGGTAAAGCTTCTGGCGTTTCCGGATCTGCAATAGTATCGCCAATTTCGAATCCATCGATACCGTTTACAGCCACGATTTCACCAGCAATGGCTTCATTCGTTTTGGATTTCCCTAGTCCTTCAAAAGTCATCAATTCTTTGATGCGTGCCTTTTTGATGCTGCCGTCTCTGCGACATAATGCTATTGGCATATTCTCAGTAATCTTCCCACGGGTTACACGACCAATTGCAATACGGCCCGTGAATGAACTAAAGTCAAGCGAGGTGATTTGCATTTGCAATGGACCTTCTGATACTGCTGGTGCGGGAATGGTCTCAACGATAGTATCAAGAAGATAAGTAATGTCCTCTGTCTTCGTCTGCCAATCTGGTCCCATCCACTTCTCTTTTCCGGAGCCGTAAACAGTTACAAAGTCTAATTGCTCTTCTGTAGCATCAAGATTAAAGAAAAGTTCGAATACTTGATCGTGCACTAAATCTGGAGTACAGTTCGGCTTATCGACCTTATTAATCACGACAATAGGAGTCTTGCCTAAAGACAACGCTTTTTGAAGAACGAAACGCGTTTGTGGCATCGGACCTTCAAAAGCATCTACTAAAAGAATTACTCCATCGGCCATGTTCAATACACGTTCAACCTCACCACCAAAGTCGCTGTGACCCGGTGTGTCGATAATGTTAATCTTCGTATCCTTCCAGCGAATACTTACGTTTTTAGACAAAATGGTAATCCCGCGCTCACGCTCTAGATCGTTGTTGTCTAATAATAGATCGTCAACCTGTTGGTTGTCACGGAAAAGCTTCGCTGTGTGAAGCATGTTGTCAACCAAGGTAGTTTTACCGTGATCGACGTGGGCTATAATAGCAATGTTGCGCAAGTTCATGTGCCGAAAATTATTAAGGCGCAAAAGTAGACTCTTTTAGGGTCGTAGACTAACTTATTAAGGAGCAGTTTTTACTAACCTAAACCCCTTAATGATGAAAAGTATACCTCAGTCGTTGCCTGTTGGGCGCTGCGCAACGTTCTTGTGCCTCATTTTCTTTAACGCTACGCAACCATTATCCGCTCAAAATGAGCGCGATACATCAGTTTTTGTGGAAAAGTCAGATCCCTTAACAATCTTCGAATACCCTACTTTCGATCGATTGAATATTTTGGGTGAACCGCAGAATTCAGCAGTTTTGTCTCATGATTTTTTGAATGAAAAGAATGAAAAGAGCAACCAATTGCGATTTCAACGTCCTCCTGGTCAGCAGCAAAAAGTGATTTTCGATTTTCAAACCACAGGTAAATATTCCGCGGTTTACTCTTGTGAGTTGATCATTGATTCGACCTTCCAAACTTCAATAATGAGCTGTTGCGATGTTATTTTACCTACGGCCATGTTATCCCCGCATATCGCCATACGAAAGGCTGGCGTAAACTTGAGTCTAGCACATTATCCGTTGAGTTCCTACTATCCTATTGTAGCTTATGGTGATGGGACACTTTATGCCACAGGAAGTCCGGGCTATTTCTTCCTACCTCCAAATCTTTATCCTAGCAATCAGCCTCTACAATTAAAGGGCTCCGGGCCTCACAAGGTCTATTGGTTAGGTGAAGAGCATCCGGACGGTTCTACAGATTTTCCCATCTCGGAGGAAACTGAAAAGGAGGATGCAACGGTTCGATTTATTTCAGGCAAATGGCAACGTCGAATTAGGCTGAAGTAGTGTAAAGAATTCCTTATGTTGCATGCTCAATACGTAGCTATGTATAGTACACCTTGGATGAGCGATATTGTGGTAGGAACTATGCGATGGGGAATTTGGGATGCCAATTTTACCACGGCGCAATATGAGGCCATGATTGATAAGTCTATGAGCTTAGGAATGAGCACTTTCGATCATGCAGATATATATGGTGATCATACCACTGAAGCTGAGTTTGGTGCTGCTTTAAAGTTGCATCCAGAGTGGCGTTCGCAAATAGAATTGGTCACGAAATGCGGTATTATTCGAGTATGCGATCAGAAACCTGAACATTACATCAAAGCTTACGATTTTACCAAGTCGCACATTTTACAGAGTGCTGATGATAGTCTTCGAAATCTACAGACCGACTACCTTGACGTGATGCTCTTGCACCGCCCAGACCTTTTGATGGATCCTGATGAAGTAGCCGAAGCCTTTGAATTACTTTATACCAGTGGAAAAGTTCGCAGTTTTGGGGTAAGTAATTTCACACCGTCACAAGTAAAGTTACTTCAAAGTACGGTTCCAGTTGGTGTACATCAGCTGGAGGTTTCTTTAAAGGATGTCAGTGCTTTTGACGATGGTCGTTTAGACCAGTGCACATTAGATGGGATCGTACCTATGGCTTGGTCCCCATTGGGCGGAGGAACATTGCCAAAAGGAGTTTCAACGGCATTAGATACTCTGGCATCAGAATTTGAAGTGACCCCACAAGCAATTGCTTTGGCTTGGCTATTACAACACCCTTCGGGTATTCTACCTGTTGTAGGCACGACGAAAGCGGAAAATTTAGAAGCAGCGCATTTGGCGCTTAATATAAAATTAGACCGTCAACAATGGTATACCATTTATCAGGCGGCAACAGGAATCACACTACCCTAATATGGAGGTAAATGAAAATTTAGCACTAAGTGCTGCGAATTATGAAAATCACGTAGGGCTGAAATTTCAGCTGTACAATAGTCTTTTCTTGACTTTGCCACTGGACGGTATTAAAAACACTGGGATTTTTATTCCAGTATTGAATGAATTCTGCTTAGCAAAATTGGCAGAGGGACACAGTCCAGTAAAAATTATAGCTCAGTTTTTTGAGGAGTATAAGGACGGTGAAAATAGAGAAGAGCAAATCAATTTTTTGTTCAAGGTTATTCAATATATCGAGCGGCAGGTTGTTCTTGTGGATGCGCTTGAAGATGCAGCTTATGGTAAGCTTAATAACCTCTCGGGTAAAGGATCGTTGAGTGAATTTATGATGCGTATGGAACGCGCTGGGAACCTTGAGGACTTGATGAATAGACTCCAAGATTTCTCCATTCGTCCGGTGCTCACTGCGCACCCTACGCAATTCTATCCAGGTCGTGTTTTAGCGATTATTACCGATTTAACAGATGCCATACAAGAGAACGATCTCGGTGCGATTCGTATGTGTTTGAAGCAGTTGGGAAAGACGCCGTTTTTTCAAAAAGAGAAGCCTACTCCTTACGATGAAGCCATCAATTTGATCTGGTACCTGCAAAATGTTTTTTACCAAAGTGCAGGGGACATCACGGCCGCAATGCGCCGTTCATTACCAAACTGGGACGGAACATTAAACCTCATTAATCTAGGCTTTTGGCCCGGTGGGGACCGCGATGGCAACCCTTTCGTTTCCGTCAACACTACATTACAAGTGGCTAGTAGACTAAGAGATGTCCTGTTGCAATGCTACTACCAAGATTTACGAAACTTGAGAAGGCGTATTTCTTTTTCTGGTGTCTATGAAGATTTAATGGCCATCGAAAAGATGGTATTGCGCTGCATTCGTCACCAGGATGAATGGGATTTTAAAGTGTTCCGTTCGTCATTGCACAAGGTCCTGAATGATTTGCACGAGCACCACGACAGTATTTTCGTAGAGCTAGTGGAAGAGCTTTTAGATCGTGTCGCTTTATTCGGCTCTCATTTTGCAAGTATAGATCTCCGCCAGGACAGTCGTGAGATCAAACGCGCTTTTGATGCTGTTGCGGACCAATTAGGATTAGAAGTCCCGTCAACGCCCGAAGAACTTTTCGCTTTAGAAGCACATTGGGAAGGTACACTTACAGGCGATGATCGAGTTGATGACACCCTTCAAAGTTTCCGTATCATTCGCGAGATTCAAGCTAAAAATGGACCGAAAGGTGCACACCGATATATCATTTCCAATTGTCGCGGTGCTATGGATGTGGCGCGCGTTTTTGCCCTTGCCCGATGGACCGCATTTGGAGATGAGAAAATCAGTGTAGATATCGTCCCGCTTTTTGAAACTATTGATGATTTAGTAGGAGCAGGCGCAAGCATGAATACACTGTATTCGGAGTCCAATTACCGCCGTCACTTAACCCAGAGAGGGAACAAGCAAACCATTATGCTTGGGTTCTCAGATGGAACCAAGGATGGTGGGTACATGAGTGCGAATTGGAATATCTACAGAGCTAAAGAAAACCTCACTCGCATTTCGAAGTTGAATGACATCGATGTGGTATTCTTTGATGGTCGAGGCGGACCGCCTGCGCGTGGTGGTGGTAATACACACAATTTTTATGCTTCCCTAGGACAACAAATTGCTTCTTCAGAAATTCAATTAACGGTTCAAGGACAAACCATCTCTAGTAACTTTGGTACTTCAGAAAGTGCGCAGTTCAACATGGAACAGCTCATTACTGCGGGCTTAGAAAATTTATTGCTTGACGATGATTCTAAAATTCTTCAACCGAACGAACGTCAGCTGCTTGAAGAGCTTAGTGATATCAGTTTGAAGTATTATTCTGCTCTCAAAGAGGATCCGTTGTTCACTGAATTCCTGGAGGAAATGAGTCCTTTAAAGTACTACGGTCAAGCAAACATTGGTTCGAGACCTTCAAAGCGTGGACAAGCTAAAAAACTTGAGTTAGATGATCTCCGCGCGATACCGTTTGTAGGCGCTTGGTCGCAACTTAAAATGAACATACCCGGTTTCTATGGACTGGGTAAGGCATTGCAAGATATAAGTGAGGCCGGACGTTTGCATGAAGTGCAAGCACTCTACCGCCAGAGTAAATTCTTTAGAACATTGGTAGAAAATTCCATGCAAAGTATGTGTAAGACGTTCTTCCCATTAACGGCGTACATGGCTAGTGATATAAAGTTTGGTACGTTTTGGTCCTCATTGAATGAGGAATTTGAGCGTACACAGCAATGGGTATTAAAGATTTCTGGTCAAGCGGAGCTGTTGAGTAACAACCCAGGCATAAAGGCTTCTATAGCGCTGCGTGAGAATATCGTACTACCGCTGCTTGTGATACAGCAGTATGCGCTCATAACCTTGCGTGAAGAGACGCTAAATGAAGCAGACCGTGCTATTTTTGAAAAAATGGTCGTGCGTTCGCTTTACGGGAATATCAATGCATCACGAAACAGCGCGTAGCGCAAAATTTTGCAGTAAGCATAAAAAAGGCGCCCATTGGGCGCCTTTTTTAATCTTGAAATTTCAGATCGTAGCGCCAGCCGGCGTAGATCTGTCGGCCCATTATAGGCCCCCAGACTATTGAGGCATCAAAGCCACCATCAAAAGGAAGATTACCGCCAACAATGGGGTCAAGCTGACGCACATTCAAAGCGTTTTGAATCCCGATGTAGAATTGGCCGAAGGCACGACCTTCTTTGCTGATTTGACCGTTGAGCATGGTAAAAGCAGGGCTTCTCTTTGCGTACCCAACGAGCGGTAAGCGTTGAGAACTGTTGTATGTCGCATTTAATTCAATACCCATTCCTTTTCTACCGGAGTAGCTTGCACCCATATAAATAAGATGCGGTACGTTAAGAATGACTTCCTCTAGCTTAAAAAAATCCTCAATCGCTCCAGACGCATAATAAGCTGTAAGGTCGCGCTGTTTCACATCCTGATAACGGTAGGATGCCTTTATCATCGTTCTATGGAAGAGCTCATACTGACCGCCTACCTGTGCAGAAATGGAGTAGGGGCTGTAAAGAATACGCTCTTGTACATTCGAATATGAACCACCGGGCGATCCTATCAGTAAGGTATCCGTACTGCCGTCAAAATCGAAGACCACTTTATTCGCAAATTGGGTATAGAATACATCAGCATACCATTGCATTTCTTTGAACAGAACATCTTTGGACCAATTTACTCCGATACCATACGTATTCGATTTTTCTATAGGTTCGATAATCGGACCGCCTCCATTACCTAGAAATACTGCCGTACGGTCATTGGCCATATAGCCCATATACTCTGGGCCTAAGGTTGCAATTCTCCACGATCTACTTGCCTGCCCGCGAAATGCCCAAGGACCAGAGTTGTACTTCAAATGTAATCTAGGAACATAGAAAGGAAGATAGTACCTAAGGACATCAATGCGTTGCCCCAGAATCATACTGAATCCTTCACCGTCGGGCGAATTGACATAACTGTACTCGCCATAAACCCCTGTGCATAGACCATCATAGCTACCGTCGTTTTCCCACATTTGTTGGCTTATGGAAAAACTATTGGCATCAAGACCGCCTTTAAGCGTATGTCGTGTATCAAAAATATTATCCTGAAAAATAAGGTTACCGTACAATCGTCGCTCTTTTCCCGTAAAAATTCGATTACCGAAATAGCTGTTCAGATCCTGGTAGGTCGCAGAGAATTGCGTTCCTATGCTTCTGTTGATACCACCGTCGAGGAAATAACCGCGTTTAGCCCAAAGCTCATAGCGTTCGGTCTGTAGTTCATGCGACCAAATAGGTACCAGTGTTGGAGTGCCATAAAGCGTGCTCCCGCCAATATTTTTAATACCACTGGCTTTGATACCGAACTGCGCTTCACTGTTGGCCCCCTGGTGTTTCCAAGCATTCTGAATAAAGACATGGTTGGATAAGGGTGCATCGAGGTAACCGTCTTCATTACCGTCCCAACGGAAGAGTTGTTGTCTGCCGTGTACCATAACATTTGACGACCATTTTGCGCTTTGTTTCCAGGTATAAATGGCGTTTTGTTCGAAACGTCCGGGTCCGGCAAAAAGATTGAAATGCGCTTTTTCTTTGGTAAAGCTGGGACGCAATTCATAATTGATTTGACCGCTCATAGCAGCAGCACCGTTTACTACACTGCCAGGGCCCTTTGTCAGTTGAATACTTTGTATCCAAGCACCGGGAATTAATGCCAAACCTAGAACTGAAGAAAGGCCGCCCATAGTTTGGAGATTTCCACGAGTATATAAAGCGTAGGGTCCTTCGAGACCTAAGAGTCGGATTTGTCGAGTCCCAGTCACTGCATCCGTAAAGGAAGCGGAGATGGAAGCATTCGTTTCAAAACTCTCGCTGAGGTCACAACATGCGGCCTTACGAAGCTCAACTTCAGAAATCAGCTCTTTTGAAAGGACTGATTTTTTCGAGAGTCGAACTCCGGGATCTCTATCTATTTCGACTTCATCCAGTGTTTCGAACATCTGAATGCTCGATGTGTCAACCTGAGCAAAAGCCGAGAAGGCCAGCAGAAGTGCTAAGCCTAGGTATTTTTTATGCGAAGTCATTTAATGGTCGTGTTTCCCACCATGAGCATGGTGCTCTTCATGGGTTTCACCCGGCTTACACAATGGATCGTCTAAGCCGTGCTTCGCTCTTTGGTCTGGATCTCTAAAACGACAGCAGCCGTGGATGTTCGCATATTGCTCGTCTGTCGCAGGATGATTTTTTACGTCGTGTCCTACTTCGTTGATAGCGGCAATTATGGCTGCTTCGTCTACTTTAGAACTGTTGTATATCAGTTCCAAAAGGTGCGTTTCTTGACTCCAGTCGGCCTCTTTTACGCCTAGAATGTAGGCTGCGTTTTCGATGCGCTCTTCGCACATACCGCAAAGACCGTCTACCTCTAAAGTAGTGGTGTTGTATTTTGACTGCCCGTTAAGGACAATTGCGCTCAAAAGCGCTAATGAGCAAACTAGTGATTTCATGTTACTGCGTTTAAATTAAGATTGATTTTTATTGATGTAAACTGCACCAATAATCAAGCGTAAAACAGCAGTTTTTGATATTTCAAATAGATCGGTGGGCCGTTGTCAAAAACTAGGCGTGGCGAACTATAAAAAACAATGACGTTTTCAATGTATTGCGTTCGTCGTACCGATTCTAACAGACCGAAATCAATGTTCTTGTCAAATTCAACATTAGTTAAGGTCTCATCTAATTCCGTAAACGTTGTTTCACAACAATCTTCGGAATCTAAAGACTTATCGGTTGGGTTGCACGTGGTTGTTTGCGGAGCATGACAACATACCGCCGCTGCTGTAATAGCCAAATGCTCTTCGTGCGCTACGCTCAGATGGACACTTTCTTCATGCTGGCAAAAGTGCAAATAGCTCACTGCACCCGTTGCGACAAGGGTGTAAAACAATGTGAATACCAAGACGATGAACTTCCGCATGAAGACAAATTTAACCAATACCTTTGAGCTACAAAAGTTATGCCATGCGAAAAGTGATGATGTTGGGCTCGGGAGAGCTGGGAAAAGAGGTGGTTATTGCCTTAAAAAGAATGGGGTGTACGGTGGTTGCGTGTGATGCCTATGCGGGCGCTCCTGCAATGCAAGTTGCGGATGCATTTGAAGTCTTTTCTATGCTCGATGGAGATGCACTCGAGCGTGCGGTTCTCAAACACCAGCCGGATATCATTGTGCCTGAAGTGGAAAGTATTCGAACGGATAAACTTTACGCCTTCGAAGCATCAGGCATCCAAATAACGCCATCGGCCAAAGCGGCAAATTTCACCATGAACCGTAAGCTTATTCGCGATTTGGCAGCTCAGGAATTGAGCTTGAAAACAGCGCCTTACGCATATGCTACGAGCATGGAAGAGTTTACAGAGGCAGTAGATAAAATAGGTCTTCCTTGTGTGGTTAAACCCCTAATGTCGAGCTCTGGAAAAGGCCAAAGTGTAGTGAAAGATATTTCGCAGCTCGATGCTGCTTTTCACTATGCTATGGAGGGTTCACGCGGTGATTTAAAAGAAATTATAGTAGAAGGCTTTATTGACTTCCATACGGAAATTACGCTGTTGACCGTTACTCAGAAATCGGGTGAGACACTGTTTTGCGCGCCCATAGGACACCGCCAAGAGCGTGGTGACTATCAGGAAAGCTGGCAACCGTGTGCCATGGATTCATCACAACTCGATGAAGCTCAGTCTATGGCGAAGAAAGTGACCCAGGCATTGGGTGGCTATGGAATATGGGGGATCGAATTTTTCTTAGGTCACGATGCTGTTTATTTCTCAGAATTGAGTCCTCGGCCGCACGATACAGGAATGGTCACACTCGCGGGCAATCAAAACTTCAATGAGTTTGAATTACATGCCAGAGCTTTATTAGGTTTGAACATACCTGAGATTGAGTTGCGTTATCCGGCGGTGAGTGCCGTGGTATTGGCTGAAAAGGAAGGCGTACCAGTTTATGGAGGTATGGAATTAGCGAGTAAAGAACCG
>JAOMWM010000013.1 GCA_028357285.1 Schleiferiaceae bacterium | reverse complement strand
GAAGTTATTCGAAGTTCTTGTCGTTCTAATGTGGATCTAGTGAGGTAATAAGCTGTCGACGTATTTCGATCGTACTTCAAAACTTTGGTAGCAAGCCTAGATGACGGTGTTTTTAATACTACATTTTCTGTAATAGTAAAAGTTCTTTGATCGCCTATATAAGTTAATTCTTCCCCTGTTATGAGAACGGTATCGGATTGTATTACTCGTACGTTACCAAAAGCTTCAAATGTATTTTGCGCACGGTATAAAACTGCTGAATCGCAGTACATTAAGGCCACATCCTGTTTAAGAGTGACATTACCTTTTAAGTAGTACGTCTGTGCTCCATCATTGGCCTTAACAAAGTCAGTGGTGTCGCTACGTATAATCTGAATTTTCGTTTGACTCCACCCCGAATAAGGGGTGAAGTAAAAAAGAGCCACACAAATGAGTATGGCCTTTTTCATTAGTCCCTTAATATTGTTTGGGCACGATCCGGCCCTACACTTACAAGAGTAATTGGGACACCAACTTCCGATTCGATAAATGAAATGTAATCTTTGAAGCTCTGAGGAAAAACATCTTCGGAAATCATTTGCATTAGATCTTCATCCCAGCCTTGTAATTCAGTAAAAATTGGCTCAATAAGATTTTCTTCTAGCTTGTACGGTAGATGCTTTACAACCTCTCCTTTGTACTTGTATGCAGTACAAACTTTAATAGGTCCAATCCCACTTAAAACGTCACCTTTCATCATCATTAATTCCGTGACGCCATTAACGTTGATTGCATATTTCAATGCAGGTAAATCCAACCAGCCACATCTCCTAGGACGTCCCGTTGTTGCACCGAACTCGTGACCGTTTTTCTGGATAGTAGCTCCTACCTCCTCAAACAATTCTGTCGGGAATGGCCCCGAACCAACTCTTGTACAATAAGCCTTGAAAATTCCGTAAACATTTTTGATTTTAGTAGGTGCGATGCCCATGCCTGTACAAGCTCCAGCACAAGTCGTGTTTGAAGAGGTCACAAAAGGGTAAGTTCCAAAGTCAATGTCGAGCAATGTACCTTGCGCACCTTCCGCTAATATGGTCTGACCCTCTGCAATCGCTTCGTGGAAATATGGTTCGCTATCGATAATATCCAGAGATCGAAGGTATTCAACTGCTGCAAACCAGTTTGATTCAAGCGATGCGAGATCATATTCAAACCCTTCATAACCAGATAGTAACTGTTTATGTTTAGCAACCAAAGCATTATATAGATCGCTGAAGTTGTCCAATTGAATATCTCCAACACGCAATCCGTTTCGACCCGTTTTGTCCATATACGTCGGACCAATTCCTTTTAACGTAGAACCAATTTTCTTCTTTCCCTTCGCGGCCTCACTAGCGGCATCGAGCAATCGATGTGTGGGTAAAATCAAATGCGCCTTCCGGCTGATTTTCAACCGACTTAATACGTGCGGTTCTTGATCGATCAGTTTGTCCAATTCGACTTTAAAAATCACGGGGTCGATCACGACACCGTTACCCACCACGTTCATTACATTTTCATGAAAAACACCAGAGGGAATGGTATGAAGTACGTGCTTCTTGCCTTCAAATTCTAGAGTATGGCCTGCATTGGGACCACCTTGAAAGCGGGCGATAATATTGTACTTACGCGTCAATACATCGACAATTTTTCCTTTTCCTTCATCTCCCCATTGGAGACCTAAAAGCACATCTACTGCCATAATTAATTGTTGCTCGACTCTTTTCTTTTTGCGTAGAAATAGAGACTGTGGCTTTCTACTTCTACACCGAAAATTTCTTCGATTGTTTGTTTAATGTTTTGAATGCGTGGATCACAAAATTCGAATACTTCACCCGTATCCGTTAATATGACATGATCGTGTTGTTTGTTGAAATACGACTTCTCATAAAAACTTTGATTTTGACCAAACTGATGTTTGCGAACTAAACCACAAGTCAAAAGCAACTCTATCGTATTGTAAAGGGTCGCCCGAGAAACGCGGTAGTTCTTGTCTTTCATACTGAGGTACAAGGTTTCCACATCAAAGTGGTCTTCGTTTTCGTAGACCTCCTTTAAAATAGCGAACCGCTCTGGAGTTTTGCGTTGATTATGCTCTTCCAAATAGCGGCCAAAAACATCTTTTACCTTGTTGTATGCTTCTTGTGTACTCATGAGAAGTAAAACGCTAAAATACGTTGTATCAATTGAATTTACCTACACGAGACACACTACTAATGCCCTCTAAATTCTTGATATTGTTAATAGTGTCCGTTAAGCCCAATTTATCCGCCACTTCGATGGTTAACTTCCCTGTGAATAACCCGTCATCTACACTGAACGAGATCGCCTTTATATTAATACTTAACTCGTTTGAAACAACTTTTGTAACATCGTTAACAATACCTATGCGATCCATACCATTAATTAGTAAATTGATAGTTGAGAAGATTCCTTTTCGGTCCACCCATTTCGCTTTCAGTGTTCTATTAGCAAATCTACTTTGCAGTAAAACTGCATTAGGACAGTCATCTCGGTGCACCTTTAAACCATCAGCGGTCGTAACAAAACCAAAAACTCTGTCGCCTGGCAACGGATTGCAGCACTTTGCGAGCGTATAGTCCATTTCATGCTCATCTGTATCAAAGACAAGCATCAAATGATCGGATGTTGATTTGGCTCCTTTACTGCCTAACTTCGTCTTTGCATAGTTGCTCTTGACGATGCGTTGCTTGAAATAGTTTACCAGTCCTGAGGTTTCCCTTGCATATTCTCGCAGTTTGCCGTTATCGATAACACCTAGACCGACTTTATAGTATAGTTCTTCGGGATTCTTTAATCCAAAGAAATTTACAAGTTTATGAATGTTACTGTGTGTTGCTTTTAGTTTAAGTACTTTCAGTTTACGCTCTAATATAAATTGACCTTGTCCTGTAATCAGTTGCTTTTCTTTCTTTAGGCTTTGCTTGATGCGTTGTTTTGCTTTACCTGTTTTAATAAAACTCAGCCAGTCTTCTTTTGGCTCTTGCTTTACAGAAGTCAATACCTCTATCTGATCACCTGATTTAAGTGGGGTGCTTAAAGGAATGAGTTTCCCATTCACTTTTGTCCCTAAGCAATGTGCACCGACCTCTGTGTGGATGTCAAAGGCAAAATCTAATGCAGTCGCGCCTTTTGGAAGAGTAAGCATTTCTCCCTTTGGCGTGAAGACGAAAATTTCCGATGAAAAGAGGTTCATCTTAAAGTTGTCTATGAAATCCTCGCTATCGTTCTCCGGATCATCGAGAAACTCTCGTATGCGAAGCAACCAACGATCCAATTGGTTACTTCCTGAGCTATCCTCTTTGTATTTCCAATGCGCGGCGAAGCCGTTTTCAGCGATATCGTCCATACGTTTTGTTCTTATCTGTACCTCGACCCAGTGTCCATCTGGACCCATTACAGTGGTATGCAAAGACTCGTACCCGTTACTTTTAGGGGAGCTAATCCAGTCACGCAAACGAGCAGGGTTGGGACTAAAATTTTCTGTAATGATAGAGTAGGCCTGCCAGCACGTTGCTTTTTCTATGTCTTTATTAGCTTCAAGAATGATACGAATCGCATATTTATCGTAGACCTGCTCAAAACGGACATTCTGATTTTTCATTTTACGTCGAATGGAATAGATACTCTTTGTCCGCTTCTTAATCTCAAATTTTAAATTAGCTTGAGAAAGCTCTTCGAAAACCTTACTCTCGAATTTGTTCAGGTAGGAAAAATCTTCGCGTTGCAAACTTTCCATTCGATTATTGATATCGTCAAAAATCTCAGGTTCGGTATACTTTAATGAGATATCCTCTAATTCTGTCTTTATGCTAAATAAACCTAATCGATGTGCTAGCGGTGCATAAATGAATAATGTTTCCGATGCAATTTTTAGTTGCTTGTGAGCGGGCATACCCGACATAGTGCGCATGTTATGCAATCGATCTGCTAGCTTGATTAATATCACTCTTACATCGTCAGATATAGTGAGCAACATCTTTCTGTAATTCTCAAGCTGCATACTACTTTCCATACTGACTACGCCTGAGATTTTGGTGAGGCCGTCAATAAGTCTTGCAATACTGGGACTAAACATACCTTCAATATCCACGAGTGTATAGTCCGAATCTTCTACTACATCGTGCATTAATGCGGTGGCTATACTTGTAGGTCCTAGACCAATTTCGGTAGCTACAATCTGTGCAACGGAAATGGGATGCGTTATGTAAGGTTCACCGCTCTTGCGATGCACTCCTTTATGAGCATCTTTAGCCAACGAGAATGCACGCCTTATCAATTTTTGATCAGCGTCATCTGTTTTATATTCAATACTGTTCAACAGATCATTGAATACACTTTCTACTAGTTTATTATCCTTATCCTCGTTGGTAGTCATATCGACTTAGTCTATCAGAAAAATCGCTGGACGTTTATGTAACTCAGGAAGTTCCAAACTCCATTGCGCAACCGTCTGAGTCTTAATATACTCACTATCTAAAGTAATGTCTACAGCAATACAAAGCTTCGTTTCCGGATGTAAGGTATTGATTAACTCTTCCACAAGTTTGCCGTTACGATAAGGTGTTTCCATAAAAATTTGTGTGATCCCGTCACGTATATCTTTTTGCATGGCTTGGAATACACGCTTACGAATAGGTCGATCGTGTGGCAAATAGCCTCTAAAAGTGAATTGTTGTCCATTAAATCCACTGGCCATTAGAGCTAAGAGAATCGAAGAAGGGCCTACGCATGGACGAACCTCTATTCCTTTGCGATGCGCAATACTAACAATTGTAGCTCCAGGGTCGGCGACACATGGCACTCCAGCCTCTGAAAGGATTCCAATAGAATGTCCCTTTTTGATTGGATCCAAAAATCCAGGCAGATCTAAGGGGTCAGTCTGCTTATCGAGAATCTCCAACCTCAACTCCCGTTGATTTTTGTCGGGTAATAAATGCTTAATGTAAGCACGAGCTGTTTTTTCATTTTCAACAATAAAGTAGGTTAGACTATTGATGATAGCCACAACATCTTTAGGTAGAATTGAATCAAAATTATCTTGCCCTAATGTGTTAGGTAGTAAATATATAGCAGCCATTATTGCGCTCTTAAAAATGATTGAATAGCTTCTTCGAGAAGCTCGTAAACATGAGAGAAGCCTTCTTGTCCTCCTGTATAGGGATCCGGTACTTGGCGATTTTCACCAGGATAGGCCTCATTTAAAATTAAACGGACTTTATCTTTTACTGATTCTTCAGGGGCTAATTGGATGAGATTCGAATGATTTGAACTATCCATGGCAAAGATGATATCAAAGATTTCAAAATCCTCAGGTGTCACTTGTCGAGAACGTTGTTGGTCGATAGTAATTCCACGTTCTTTGGCCGTTAAAATACTTCTTGTGTCAGGTCGTTCCGAAGCATGCCAACCCGATGTACCTGCAGAATCTATATACCATTGTCTAGGTGCATGCTTTTCCATTATCCCTTGGGCGAGGGGAGATCGGCATATATTGCCCAAACAAACCATGAGTATTTTCATAAATAAAAAAGTCAGTACCCTAAGATACTGACTCTAAAACATTCGTTAAACTGTTTTTTTTATGCGAGGGTAAGACGTTTTTGTAAATCGTCGACATACGTACGGAAACGTTTATCTGTTTCTTTCAAATTATTCACCGTTCTACACGCATGAAGTACAGTAGCATGATCTTTATTTCCGCACTGCTGTCCTATACTAGCCAGACTATTTTTTGTAAGCTGTTTTGAGAAATACATGCTCAGTTGTCTCGCTTGTACAATCTCACGTTTGCGCGTTTTTGATTTCAGTAATTCTAGAGGCATATCAAAATAATCACAAACCACCTTCTGAATGAAATCAATCGAAATTTCGCGAGTCGTACTTTTTACGAATTTGTCGACCATGGATTTAACCAACTCCATGGTAATCTCCTTTTTATTCAAACTACTCTGAGCAAGAATACTAATAAGTGCACCTTCGAGTTCTCTAATATTTGAGTTTATCGAGTAGGCTATGTATTCAATAATATCTTGTTCTATCTCAATTCCATCGTTGTACAGCTTTTTACCTAAAATGGCTACACGAGTCTCAAGTCCTGGTTTTTGAAGATCAGCACTTAATCCCCACTTAAAACGACTAAGTAGGCGTTGTTCCATACCCTGCAGCTCCACAGGAGCACGATCGGAAGTTAATATGATTTGTTTACCATTCTGATGAAGGTGGTTAAAGATCTCAAAGAATACATCTTGTGTTTTCTCCTTACCAGAGAAGCTTTGCACATCATCAATAACTAATACATCAATCATTTGATAGAAATGGACGAAATCGTTTTTAGTATTATTTCGAATACTATCAATAAACTGTTGCGTAAACTTTTCTGCACTCACATAGAGCACAGTTTTTTCTGGGTAGTTGTCTTTAATTTCTACTCCTATCGAATGTGCTAGGTGCGTTTTTCCTAAACCGACTCCTCCGTAGAGCATTAACGGATTGAATGAAGTCCCTCCTGGATTCTTACTTACTGCGTATCCCGCTGATCGAGCCAGTCTATTGCAATCCCCTTCGATGAAGTTTTCGAAACTGTAGTTTGGATTTAATTGGGAATCGATATTTAATTTTTGCAAACCGGGTATGACAAATGGATTCTTTATTTCCTTGTCGTTCCCAATCTTCATCGGCATATTGACACTTTGACGCGGATGCTTTTTACGGCCGCTGCTCGGTAGTTTCATTGTTGGCGCTTGAGCATTACCGTAAGCGTTTTCAAGCACAATGCTGTATACTAATTTTGCATCTTGGCTTAACGATTTGGTGATTGCAGCTTTCAACAGTTGTATGTAGTGTTCCTCGAGGTATTCGTAGAAGAACTTAGAAGGTACCTGAACAGTGATAATGTTTGATTGAAGTTTTACTGGTTTTATAGGTTCAAACCAGGTGCTGTAGCACTGGTCATCAACGTTGTCTTGGATAAATTGCAAGGCTTCATTCCAGACATCATTAACGCTTTTCTCCATGGTCAAAATTTCTCTTATCCCAAGGCTGTTCAAACTTGAGATAGTGTTGTGTGTATTAGTAAACTTTTCGGGCGGCAATCGAAGAGTGTAATCATCTTGTTGACTGCTTAGCAAATGTGTTCATAAATATTGATTGAAAAAAATTTATTTGCTATTGTGTTAATAAAAAGTTTTGCTTAAGGGGATGTGTAATATCTTGATTTACAGCGCATAACATAAATTCAGAAAAAAATTGAGTATAAATTACCATGCATTCCCCTAATTGTTCAAAAATCTCAATGTTGAGCTTAGTTTATGCAGCGTTAACAAAATTTAGCAATCTAATTTAGTGACTATGAAACATGTAGATATCAAGGACACACATACATTTCGACCGAGGTATTCTGAGACGGATCAAATGGGTGTAGTTTATTATGGGAATTACGCTGCTTTTTTTGAGGTTGGTCGTGTCGAATTATTACGAAAACTGGGAGTTTCGTATGCACAACTTGAAGCGAATGGAACAATGTTGCCTGTTGTACACATGAGCATCGATTTCAAACGAGGTGCCAAATACGATGAAGAGGTCCTATTAGAGACATCAATAAATGAACTTCCGACTAGGAAGATATCATTTTACCACACTTTAAAAGATAACGAGGGTAAGACTTTAGTTTCGGGTAAAGTTGTACTTGTATTTGTGGATAAAATCACATTTAAACCGAAGCGCTGTCCAGAGGAACTAATTGCGTTATTCACTAATTTGTCTTAATTACGATACGTTCTCCTGTATCGTACTGAATTTCTAAAATGCCCGAAGTGCTTACCGGAAGTACTAGAACCCCCGTGGTAGATTTCGACCATAGGAGCTGCCCCGACCAATTGTAATGGCATATAACTGCTGTTCGACCTTCAATCGTTTTTAAGACACTACCAAATTCAGTACGTGCAATGTGTTCCGTTTGAACGAACACAGAAGGTTCGTCTATTGAGTTAGCGGCAAGGATGTTCTTCGGAGCACCAAAGGCTAGGGTTATGGCATTAAAATGCAGGCCATTGTGTAATAGAGAATCCGCAAATATGAAGTTTTGAGCAATTTGTCTGAGCGTTTGGTTGGGCATTATAGAATGAACACCTTCCAATATAATTTTATCTGCAATAAGTCCACCGACACTGGGATTTGCACTAAATTCTAACATAGCACTAGACATAATATCTGTGTGCTGGTAGATAGAGTTAAAAATAAGCTGATCGTAGTTTTTTACACCATCGTAAGAGACGCTTCTGCCGTTCCAAAATTCATTATTACCGTCCCAATCAAATACGCGTGTGCTCGATATTCCCAAACGTCTGCCATGTCGTTCTGCTAAATAATCTCCGAAGGCTTCATCAAAACTTCTCCGCTGCATACCAAAATTTGTCCCTGGTGCCGCACCGTGGGATATGGCATGACCAAATTCGTGAATAATGACGTCCGCATCTTCAGCATCATCAACGCCGCCTTCACCGAAATACAGGCGGGGAGGGGAATAGCCGAAATTAAACATGCTGTTATCTTGTCCGTTCAGTGCTTGCGCATCTGCTTGGATGACATAGGTCATGATTGCGCCATACCCTAAGGTATTTAGGTATCTCGAGAGTGCTGAAATGTGATAAACGCACATTACTTGTTCAAATTCAGGAGCCGTTCTACCACCAGTCCAATCTTGTGGTGAGGTACTGGGTGAAATATATGGGGCATCAAAATCCACGATTTCTATATACCCATTACGAAGAAAGGTGGTGTCCGCAATCTTATCTACCGTTAGCGTGTCAATAATGGTTAAAGAATCTAATACAGTGCCGTTTGCATCGTTTAGGTCTTTATAAATGCCTCCGTACGTTAAATTATAGGGGGTTAGCGGATCTGGATTAAAAACTCTTACTGGAACTGTGGTATCATTGAAATGAACGGTTAGGTCGCGCTCAAGAAGTAGCGTACCATCGAGAGTAAAATATCTAATTGCATGGATCGGACCGTCCAGGAGAGTATCTGGTGAAACTGATACCCACTTATCATCATGATAAATTATAGAAGATGTGACTTCATCGGGTAATCTCGTGCGTTTTGTAAAATTCAGGGTAGTTTGGGATTTCAAAACTTCTCCAGATGCATCTCTTACTTGCAAAAATTGTTCTTCTAAAAGTAAATGTCCGTCTAGGAGGTAATGGAAACGTTCGTAAGTCGCGTTTGGGGTTTTCGTTTTAAAAAACGATCGCGTGGTAAGCTCCTGACTAAAAGTAGCGTTAACTACTAGGAAGAAGAGTAATGTGATGATTCTTTTCAAATTGGTCTTTTATTTCTTGAAATTTACTTTGCACTACCTCTAGTGTATACGTTAAAGATAATCCTTGTTTTCTTTCAACCACCTTGAGTTCAGCTTGTTTAACTATTCGCTCTACAAAAGATAATTGGTCGTAAGAGAATTGAAGTTTGAGTTGTTCAGTGACCCAATTTTTTACACGAATGTTTTCGCGAATCGCATCCTCTGCAGCTGAGCCATAGGCATCTATCAGTCCAGGTACACCAAGCTTCGTTCCACCAAAGTATCGTACTACCACACAGCCAACATTCACTAATTCATGACTAATTAATGTGCGAAGTATTGGAGTTCCTGCGGTGTGCGCAGGCTCTCCGTCGTCAGAACTACGTTCTATGATCGCTTCTGGATGAAGACGAAGACCCCAACAAAAATGACGAGCACTAGATTCTTGTGTTTTAATAAAATCCAATTGGATTTTAAAGCTGTCCTCATCTTCACAGTGAAAAAGGTAGCCGTAGAATTTACTTCCCTTTGATTTAAAAATGCCTTTTGATGGCAGTTCAACGCTGTAATAAAGATCGCTATCCTCGTTCATAAAGGTCTGTTCCTAGCTTGTACGATTCTTGGGCTACATGTGGATTCGGCGCAGTAATTCCCCCATTGATAGATGCGTTTGAGGTAAAACGGTGCCACTGGTCAACAGTGCCCGAATCAAGAAACGATTGAAGCACCTGACCTCCGCCTTCAACTAAAATATGGTGTATGCCGTAGTTCAAGAGTTCCGGAAGCCATTGCACAATATCGTACGGATCACATTCGATTTTATCCCCTTCTAGCGCAGATACATTTCCAATAAAGAGGGGAGCGAGTGCTAAATTTTCCAATGCAGATGAATCTGGCAAAGTATTGTTAACTAGTATTATAGGTCGCGGATTCGTGCCGTGATAATTACGCGTGGTAAGCGATGGTCGATCCCAATTCAAAGTTTTTACAGAAATGAGGATACCATCAACATCCGAACGTAACTGGTGGGATTTCACTGCTGCTAATGGACCAGATATTAAAGACGCCTTTTCATTTATGGAACGGTTTCTATCAAGATACCCATTTAAGGTTTGCGCCCACTTCAGTGTTACAAAAGGTCTATTGTTTTCTTTGTTGCAGAAGAAGACTTGATTTAGTTGCCTAAATGGAGTAGGGTCCGCAGAAAATACTACTTCTACACCGTGCGATTGTAGGTGTTTAACTCCTTTTCCATTCACTAAAACATTACTGTCAGAACAACCTATGACTACCTTAGGGATTTGACTGTTTGTTATAAGTAGGCTACAAGGCGGCGTTTTTCCATGATGAGCGCAAGGTTCTAAACTGCAATACAAAGTGCTAGAGGTGAGCAGTGTTGGATCTTTCACACTTTTAATTGCCATCACTTCTGCGTGGGGCTCGCCGGCCTTGTGGTGGAATCCTTCACCAATAATAACATCGTTGTGCACGATGACCGCCCCAACCATTGGATTAGGTGCGGTATGGCCTTTGGCATAGTTAGCCAATTGTAAGCAACGTGTGAGGAACTTGGCGTGCGACATAGGGCAAAGGTAGTGGTGCAAGTTGTATTTTCGGCAGAGATGAAAACGCTGTCCTCTTATAAACAAAATGCGCTCGTACTTCTTTCCACGATTTATGGTGCTCGTGAATCTGCCAATATTGTTAATTATTGGATAGAAGCACGCCTAGGCTTGAACCGTATGGATCAATTTTTAAAGGCGGATGAAGTGTTTCTGTTTGATTCTTACGAAGCCGATTTAAAAGCGCTTACGGACAGAAAACCCGTACAATACGTTGTAGGACACGCATATTTCCATGGACTTAAAATAGGCTTGAATTCAGCGACCTTAATTCCTAGACCCGAAACAGAAGAATTGGTTGGTGAAGTGGTTAAATTAATTGATGCGACGCGAGCAAAAAGAATCGTTGATTTAGGAACAGGTAGTGGTTGTATAGCCTTGGCCATAAAAAGTATTCGACCTGATGTCCAAGTAGTTGGATTTGATAATAATTCTGATGCTATTGACCAAGCAAGAAGAAATGCAGAAACGCTTAACTTACGTGTAGACTTTATTGTTGCTGATCTTTTTAACTATTCTTTTGAATCGGCCGATATCATCGTCAGCAACCCACCTTACATCCCTACTTCCGAATGTGAAGATATGGAGGAACATGTGATAGCGCATGAACCTGAAGGCGCACTCTTTGTTCCGGATGAACAGCCGCTTTTATTCTACGACGCTATTTTTGCTTTAGGTAAGAAAATCCTTTCAAAAAGTATGGGATGGGTGGTTTTTGAAATACACCATCTCTTTGGTGAAGAAATGCAGGAACTTGGTATCAAACATTGCGCAAAAGAAGTTAAATTAATACAGGATTTGCAGGGCAAAGACCGAATGCTATTAGCTAGATATGGACGTACAACTTGAATTAGAACGCCTGCGCACTGAATTACACGAGCACAACCATCGGTACTATACCCTTGATGCTCCTGTATTGAGTGATTACGATTTCGATCAATTGCTCAAAAAACTAGAGCAATTAGAGGCCGCCCATCCGGAATTTTTCGATCCGAACAGTCCTACAGTTCGAGTCGGTGGAGCAGTTACTAAGAATTTTGAAACCGTGAACCATCGCTTTCCTATGCTATCGCTAGGGAATACCTATAATTTAGAGGAATTGCAAGAGTGGATCCTTCGCGTTCAAAAATTGGCCCCTGAAGCAACTTTTGTATGCGAATTAAAGTATGATGGTGTAGCCATTGGTATTCAGTACGTTAAGGGCGCATTAACCCGTGCTGTAACAAGGGGAGATGGTACTCAAGGAGATGATATCACGACAAACGTTCGTACAATAAAGAGTATTCCATTACAGCTTAACTCACCGTTTCCCGAAGATTTCGAGATTCGAGGGGAAATTGTCCTACCTCATGCTCGTTTCGAAGATTTGAATGAACAACGGCAAAAGGAGGGACTTCCGCTCTTTGCAAACCCTAGAAATTGTGCTTCTGGTACTCTTAAGTTGCAAGACAGCGCAGAGGTTGCGAAAAGAGGATTAGATGCGTACCTCTATTACGTTTTACCAGAAGGAATTCTTGCTTCGAATCATAGCGAAAGTATAGCTCTTGCTGGAGAATTAGGATTTAAGATTCCAAAGACAGAAGATCGATTCATCGCCAAATGTGACAGTATCGATGCCATCATGAGTTTTGTGGAATATTGGGATGTTGAGCGTAAAAATCTCCCGTTTGATATTGACGGCGTTGTTATTAAAGTTAATAGCTACAAAGCTCAGGAAGATTTAGGTTTTACAGCGAAGAGTCCGCGCTGGGCTACCGCCTTTAAATTCAAGGCTGAACGAATGTCCACTGTGCTTGAGTCCGTGTCATATCAAGTTGGTAGAACAGGGGCTATTACGCCAGTTGCAAATTTGAAACCCGTTTGGTTAGGAGGAACTACCGTAAAAAGAGCTTCTTTACACAACGAAGATCAAATGTCAGCGCTAGATCTACATATAGGAGATGTAGTTTACGTAGAGAAGGGTGGCGAAATTATACCTAAAGTGGTTGGTGTAAATGTCGATCAAAGAGAAGAATCTGCCGAGAGGGTGGTTTTTATATCGGACTGTCCAGAATGTCATTCGCCGCTTTCAAGACTCGAAGGAGAGGCACAGCATTATTGCCTTAATGAGAGCGGTTGCGAACCCCAAATTAGTGGTAGAATAGACCATTTTATTTCTCGTAAGGCCATGGACATCATGGGTATGGGCTCTGAAACAGTCATTTTACTGGTCAATATAGGATTGGTTAAAACACCTTCTGATCTTTATGAACTAAGCTATGATGATCTTATCCAATTGGATGGATTCAAAGAAAAGAGTGTATTGAATATTTTAGAGGGTGTTGAAGCTTCTAAGCAGCAACCTTTTGAGCGAGTTTTATTCGCAATCGGTATCCGTCATGTGGGAGCTACCGTGGCGAAGAAGCTTGTTCGGCACTTTAAATCCATGGATGCAATCATGGCCGCTAATAAAGAGGAGCTTTTGGCAGCAGAAGAGATTGGCGAAGTCATTGCGGACCAATTGTTAAGTACTTTTCAAAAAACAGAACGAAACGAGGAAATACGGCGACTGCAATATCATGGTCTAAATTTCGAGGCTGAAATCAAAGAGCAGGTTACTGATTCGGCTATATCAGGAAAAAAAATTGTGGTTAGTGGTGTCTTTAACAGCATTAGCCGGAATGAACTAAAAGCACACATCGAAACACAAGGTGGTGTGAATGTAAGCAGTATCAGTAGTAAAACTGATTACGTTTTCGCAGGCGAGGGGATGGGTCCGGCGAAGCTAAAAAAGGCTACAAGTCTTAATGTGCCAATTCTAAACGAAATTAAGGTTCGCACCTTACTTAATTTATGAGACGCATCAAAGAATTCTACTGGCGACGCGGACTAAGGAATGCTGTCCCAAGTAAATGCCAACTGAGAAGTGCTACTCCGAAGGTGACCGTTTTAACAAGTAACCTGGATTTGGTGACCGTTGTAAAAGAACATTTTTCTGCTGTCGATTTCGTTTATTTTGAAGACATGAAGAGGCCTAAAAATGAGGCGACAAAGACTTTTCATTTATACCGGGATGATTTTAATTTTAAAGGGGAGCCAAAGCGGTTTATCCCTGAACCTAGTAATAACCACCTTTTGTTAAATCTAGAAAAAAAACCTGCAAATTTAACTTGGTATTGGTACGCTAGAAGCTACGACATTAGGGTAGATTTGTGTGGAACATATGATAACGCTGATTTGAGTATTGCTAATCCCAATGTATCCCTCAAGGAACAATTAGAAATGCTTAAAAAAATGCTTAATGTAATGACGACAAATGAATAAGATAGACCTTTCTGGAGTAGGTGTAGCGCTCGTTACTCCTTTTCAACGTGATGATCACCAAAGCGTGGATTACGCTGCACTAGAGCGATTATTAGAACACTGCATTGCTAATGGTGTGAACTACTTCGTTGTTAACGGCACTACTGCCGAAAATCCAGTGCTATCTGTCGATGAAAAGCAATATATTCTTCAGTTTGTGCTTAAAATCACGTCAGGAAGAATTCCTGTTGTATTCGGAATCGGCGGTAATAATACCAATGCCTTAGTTCAAGAGTTAAATGCGTTCGATACGGAAGGTGTATCTGCGATACTCAGCGCTAGTCCTTACTACAATAAACCCTCACAAGAAGGAATTTACAAGCACTACGCCGCTCTCAGTGCTGCAAGCCCTCTGCCATTAATCGTTTATAACGTACCTGGGAGAACCAGTAGCAATATAAGTGCGCAAACCACCATCCGTCTAGCTAAAGATTTTGGCAATATCGTCGCGATTAAGGAGGCTAGTGGAAATTTAGATCAAATCACTGAAATATTGCTTGAAAGACCTGCGGATTTCCAGGTTTTATCAGGAGATGACAACCTTACGTTTGCTATGATGGCCTTAGGAGCTGAAGGTGTTATTTCCGTAAGCGGTCAAGGTGTTCCTGAAGTCTTTTGCGCTATGGCTAATCACATGAAGGAGGGTCGATGGACCCAAGCTCGGGCTGCTCATTTAAGTATTTATGACCTAACTAACCAATTATTTGAGGAAGGCAACCCCGTTGGTATAAAAGCATTATTAGAGACCAGAGGCATTACCCAGGCAACTGTCCGCCTTCCTCTAGTAGAAGCTACCGACAATCTTAAGAATGCATTAGCTGCGAGTTTAGAAATTCTTAATCTGTCTTAATTTATTGTTCATTACGCACCTAGTCTTAACCTTAAGCTAAGTCAGTTTTAACCCAGCCTTTTGCTTTTCTCAGCATGTTTGTTCAAAGACATGCCAATAATGAAAACAAAACGACCCTTAGACGTTTGCATATGCATTTGGGCACCTATGGATGCCATGAGAAGCAGTTAAATTCCTATCTCAAATCTATTCAGCCTAAAACCCTCGTTCTTAATGGCGATATCATCGATATCTGGAATTTTCGCAAACGCTATTTCCCAAAAGACCATTTTAAGGTAGTTCGAACGATATTAAAAATGGCCGCTTCGGGCGTAGATGTGCACTACATAACCGGTTAATCACGATGAAGCGCTGCGTAGATTCAGTAACACGATCATTGGTAAAATTCAATTGTCAAACAAACTAGTGCTCAAATTAGATGGCAAGAAAGTGTGGATTTTTCACGGTGATATTTTCGACCGGAGTATCCAAGGTGCTAAAATCATTGCAAAACTAGGCGGTTGGGGATATGACTTCTTAATCCTTTTAACCGGCTCCTAAACGACGTGCTAACAAAGATCGGTCGCGAAAAGTATAGTTTTTCTAAAATGGTAAAGGAACGAGTAAAACAAGCAGTCAAGTTTATTGGCGATTTCGAAAAGGTAGCGTCAGATTTAGCGATTGAAAAAGGTTATGATGCAGTTATATGCGGACACATCCATCAGCCTCAAATTCGCAAGGTGCAAAGCGATAAAGGCAGTACAATGTACATGAATAGTGGCGATTGGGTCGAAAACCTTACATCGCTTGAATACATGGATAAAAAATGGCAAATGTTCACTTTTCCGCAGAGTAAAACCATTAGCTTCGACGATACAGAAGACGATCCATTCGACAATGATTTATTGGAAGAGCTTATCAAAGCTGTATAGTTCATGAAAGTTTTATATGCGCTGCAAGGTACGGGTAATGGTCATGTGGCTCGCGCAAGGGAGCTTGTACCGCTTATTTCTCACAGATGTGAGATAGACGTTTTAGTTGCCGGAACTCAAAGCCAGATTGATCTTGGATTCCCCATACGATTCAAAAAGTTTGGCCTTACCATGAAATATAACACAAGTGGTGGGGTTAGCTATTTGAAAAGCTTCTTCTCTAATAGACCCTTACGGTTTTTAAAAGACGTGTTATTACTCCCGGTGAAAGAATATGATGTGGTGATCATAGACTTTGAGGCCATTACTTCCTATGCTTGTCTTTTGCGTGGGGTAAAGAGCTTACAATTAAGTCACCAAGCCGCATATTGGTCAAAGTTAACACCTCGACTGGAGCCTCGTGTATGGCATTGGGAACTCGTTTTGAGGCACATGTCACCGAGTAACTTTAAAATTGGCTTTCATTTCAATGCCTACGATACGTTTATTTTACCACCCATTATAAGAAGCGATGTTCGTAAGCTAACGCCTACATCTGGGGGACATTATACAGTATATCTACCTGCATATAATGCTGCGACCTTGGCAGAATGGTTTAAAAGATTTCCTAAAGAGTCGTTTACAGTTTTTACCAAAGAAAAAGACTTCCATAGCACTTTAAATTGCGTATTTCTAACATTTGATAATGAGTTATTTATAAGTTCTATGTGTAATTCTAGAGGTGTCATTTGTAGTGCGGGTTTTGAAGGTCCCGCTGAAGCCATGTATTTAGGTAAAAAATTGTTGATTACACCCATAATTGGGCAATATGAACAGGCCGCTAATGCAATTTGTGCAGAGAGAGAGGGCGCTTTGGTTTTCAAACAATTGGACGAAAGTGCTCTTCCTATATTCAATGTATTTTTTCAAATAGAAAATTTTGTTAAAAGACCGTGGCCGGACTACGCCGAAGGGTTAGTTGAGTGTATTTTAGAGAATGCTAAAAAAGGTAGGGCTTTGGACGATATTTCCGCCCTAAAGCTTCACTAAAAATCGTATCTTTGCGCGTTCATGAAATTAATTAGACTAGCCACATACGTACTCTTCGCCCTATTTTTAACAAATTGTGGCGAATATCAGGAGGTTCTTAAGAGCAAAGACCTTGATTATAAATTCTCCAAAGGCGTAGAATATTACGATGCAGGGGAGTATAATAAGGCTTATCCAATCTTTGATGAACTTATCTCGTTGTACCGCGGAACTCATAAAGCACAGGAAGTCTATTTCTATTATGCACACACGCTGTATTTACAGAAGAACTATATCCTAGCGGGGTACCATTTTAAGAACTTTTATAAGACATTCCCTCAGAATGATCAAGCAGACGAAGCTGCATACCTCACCGCATATTGCTACTATTTAGAAGCGCCTAAACACAGTCTCGATCAGGCCTACACGTTCAAAGCCATCAATGAAATACAGTTGTACATTAATACGCATCCAAATTCAGAGAAGCTAGAGGATTGTAATGCCTACATGGAAGAGCTAAGAAGTAAGTTGGAACTAAAGAGTTATGAAATAGCCTATCAATATTTCAAAACCAAACAATACAAAGCTGCAATGACTGCGTTCACAACGACAGTAAGTGAATATCCTGATACACCCTACCGTGAAGACGCATTGTATTTTAAAACATTATCCGCTTTTAAATTAGCAAACAATAGTTTAGAATCGCTTCAAAATGAACGATTCACAGAAGCGAAAACTGCATTAAATGATTTTGAAGAAGCGTTCCCAAATAGCGATCGCCTCGAAGATTTACGTAAATTGATACATTAAATTCCTGATTTCCTATGGATTATAAGAAAATGCAAGCGGACAAAAATACCCGCACGCACAACACCAATGCAATTGATGCACCTACGGATAATATCTACGAAGCGTTGACTATTATCTCGAAACGTGCAGAACAAATCAATGATATTACTCGCGAAGAATTGCACGCAAAACTTCAGGAGTTTGCTTCTTCAACAGAATCTTTAGAAGAGATTTTTGAAAACAAGGAGCAAATTGAAGTGAGCAAATTCTATGAGAGTTTGCCGAAGCCAACTGCTATGGCCCTTCAAGAGTGGTTAGAAGATCGTATCTACTACCGCAAAGAGAACGAAGAAGAGAAATAGAACGTGGAAATTGGGCCTTTGTACCAGCGAAAGGTGCTGCTCGGTGTATCCGGCAGTATTGCAGCCTACAAAAGTGCTTTTTTAGTTCGTGAACTCATAAAATGGGGTGCTGAAGTCCAGGTAGTGATGACCACTGCTGCGAAGGACTTCATCACCCCATTAACGCTTTCAACCCTTAGTACGCGACCGGTATACAGTACTTTTCTTCACGAGGAAGATGAAAAATACGGAGTTTGGAACAATCATGTAGACCTTGGCTTATGGGCTGATCTCATGATTATCGCACCTGCTTCAAGCAATACACTTTCAAAATTGGTCACAGGTGCTTGTGATAATCTGTTGTCGGCCGTTTACATGAGCGCGAAATGTCCCGTTTATGTCGCTCCGGCGATGGATTTGGACATGTATAAAAATGAAGCAACTCGCGCCAATCTTATAGAGCTAGAGGCACGGGACGTGATAGTTATACCTGCGGAGCATGGTGAATTAGCCAGTGGGCTGATAGGACAGGGGCGAATGGCGGAGCCGGAAGCGATTTGTCAATTTATTTCAGCACACCTTTTAAAGCAGCTTCCCTTACACGGTAAAAATGTCCTCATCAATGCTGGCCCCACTCACGAGCACATCGATCCAGTGAGGTATTTAGGTAACAACAGTACAGGTCAAATGGGCGTTGCTTTAGCGAATGCAGCCCGATCTTTAGGTGCAACTGTCACCTTAGTTCTCGGGCCCACACATTATCCTTTGGACTTAAATGGATTTGATGTGGTTCGCGTTGTTAGCGCAAAAGAGATGTTAACAGCCATGCAAGATTATTACCCTTCTTCCGTTTTAACCATATGCACGGCAGCCGTAAGCGATTTCGTTCCAAAGACCGCCGCGGACAAAAAACTTAAGAAGACGGCGATGAAAGGGACCATGAGCATTGACCTTGAAGAGACACCTGATATTCTAGCTACCTTAGGAAGGAAGAAGAGCATAGATCAAAAATTGGTTGGTTTCGCTCTGGAAACTAATGATGGTGTGGGGTATGCGAAAGAAAAATTGGTGAAGAAAAATGCTGATGCGATTGTGTTAAACAGCTTAAGTTCCTCTACAGGATTTGAATCAATTACCAATGCTGTCGATGTATTTTACAACGACGGCGCACAACAATCCTTTCCTTTAGAAGATAAAAGTGAATTAGGTCAACAACTGCTTAACGCGTTACTCAATAAATTTGGATGGGTATGAAAAAGAGCATCTTTACCCTTGTCCTTTTTACATTAATGTCCCTTAAAAGCGGGGCGCAAGAACTACGTACTACAGTCAAAGTACTAAGCCCAGAAGTACAAGCGACCAACAAGGGTATTTTCCAAACTCTTGAGACGTCTATGGAAAACTTTCTCAATGGTTATGCCTTTACAGATCACAAATACAGTGATGAGGAGCGTATTGAATGTAACTATATTATGACCGTAAATAGTTTAAGCGGGAATAGATTTGATGCCACATTGCAAGTACAGTATTCGAGACCTGTATACAATAGCAACTATAATTCACCTGTATTCAAGGTACTTGATAAAGACGTCGTATTTAGCTACCAAGAAAATGAACCTATAGACTTTCAACAAAATACTTATACCACAAATCTCAGCTCCATTTTGGCTTTCTACGCATATACTATCATCGGTTTAGATCGTTGCACATTTAAGGCAAACGGCGGAGATGCTGAATTTGCTGTAGCACAGAACATAGTTACGACTGCGCAAAGTAGCGGTGGTGCAAGTGGATGGAAAAGCTTTGATGGCACTAAAAATAGATTCTGGATTACTGATGCACTAATGAGTCCTGTATTTGAGCCGGTGAAGACGACCCTTTACATGTATCACAGACAGGGATTAGATTTGATGTATTTGGCTGAAAATCATAAACAATCATTAGAAACCATCGCAACTAGTTTGAAAGCATTGGAAGACCCCAATCAAAAACGTCCTAATAGCTATTTGCTCAACCTATTCTTTGATGCAAAGAATACGGAGATTTTATCGCTTTATTCAGAAGCTTCTGCGCTTGGCGTAGACACAAAAACGTTACAGACTACTTTAGAAGAATTAGACCGCACTCACGCGAGCAGCTACAGTGAATTAGGAGGTAAGTGATGCTAAAGCGACTCAGAATACAAAACTTCATATTGATTGATCAGTTGGACTTACCCATTCTTGCTGGGATGACAGCAATGACGGGCGAGACAGGTGCCGGTAAAAGTATTTTACTTGGAGCTCTTGGAGCTGCATTAGGCCAGAGGCTTTCTGCTAAGGCTGTACTTAAAGACAAAAGTACTAAGGCTATCGTTGAACTAGAATTGGCATTACCGAATCACCTAAAAGCGGAATTTCAATCCAGGGATATCGATTATGATATGCATAGTGTGTTTCGTCGAGAATTATTGCCCAACGGTAAATCGAGAGCTTTTATTAACGACACGCCTGTAAAAAGTAGTGATTTAGCCTATTTCGCAGGCCAGTTTATCGATATCAACAGCCAGAGTGACTCTGGTTTACTTACCGATGTTGCCAAACAAATTGAATTGATTGATTCTTTTGTAGCTGCAGATAGTGAGCGTGAAGAGTACAGCCGCGTTTACACTGCTCTAAGGGCTCTTTTTCTTGAGCAAAAAGTGCTTATCGAACAAGCGGACACCAGTGACTTGGATTACCTCGAGTTTCTGTACCATGAGCTGGATAAAGCAAATGTTAAACACGGCGAATACGAGGAAATTGAAGATTTGGTGCGGTTAAATAAAAACGCAAGCGATTTCAACGAGCAATACAGTGAGTTAGCAGCACTAATAGGCGGTCAATCAAACCTTCTAGATCAACTGTTTACCGTAGAGTCTAAACTAGCTAGGCTCGCAACAAAGGATGCCTCGACAGAACCTCTCTTAGAGAAATTGCTTGAAATCATCTCACAGACACAATCTATAGAACGTGAGATTATCGACCGCATAGCAGCGGCTGAACTCACAGTAGATGTGGATGCGTTGATCGATCGAAAACATCAAATAGACGGTTTAATACGCAAGCATCGCGTTTTAGACGCGGAAGCTTTGGTAGTTAAATTTGATACACTAGGTGCTCAGATAAAAGCTATTAAGGATAAAGACTCCTTATTAAAGACGTTGAAAACCGAACAAATAAAGCTTGAGGGTTCCTTAAGAACTGCAGGTACAAAACTGCATGCCAAAAGGCTGGAATCAACGCAGTTTATTCAAAATGCGCTCATCGGTTATTTAGGTGATGTGGATTTACCGAAGGCAAAAATTGAATTGATTTGGCAGGAGCAGACCCCATCTTCGATCGGTCTTTACAAGCCAATATTCATGTTCAGTGCAAATCCTGGTAGTTCGCTCGAGCCGTTGAATAAAGTAGCTTCCGGTGGTGAACAAAGTAGAGTGAAATTAGCGCTGAAAGCAGCCTTAGGAAAGCACGTTACATTAAGCTGTCAGGTTTTTGATGAGATAGATACAGGAATCAGTGGTGCCACAGCAGAAAAAGTGGGCAACCTTATGTCTGAATTAGCTGAAAAACAACAAATAATAACGATTACGCATTTACCTCAAGTGGCATCGAAAGGGAATACACATTGGCTGATTTCAAAGTCGTCAACGGATATTTCCACAGAAAGTAATGTAAACGTTCTATCGAGTGATGCACGTATCGATGAGCTTGCTCGTATGCTGAGCGGTGCTGAAATTACTCAGGCAGCGAAGAAACAAGCAGAAGCCTTGTTGAAAGCTCGGTAAAACCTATTTTAGCAATCTATAACAAACACATAATTATGTCAGACGGATTACTCAGTGGCAAATGCGGTATTGTATTTGGCGCTTTAAATGCAGATTCTATTGCTTGGAAAGCAGCAGAATCAATCCACGCACAGGGTGGTAAAGTAGTATTGACTAATGCACCAATCGCTATGCGTATGGGTGAGTTAAACAATCTAGCAGAGGCAATAGATGCTCCGATAATTGCAGCCGATGCGACTAGTATGGAAGACTTGGATAAGTTAATCACTGGTGCTATGGAGCATTTTGGAGGTAAAATTGATTTTATCCTTCACAGTATCGGAATGAGTGTAAACGTTCGTAAAGGCAAGCACTATACGGAATTGAACTACGACTGGCTTCAAAAAGGTTGGGATGTAAGTGCGGTTAGTTTTCATAAAGTAATGCAAAGCGCATGGAACCACGATGCAATGAGCGAATGGGGTTCTATTTTAGGATTAACGTATATGGCAGCGCAACGTACATTCCCTGACTACAACGATATGGCGGATAATAAGAGCTATCTCGAAAGTATTGCACGTAGCTTTGGTTACCATTGGGGTGTTCGTAACAATGTACGCGTCAATACTATTTCTCAGAGCCCAACGCCAACTACAGCGGGATCCGGTGTAAAGGGATTTGGTGGATTTATAGCTTATGCAGAGAAAATGTCGCCACTAGGCAACGCTACTGCTGAAGATTGTGCGAACTACATTGTTGCTATGTTCTCTGATCTTACGAAGCGTGTAACAATGCAAAATTTATATAATGATGGAGGCTTCTCAAATATGGGCGTTAGCGACCTAGTGATGGCCCAATTCATGGAAGGCGAACCAGAAGAATAATACTTCTCATTCTTGCATATCAAAAGCCATTCCTAATTAGGGGTGGCTTTTTTGTAAAGGACCAATTCTGCTTTTTCAAATACTGTTTCTACCGCAAAACCCTCCGGAACAGAATCATCTAAACGTGTAAGGAAGTAGACCTGCTCATTTTCAGTTAGATAAAGCTTATGGTATCTAGAGGCAATCGCATTATCCTTCCAGAACTCATTCAAATTATACACCTGAATAACATGCAGGTCTAAGTCGTTAGCCATACTCTTATAGGCCTTGATGGTATGCTTATCTCGTGATGGAGACTTACTGAAATAAAGGGTAAGAATAATGGCAATAGACCATAATACTAGACTCATCAATGAAATATATTTCACCCACCACTTACGATTAATACCCCACGGCCAGGGTGCTTGTTCATAAAGCATACCAAAGGCAAGCATCCAAAACGCCATAGAAGGCATAAAATAGTAATGCTCTTGGCGATGTAAAAACAGAAAGGGGAGCGTTGCACAAATGGCTATGGAGAACATGAAGATACTTTCTCTACGCAAAGGGTAGCTGCTTCCACGTCTCCAAGCCAGAAGAATTAAAACGAGAACTGGTAGTGTCAATTGTTTTACCAACTCACCTAAGCTAAGGAGTACGGAACTCTCGGTCCCTCTAATACCGCGCAATGATGGCAGTAGTTGTTGATTTAAATATCCTTCAAAGAATTTAGCGAAGTCGGGCTCGTACGTATAGAAAAAGCTAAAAAGAACACTGCTGCTCAATACCATGACAACCATTGAAATCAGTGCGTTTCCCCTAAATTCTTTAAATAATACTGCGACTAGAGGGAGAACCATTAACGGGAATAGTGCAACAGGTCCTTTAATGCCCAACGCAACAAAGAACAACACCCCTGCTAATGCACTCCAGATGTAATTCTTTTTCCATGTACCTTCAATGAGGAGCCAAACTACTGCTAATGTAGCCGCATTAAGGGGCGCTTCTAAAAGATTGTTTTGATGTACCCATAATACAGTGGGAGTAAGTGTCCATAGCAGCTGCGGTATCCAACTTCTATGACCCGATGGAATTATTAAGGACCAGATTCTACGTATCATTAATATGCTCAGTCCATATAATGTGTATGCGTAAAAGCGATCTACCCAGGCTTGATCACCAAATAGTCTATAAAATACAGAGTGTATAGCAAAGGAGAATGGGGGATGCTCGTAGTACTCCGAATGAACAAATGGCGTGTATTGAGGAGACCAAAACTGTCCGATACCTTCATTTAGATTTCTGGCAATAGAAGCAAAGGTCAAACCATCAAAAAACATTCCTTTCGTAAAAAGTAATGGCAATAAAAGTACAGCAGCTACGGCCCAAGAAAACTGGTTCAGCCTATAGTTAATGATATGGCTCATTAGAACTCACTCTTTAAGTGAAAGATGATTTTATCAAACTTATCTTGAGCCATTTGCAGAGAGAATTGCGAATCCGCTAAAAATACGAGTCTACCAAATTTATCTTCTGCAAGATAACGTTGTTTAAGGGTGCTAAACTCCTTAAGCTGCGCTTCGTCGTGACTTTCAATCCAACATGCCTTGAAGGCCGGGAAATTCTCATAGGTACATTTGGCATTGTATTCGTGTTCAAGACGATACTGAATCACCTCGTATTGAAGTGCACCAACAGTACCAATAATCTTACGATTATTTTGTTTCAAAGTAAAAAGTTGCGCGACACCTTCGTCCATTAATTGATCAACCCCCTTGTTCAGTTGTTTGGCCTTTAAAGGGTCGGCATTATTGATGAATCTAAAGTGTTCCGGTGAGAATGAAGGAATACCCATATAGTGTAAGGACTCCTTTTCAGACACTGTGTCACCTATCCTAAATGAGCCGTTATCAGGTATGCCAATAATATCTCCGGGAAATGCCTCCTCGATCGTACTTTTCTTTGATGCCATAAAAGCAGTAGGGGCACTTACTCTAAAAGTTTTGCCTGTCCTGGTGTGCACATAGGTTTTATTACGTTCAAATTTGCCACTAACTACCTTCAAAAAGGCAATTCTATTGCGATGGTTAGGATCAATATTGGCATGAATTTTAAATACAAAACCTGAAAATTGAGTTTCATTTGGCTCCACTAGGCGTTCTTCAGCTTCCTTCGCTTGAGGTTCGGGAGCGATCTCTTGAAAACAATCTAAAAGTTCACGAACACCAAAGTTGTTCAGTGCGGAACCAAAAAATACAGGACATTGTGCACCCTTTAGATAGGCTTCTTGATCAAACTTTGGATACACGGCCTCGAGTAATTCTAGATCGTTTCTAAGCTCTAGCGCAGCTTCGTCGCCAACTCGCTCTTCTAGTAAAGGGTCATTAATGTCCTCCACTGATGTACCTTCGGAGATCTTCTGTTTATTATCACTTGAATACAAATGAAGATTCTTCTCCCACATATTATATACCCCCTGAAAACGTTGACCCATTCCAACAGGCCAAGAAAGTGGACACAAGGTTAACCCCAATTTTTGCTCAACTTCATCAATAAGATCGAAGCCATCTTTCCCTTCACGATCGAGTTTATTGATAAAAACTATAATAGGAGTGTCCCGCATACGACAAACCTTTACCAATTTTTCTGTTTGTGCTTCCACACCTTTAGCCACATCAATAACGACAATAACACTGTCGCAGGCTGTGAGAGTTCGGTATGTATCTTCAGCAAAATCTTGGTGACCAGGTGTATCAAGAATATTGATTTTCTTGTCCTTATAATAAAATCCCATAACGGAGGTTGCAACGGATATACCGCGTTGCTTTTCAATCTCCATGAAATCAGAAGTAGCTGCTTTTTTTACTTTGTTACTTTTCACCGCACCAGCTTCTTGGATAGCGCCACCGAAAAGCAAGAGTTTTTCGGTTAAAGTCGTCTTCCCAGCATCAGGGTGGGAAATAATTCCAAAGGTTCTACGCTTTCTAATTTCTTTCTCGAAGGCCATGTTTAGATATTTGAACGGCAAATATACCAAAGGTTTCTTCGGGGATTTAGTGCTTATTTTCTATACGCACGCTGTTTTTGTTAAACAATATATCTTTTCTGAGGTTAGTAGAGAGTGGAAAGTAAGTATTCAATAAAAGATCTAGAACAACTAAGTGGTATCAAGGCCCATACAATACGTGCGTGGGAGCAGCGATACAAGCTTATCGAGCCTAAACGGACCGTCACAAACATTCGTTATTATGGTGATCACGATTTACGCGTCGTATTAAATACATCCGTCCTTCTTAGTGCTGGATGGAAAATCGGGAAGGTTTCGAAGCATTCGCCGGATGAGCTGGCGCACCTTGCTTTAGAGGCTAGTCCTTACGAAGGCAGTTTCACTTATGAGTTAAATGAACTAAAATTCGCTACGCTTGGTTTTGACATCAAGAGGTTCGAGGCAATAATGGACCATTGCATAGAAAAATATGGTGTCCATGCTACTTATAGAGAGGTTATTGGGGACTACATACAAGAACTCGGTAAGCTTTGGCTTTCAGGAAGCGTAGGTATTTCGCAGGAACATTTTGTTTCGTCATTAATAAGGCAAAAAATATACGCTGCTATCGATGCACTTCCAGCTATAGCTAACGAGAGCAATGGAAAATACGCTATTTTCCTTCCCGCGAATGAGTTACATGAGATTGGAGTGCTGTATCTCGCATACATTTTAAAAGAAAGAGGAGAGCAGGTATATTATTTAGGACAGAGCTTGCCGAAAGAATATTTGACTGATCTATTAGATAATCAACCAGTCGATCACCTCATTAGTTGTTTTACTACACACCCAGAAGTACCGGAATTAGGCAATTATTTAGACGAGTTAGAAGAGCTCATTGTTCATAAAGGTATCCAAGTGCACCTAACTGGGTACATTTTTTCAGATTACACGCCTGAGCGCGAATTCACCAACATCAATATTTACGGGACTTTAAAGGAATTAAGCGCAGGGTTGTCGTAAAAAACTTCACTTTGTTTAATAAATTCCTTAAAAGATTATACAAATTGTTCAAACACTTTGTTTAACTTTACAAAACAAACGTTAAACACTTGTATCATGTCAACTACTGAATTTGGACAACTCATCGATCGCGAGCATGACTTTTTAAGTCAACTAGCTATGAAGCTAACTAAGCGTCGCGATGATGCTGACGATCTTCTTCAAGATACTTATTACAAAGCCCTGAAAAATAAGGACAAGTTTGCCACAGGTACAAACCTAAAGGGATGGTTATACACCATAATGAAGAATACCTTTATCAATAACTACCGTCGTAAGAAGCAACAAAACACTTTTGTCGACGAAACAGAAGGACAGTTCTTTTTAAACTCGAGAGAGGCTGGAAAAACTACCTTAACAGATGCCAACGTAGACAACCAGTACATTATGGATCAAATTGGCACTATAGAAAAGCACTATACGGAAGCTTTTTTCATGCATTACGAAGGTTTTAAATATGAGGAAATCGCAGAGCACTTTAATATTCCCTTGGGAACCGTTAAATCTCGTATCTTTTTAGCCCGTAAAAAGATGATGGAAAAGCTTGCCGACCAACGTCATTGACCTACAACCGCCTAAATCGTTCTAATGAAATCAGTAATAGTAATAGGCTCTGGCTTTGCCGGGCTTAGTGCAGCAACCTTTCTCGCCAAAGAAGGGTATGACGTCACCATTCTTGAGAAAAATGACCAATTAGGGGGAAGAGCCCGAATTTGGGAAAAAGATGGTTTTAAATTTGACATGGGCCCCAGTTGGTACTGGATGCCTGATGTATTCGAGAGGTACTTCGATTCTTTCGGTAAAAAGGTTTCTGACCTTTATAATCTTGTTCGTTTAGACCCATCTTACAGGGTCGTTTATGGCCCCCATGATCATGAAGATCAGTCCCCTAACATGGAAGAGCTAGAAGGAATGTTCGACAAGCTTGATCCTGGATCAGGACTGCGTTTACGGAAATTCCTGAAACAAGCAGAATACAAGTATAAAGTCGGGATACAGGACCTAGTCTTCAAACCAGGCCGTTCTCTTACAGAATTCATGGATTTCAGGATTGTTAAAGGCCTATTCCAATTGGATATGCTTAAGGACATTCGCAAGCATGTTGCAGAAGTAAGTACACATCCTAAATTAAAAGCAATTCTTGAATTCCCTGTATTGTTTCTAGGTGCTTTGCCTCAAAACACCCCCGCTCTATACAGCCTAATGAATTATGCTGACATGTCGCTTGGAACTTGGTATCCAATGGGGGGGATGAATAAAATCATTGAAGGCATGGTAAGCGTTGCGCAGGAGCAAGGTGTAAAATTCAGAACCAGCACTGAAGTGACGGGTTTTAAGTACGCGAATAACAAAATCATTAGTGTTCTAACAAAGGGTGGAAGTTTTACGGCGGATATCGTAGTAGGAGGAGCCGATTACCATCATATCGATCAAGAAATAAGCAGTCCCGAATACAGGGAATATTCACCTGAATACTGGGATAAGCGAAAAATGGCACCATCCTCCCTTTTATTTTATTTAGGTGTTAAAGGAAAAGTGTCTAATGTATTGCATCATAATTTGTTCTTCGACTACGAATTGGATCAACATGCTCATGAAATCTATACCGATCCAACGTGGCCAACTAAACCACTTTTCTACGCGAGCGCTGCCACTAAGACGGATTCTTCTATTGCACCCGAAGGATGCGAAAATATGTTCTTATTAATGCCTACTGCACCAGGATTAGCAGGCGATAGTGAAGAAGTCAGGGAGAAATATTACAATTTAATGATGGATCGTCTTGAAGCTTACACAGGAGAATCGATCAGAGAAAGAGTAATCGTTAAACGTAGTTTCGCTTACAGCGATTTCAAAAGTGAATACAATAGTTTTAAAGGCAACGCATACGGCTTAGCGAATACGTTAGACCAAACAGCCATCTTCAAACCAAGGCTCAAAAGTAAAAAGGTATCAAACCTATATTTCGCTGGTCAATTGACCACACCTGGTCCAGGCGTTCCTCCTTCACTTATAAGCGGGGAAGTAGTTTGTGGTGAAATAGTCAAGGATTATTCTTTAAAGAAAGCGATATGAAAGCACTATTTGACAGCGTAAGTATCCGAGCTAGTAGATTGACCACCAAGGCGTATTCTACCTCCTTTTCGCTCGGAATTCTAGGTTTGGATAAAAAATACCACGACCCGATCTATGCGATTTATGGATTTGTACGTTTTGCAGACGAAATTGTTGACTCTTTTGAAGGATATCCTCAGAAGGAACTCTTAGAACGGTTCTGGAAAGACACCCATTTGGCCTTAGACGAAAAAATCAGTTTAAACCCAATCTTAAATAGCTTTCAACAAGTTGTAAATACCTTCGAAATTGATCGTGAATTGATAGAAACCTTCTTAAGGTCAATGGAAATGGACCTTTATAAGAATGATTACGATGAAGCAGGCTATAAAGAATACATATTAGGCTCGGCAGAAGTTGTTGGTCTTATGTGTTTGAAGGTATTTGTAGATGGAAGTGAAGAACGCTACCAAATATTGAAAAAGCCTGCTATGCAGTTAGGCAGTGCATTCCAAAAGATAAATTTCCTTCGCGATTTGCATGCCGATTATAAAAAATTAGGTCGAACATACTTCCCGGGTGTAGACTTAAATAACTTCAATGAGACTGTAAAAACGGAAATAGAAGCAGATATCGATATTGATTTTATGGCGGGATATGAAGGTATAAAGCAGTTGCCGAAGGGTGCGCGTTTTGGAGTATATATCGCCTATGTCTATTACTATAGTCTCTTCAAAAAGATTAAGAAAACGCATTGCGACATCATATTACGTCAACGTGTGAGAATTTCAAACAAAAGAAAATACGGACTTTTCGTAAGTAGTTTTGTACGACATACCATTAATTGGATCTAAAATATGGCTGAACAAGTTATCCTGGTCGATGAGCATGACAATGCGCTTGGGCTGATGGAGAAAATGGAAGCGCACCGATTGGCGAAATTGCATCGTGCATTCTCTGTTTTCGCCATGAACGACAAGAATGAAATACTACTGCAGCGTAGAGCATTGCATAAGTACCACAGTGGAGGGCTATGGACAAACACCTGCTGCTCACATCCTAGAGACGGTGAAAGTGTAGAAGATGCTGCAAGAAGGAGGCTGATGGAAGAGATGGGCTTTACGTGCGATGTCAAACGTATTTTTAGCTTTATCTACAAGGCTGAGCTTGATAACGATTTAACCGAACATGAGTTAGATCATGTACTCATAGCACGTTGGAATGATAACCCAGAGGTAAATCCTGATGAAGTTGAATCTTTCGACTGGCAATCGGTAGAGTGGGTCGCTAATGACATGAAAAATAATCCTGAACGATACACAGAGTGGTTTAAAATCATCTACGATCGATTCTTAAACTATTGGAATAATGAAGATCACGGTTTATAGAAAAGCACACTTTAATGCTGCACATCGTTTACACGAGCCCAATCTCTCAAAAAAAGAGAATGAGGTGCTATTCGGTAAATGTAACAATCCGTATTACCATGGACACAACTACGAATTAATCGTTGGTGTTACAGGAGAGGTCGATCCAAAAACAGGATATCTTATTGATATGAAAGTTTTAGCCGATCTCATAAAAGCAGAAGTTGAAGACTACATGGATCATAAAAATCTGAATGAACAGGTAGTTGAATTTAAAACGTTAAACCCTACAGCTGAGCACATTGCTTACATAATCTGGAACAGATTGCGCGCGAAATTGAACACATCGTTAGATTTGAAGGTTACTTTATATGAAACCCCCAGAAACTTTGTTGAGTACTGCGGAGAATAAATTTATTATGACAAAGCACGACCAAAAATACACAACGGAAGAACTTGCCGAATTATTCGACAACCACATGGGCAGTTCTATAGATACACCATTGCGTCCTGATGCGTTCCACTTAAGCGATGAAGAAAAAATCTCTCAAATCGCTGAAAAGTTCGAGGACATCATGGAGATATTGGGCTTAGACCTAACTGATGATAGTTTACGCGGAACGCCTTTAAGAGTTGCGAAAATGTATGTGTCCGAAGCATTTGCAGGTCTAAATCCTAGCAATAAACCTGAGATGAAACTGTTCGATAATAAGTATCAGTATAAGGACATGCTTATCGAGAAGAACATCACGGTTCATTCGCATTGTGAGCATCATTTTGTCCCTATTTTAGGTAATTGTCATATTGCATACATTCCTAATGGTCAGGTTGTAGGCCTTTCTAAGTTAAATAGAATTGTGCGTCATTATTCCAAACGTCCACAGGTACAAGAACGACTTACGCGTCAAATCGCGGAAGCGTTAATGGAAGGATTAGGAACACCTAGTGTTGCTGTTTATTTAGAAGCCGATCACATGTGTGTAAAGACTAGAGGTATTGAGGATACTGGCAGTTCCACAATAACCATGGCTTTTCATGGTGCGTTTGAAGATGAGCTTCAGCGTCAATACTTTCTTAACGCTGTTCAATAAATGAGTCAAAAGGTTAGCCTTTTTTGGTTTAGACGGGATTTAAGATTAGAGGATAATTCAGGCCTTTTGAAGGCCCTCAAATGTGGTACACCTGTTGTTCCTATTTTCATTTTTGATCCCAACATTCTCTTAAAACTTGAGGACACTAAAGATGCACGAGTATCATTTCTACATGAGCGACTTAGCGTCCTAAAGAGGCAACTGGAAGATCTAGGTTCAGACTTACTAGTATTTTATGATAAGCCACTAAATGTGTTGGAATCGTTGTGTTCAAAATACAAGGTGACAGGTTTATTCTTTAATCGCGATTATGAGCCCTATGCAAGAGAAAGAGACGAAGCGATATACGCATATTTAGAAACGATTGGTATCTCTTGTATAGGCGGGAAAGATCACGTTTTATTTGAAAAAAACGAGGTTGTTAAGGCCGATGGGACTCCGTATTTAGTTTACAGTCCATATGCAAAAGCGTGGAAAAAGCACTGTACTTCCGATCACTTCAAAGCCTATCCTACACAGAACTATTTTAACTCTTTTTTCCAAACGGATACAAAGAGTTCTTTGATTCCACTCGATGCTATGGGTTTTGAACCCACATCTATAGCCATGCCTTCCGCTCACATACCAAAAGATGTAATTTCAAATTACGACAGTACACGAAACTTCCCAGGTCTCAAAAAGGGAACGACCAGATTAGGGATTCATCTAAGGTTTGGGACTATTAGTATACGAGCACTTGCGAGGGCCAGTAACGGTATCAATGAGACCTTTTTGAATGAGTTAATATGGCGAGATTTCTTTCAGATGGCGCTATATTATTTTCCTGAAAGTCGTTCGAAAGCAATAAAGCCTAAATATGATCTCATTCCTTGGTCTAATAATGAAGAACATTTTAAAGCTTGGTGCAAAGGTAAGACGGGCTATCCCATTGTAGATGCTGGAATGCGAGAGCTAAATGCCACTGGTTTCATGCATAATCGTGTTCGTATGGTTGTAGCTAGTTTTCTAACGAAACACTTATTAATCGATTGGCGTTGGGGAGAAGCATATTTCGCCGCAAAACTGCTAGATTTTGATTTAGCTAGTAATATAGGTGGCTGGCAATGGG
>JAOMWM010000012.1 GCA_028357285.1 Schleiferiaceae bacterium | reverse complement strand
ATTTAGGCACCGTCAAAAAGCTGGCAACCGGCCTGAATGCCGCGTTCGTAGATGTTGGTTATGAGAAGGATGCGTTCCTCCATTACCACGATCTAGGCCCGCAGATAAAATCTTGGCAAACCTATCTTCGTCGCACCCTCAAAGGCAAGCAACTTAGTAATATCACCAATTTCAAAGCAGAGCCCAACATTGAAAAGGAGGGTAATATTGGTGATGTTCTAAAGCAAGGTGATCAAATCCTCGTACAGATAACGAAGGAGCCCATTTCAACGAAAGGGCCTAGAATCACAGCTGAGCTGAGCATAGCAGGACGTTTTGTAGTATTAGTTCCCTTTTCTAATCGCGTAAGTGTGAGTCAAAAGATTCGCGAACGTGATGAAAAAGATAGACTCAAAAAATTGGTCAGAAGCATCAAGCCAAAGGGCTTTGGTGTAATTATACGTACTGTCGCAAAAGGACAGAGCGCAGAAGAACTACAGTCAGATTTAGATAACCTGGTACGCAAGTGGGCGCAACTCCACAAGAGTATTAAACGTTCTAACAAGCCACTGAGAATCTTCCGTGAAATGAATAGGGCCAGCGCATTTTTGCGTGATGTCTTTAATGAATCATTCACTTCGATCACAATCGATAACAAAGAATTGTGCGAAGAGGTGAAAGATTATCTTGATGAAATAAAACCTGGTGCTTCTAAAATGGTGAAAGAGTACAGCGGTCAAATGCCGTTGTTTCAGTTCTCCAGTGTAGATCGTCAGATTAAAGGTGCCTTTGGTCGAAGCGTGAGCATGCCAAAAGGAGCGTACCTGATCATAGAGCACACTGAGGCTATGCACGTGGTTGATGTGAATTCAGGAAATCGCACGAATACTGCGGACAATCAGGAATCCAATGCACTTCAGGTTAATTTACTTTCCGCTGTTGAGGTGGCGCGTCAGTTGCGCTTAAGAGACATGGGAGGTATTGTAGTGATCGATTTCATTGACATGAATAGTGCTGAGAATCGTAAGGCGGTGTATGAGAAAATGCACGAAGAAATGAAGCGTGACCGCGCTCGCCACAAGATTCTTCCGATTACAAAGTTTGGTTTGATGGAGTTAACGCGTCAGCGTGTTCGACCAGAGACAAACATAACTACTCGAGAAGAAAACCCGGATAATTTGGTAGAAGCACCTATTCAGGTTATTGACGCAATGGCTTCAAAATTAGCCCAGATTGATTTACGTGAGGTGTATATACACGTTCATCCGTTCATCGAGGCTTATATAACGAAAGGACTTTTTGGCAGTATCAAGAAGACTTGGCAGAAGAAATTACGTAAAAAGATTATTGTCGTTCCCCGCGATGCATTCACTATGCTAGAGTGGAAAATAATGGATAAAGACAACAAATCACTTTAACCGCAGAATAATCATTATGAACCCGAGGCCATCTTTAGGATAGCTTCGGGTTTTTTCGTTATTTGATGGAATGACAACATCAGAAGCATTACAAAGGCTACAACGTTATTGCTCCTATCAGGAGCGAAGTCCTTTTGAGGTGGATCGAAAGTTGCAACAGTTAGGCTTGCCTCGGGATCGTCATGAGGAAGTCATCGCTCAGCTAATGGAAGATAGTTTTTTAGATGAGTATCGTTTCACGGAAGCGTATACTCGCGGAAAGTTAAATCAAAAGCAGTGGGCTCCGCGTCGTATCCGAATGGGATTACAGGAGCACAGAATACCCAGGGTGACCATCGACCGTATTCTAAGACAGGTAGATCAGAGTGCCGTCGAAGCAAATGCTTTATATCTCGTGGATCGCTGGTTTGAGTCGAAAACTAAAGTAAAACTTACGGCTGCTTTGCAACGACGTGGTTATTCCTTTGAATTAATTGCATCTACTTATGATATGGTTCGAAGTCAACGCGGGTAAAGATTACGTGCCTTTTTAGCTCAAAATATTTGGAACGGCTTAACCTTTCCAAGTGCCACCGTATCTATAGTGCTTGTTGTTGGGTTTTACTTCAAGAACGCATGCTTCACAGAGGAAGTACCACGTTTTATCAGGTTTGTATTGCACCCTGAACATCACAGCGTGTTCTTCGTTGCAATGTGGACATGTTTTAACTTTCCCCATCAGTCGAGCACTGGCTAAAATGAACTCAAGGCAGATTTGACCTTTTTTATATGCGCTTCGGTTATATCTAGGTGAAATACCATTCTGCATTTCCCGGGACCCATCTGACTTATGCCTATTCCTTTTTCAGCTAAATCAGCGATGAAGCGACCTTGGTTGAGGTCTTCATTAAGTGCGAAAATCAAAACATTAGTCTCCGGCGAAATCACTGTGCTGATGTAGGGTAAGGATTGTAAAAATACAGCCATGTCGCTAGCGGCAGCGTGATCGATAGCTAATCGCTCTACATTATGCTCCATGGCGTACAATGCGGCACCCGCCAAGAACCCGGCCTGTCTCCATCCTCCTCCGATCCGTTTTCGTATGCGCTTTGCATGTGCGATAAAAGCTTCGTTTCCTAAAAGTATAGATCCTACAGGAGCGCCTAGCCCTTTTGATAAGCAAATGGATATAGAGTCAAAGGCAGCGCCATAATCACTTTCGCTATGGTTTTTAGCGATTAACGCATTATAGAGTCGTGCACCATCAAGGTGAAACAGGAGGCCGCTTTTGCTCGCTACTGCACGTAATGCTTCGATTTCCTCCCATTCGTAGCAGGTGCCTCCACCTTTATTCGAGGTATTTTCAACCGCTAAAACTCTGGATTTAGGGAAGTGTATGTCATCTGCTTTCAAACATGAAAGCACACCCTCCGGATGCATAATGCCTCGATCATCTCCTGTGAAGGCCACAGAGGCGTGCGCGTTTGCCGCGATTCCTCCACCCTCATAGTTGTAGATGTGAGCATACGGGTGACAAATCACTTCGTCACCTGGGCTTAGGTGTGACATGAGCGCAATCTGGTTTGCTTGGGTTCCAGAGACACAGAATAACGACCCGTCCATACCAAAGCGCTCTGCCATTACGGATTCCAGACGCATTACTGTCGGATCATCACCAAGGACATCATCGCCTACGGGGCTCTCTATCATGGCTTTTTTCATCGCGTCGCTGGGGCGAGTAACAGTGTCGCTGCGAAGGTCAACAGTAAACATAAATGCATCCTTTAGATTGTACGTGAAGATAAGAAGGGATGCTTAACTTTGTAGCTTATGGTTACAGCAGAACAGATAAAAGCCTTGGGTGAGCGTTTGGAGCGCTTGGAAAGTTATTTAAACCTAGAGCAAAAACGAATACACATCATAAACGAAGAAGAGAAAACGGCTTCACCAGAGTTTTGGGACGATCCTAAAAAGGCTGAAGTGACTCTCAAAGCGCTACGTGGTGTGAAGTTTTGGGTGGAGGGCTATGAGAAGGCTGTGAAAATGTTCGGTGAGGCAGAGCTGAGTTTGGAGTTTTACAAAGAAGGCGAGCTCGAAGAAAGTGACGTTCAAGAAGCGTATCAAGCTTGCGAGGATTGGATCGAAGAATTGGAGTTCAAAAACATGCTCAGCGGCGAAGAAGATAAGCTGAGTGCTGTGCTGCAAATTACCGCGGGAGCAGGAGGAACAGAGAGTTGTGATTGGGCCAGTATGCTAATGCGTATGTATTTGATGTACGCAGAAAAGCAAGGGTTTAAGACAAAGGAATTGGTGCTTCAAGAAGGCGATGTTGCGGGCATTAAAACGGTGACAATAGAGGTAGAAGGTGATTTCGCATTTGGCTTTTTAAAAGGGGAAAATGGTGTGCATCGGCTCGTACGTATTTCCCCGTTTGATTCGAATGCCAAGCGCCATACCAGTTTCGTTTCGGTTTATGTCTTCCCATTAGTGGATGATACGATCGATATTAAGATCAACATGAGTGACATTACTTGGGATACTTTCCGTTCCTCAGGAGCGGGTGGTCAGAACGTGAATAAGGTGGAGACTGGTGTCCGATTAAGACACAAGCCTACAGGCATTATCATTGAAAATACAGAGACGCGCTCGCAGTTGGGGAACAAGGAGAAGGCCATTCAGCTTTTGAAATCGCAGTTGTACGAGATGGAGATTGAAGCACGTAATGCAAAACGTGCGGAGATTGAGGCGGGTAAAAAGAAGATCGAGTGGGGATCGCAGATCCGTAACTATGTGATGCACCCGTATAAATTGGTCAAAGATGTGCGCACGGCAGAGGAGACCTCTGATGTCGATGGCGTGATGAATGGGTATATCGAACGATTCCTTAAAGCATTCTTAATGAAACAAGGTGAGAGTGCGAATGCCGATGAATATTAAAAAAGCATTGAACAATCGCGTCTATTGAATGCACAATAGGAGGTGGATTCTGTTAGGATAGTAGCTATCTTGCTAACTATGCGCAATTGGAAACTTTTTCTTGCCTTGATATGGACGTTACCCTTGGTGGCGCAGCAGGGTTTTGTGCACAATGAAGGCCAATGGCAGGAGCCATTTAGCTTTAAAATCCAATTGGGCCCTAATAGCTTATTTCTAACCCCAGACTCTCTAGTACTTTCTGTTTTAGATCCTTCAGATTTTCATAGTGAGCACATCGGCGAACATCACCACTATTCAGATACACTCCATTACCATCATTTTTCAATGGTTTTTAACGCTTCTCAAACCATGCATTGGTTTGGGGAAGACCCTTATGATGCACCCTTGAGTTATTTTGTGGGTAAGCAAGATTTTTGGCGCTCAGGCGTACAGTCGTTTCATAAAGTGCGCGCACGGAATGTATATCCCGGCATTGATTTAGTGGTATATGAAGCAGCCGGTGGTTTTAAGTTTGACTGGGAGCTTGCTGCAGGCGCTGATCCGGAACAGATTTCTATTGCTTATCATGGATTAGACGGTTGGCAGGTGAAGGGGAAAGAATTGATCCTTCAGACCCGGTTTGGATCCCTTGTGGAGGAGATGCCATATGCGCTTCAAGAGTCGCGTACTGTCCGGGCCCGTTACAAAGAGGTAAATGGAAATTTGGGCTACGATTTAGGCCGATTCCAACGCGACCAGCCGCTCATCATCGACCCCATTTATATTTTCAGCACCTACACGGGCAGTTCCGTAGACAACTTCGGGTATACAGCGACCTTTGACGACAGCAGCAATGCTATTGGTGGGGGTATAGCTTTTGGAATAGGTTACCCTACAACTCTAGGTGCGGTTGATCTAAGTTTCAACGGGGGCATTTTTGATGTGGCCATCAGTAAATTTTCTTCTGACGGTTCCCAATTACTTTGGTCTACCTACCTCGGTGGATCTAATCTAGACCAGCCGTACAGTATGGATTGTGACGAAAACGGTAACGTATACATTTTAGGTTCTACGGGCTCAGATGATTTCGGAGTGACCGCGACTGCATATGATACTTCATTTGCGGGTGGAGCCTCTATCACTGCAGAATATTACACCTTCAATCAGGGTACAGATCTATTTGTTTCAAAAATAAATGCAGCAGGTAATCAGCTAGTCGGTTCAACTTACATAGGTGGTGCCGGCAGTGATGGCATCAATGACAGTTTACGCTTTAATTACGGCGATAGTTTCCGTGGCGAGATCGAAGTCCAGCGCAACGGCGGTGCGGTATACTTTGTCAGCAGCACTTTCAGTAGTTCGTATCCAACTATTGCGCCTTCAACTTCCCATCAGGGCGGTCAAGATGGAGTCATTAGTGTTTTGAATAGAGACTTAACCCAACTATTGGCCAGCACATACGCCGGCACCTCTGGCAATGAAGCTTTATACAGTATCGCTCTTTCGGACAAGCAAGGTCTTAACTTTCCATCGCCGTCCTTCAAATTCACACCCTTCTACGCATCGGGTTCCATTGGTTCTAATACGGATTCTTCTTTTGCCATGGGTTGGTTAAACGTAGCTTATGATAATAGCATTCCAACAAGTAACGATCAAGATGCACTGCTGATTTCCGGCTATCTCGATCCGTTGGGTATAGGTACGGTAAACTTTGTGATGAGTGCCATTGATGTCCAGGCCGACAGTGGCTACAATCAGCATTTCTTTGTGGAGACGCACAGCGAAACAGATACGGCCAGTGTGGTCACCGTAGTAGGTCAGCACAAAGGTGGATTAGTGGCCGATTCGCTGACTTGGGGTCAGCCAGGTAGTGCACAGTATTTTCAGCGCTACAAGCAGGACGGGAATTCGGGTTTCATCAAGCTTAAAACTGCAGTTTGGGGAGATAGCTCCCATGCTACCGTAGATGTCAGTCCTACAGCACTACTGGTGGACGATTGCGGTAATACGTATTTCTCCGGTTGGGGCGGATCGCCCAATCCAGAGGGGAATACTGAGGATATGGCGCTAAGTGCGAATGCGTTTCAAACCACTACCGACGGAAGGGACTTTTATTTTTTAGTGTTAGATCCGGATTGGAAGTCACCGCGATTAGCCACTTACTTTGGTGGTACGGGACGCGAGCATGTGGATGGAGGTACCTCTCGTTTTGACCGGACGGGTAGAATTTTCCAGGCGGTCTGTGCCGGTTGTGGCGGAACATCTACGTATCCTACTTTCCCTAACAATGTATATGCTAGCAGCAACGGTTCTACTAATTGTAACCTGGCGGTCACAGTCATTGATCTGGACGTTCAGAATGCGCGTGTTTACGTGCAGCCCGATCCGCCCGTCTTCTGCTTGCCTAACACATTTTCAATACTAGATTCTAGCATTAATGTTCAGGATTATACCGTGTATTGGGGGGATGGAAACTCCACCACGAATAGCTCACTTCAAGGAGGTCATGTATACGCTTCGCCTGGTACCTATCCTGTACAGGTTATCGGTCACGATACCATTTGTGATACTTGGGATACAGCCACCTTTACGGTTCAAGTCAATCCAGCTTACGACTCTGTGTATACCTCATATACCTATGATTTCTGTGATCCGCTTCGCGGCGTTACGGCCCAATTAATACATGCCGGCGACTCCATATTAGTAACGGATCGCATTTTGGATTGGACCATTTCGGGCGCAACATTTACTACCCCCCAGGTGATCACCAATCTTCCTTCGGCGGGCTACAATGTCATCACCCTTACCACTGTGGATACGGTCTGTAATGTCGTGCAATCCTTTACGGACACCTTGTTTTTTAGATTACCACCGTATTTGAATATGATCAGCGATCCTGAAGAGTGTACTTCGGACGAAACTGTTGATTTTATTCCTGTATTCAATTCGGTGTACCAGGGACACAGTTGGCTGGTCAATAGTGTGGATCAGGGTAGTGCTAATCCGCTACAGATTGCACAGTCGGGCATTTATGAAATTTCGATTGTTGGTTACGACAGCATTTGCGGTACCTCAGATACGTTGACAGCTACTTATGACATCTTCTTTGCTCAGGAACCCTTTACCGTACCTAACGTCATCACCCCGAATGGGGATAATGTGAACGATCGGTGGACCATTAACACGAATGAAGATTGGGACCGATTCCACGTCATTTTGTTTAATCGTTGGGGAATAAAGGTTTTTGAAACCAATGCGCCCACATTTAATTGGGGTGCAGATTACGACGGACAAATTCTCACTCCAGGAGTGTATTTTTACCAAGTTGAAGCCGAGAATAGATGCGGCATCACTTCAGAAGAAGGAACCTTACACATAACCTATTAATATGATTACGATTTACCATAACCCACGTTGCCAGAAATCGCGTGAAGCATTGGCACTACTGGAAGAAAAGGGTGTTCAACATTCCATTCGTCTATACCTTAATGATGAGGAAAGCATGAGTGCGGCAGAATTTGAGGGCGTTTTAGATGCATTAGATATGGATGCGATAGACCTCGTTCGTAAGAATGAAGCCGTTTGGAAGGAAGAATATAAAACGTTGGAACTGGACGAAGATGAAATTATCCTAGCGATGATAGAACATCCAAAACTAATGGAACGTCCTATCGTGGTCAATGGCGATTGTGCAGTGGTGGCGCGTCCGGCAGAAAAGCTTTTAGACGTACTGTAGAAAAATACAGGCACAAAAAAAGCCGACCCATGGGTCGGCTTTTTTTATATCCAGTCGGCAGAAATTATTCTGCTGTTTCGTCTTCTTTATGACCAATTAGCGCGTGTGCTAACTTAGGATTGATAGACTCTAAGCCGATCAATGTCAACCAGTACCCAACAAAAAGGCCTAGAAAAGCCAACATTGAAAAGCCCATAAGTGCTACTACTAAGAATACGAGGAATCCTAAAAATTTCATAGTCGTTGATTTAAATCGGTGTAAAGATAGCAACACAAATCGTTCTATCGGAAATCTGTGCCTTAAATTTGTAGTAGAATTAAAATCCTATAATCACACAAGCGAACAGCATGGAATACAGAATAGAACACGACACCATGGGTGAAGTAAAAGTGCCGGCCGATAAGTATTGGGGTGCACAAACGGAGCGTTCACGCAACAACTTTAAGATCGGTCCTGCCGGTACCATGCCGCTCGAAATCATTGAAGGTTTTGCCTATTTAAAAAAGGCTGCAGCGTATGCAAACTGCGACGCTGGCGTTTTACCTGTCGACAAGCGCGATCTTATCGCGTCAGTTTGTGATGAAATCTTAGCGGGTAAGCACAACGACCAGTTTCCACTGGTAGTTTGGCAAACAGGCTCGGGTACGCAGAGTAACATGAACACGAATGAGGTCATTGCGAACCGAGCGCACGTCTTAGCTGGAGGTACTTTAGGTGATGGAAACAATAGTATTCATCCAAACGATGATGTCAATAAGAGCCAAAGCTCGAACGATACCTTCCCAACGGGAATGCACATTGCGATTTATAAGAAAGTTGTAGAAAATACGATCCCCTCTGTTGAGCTATTGCGCGATACGCTTCAAGCGAAGAGTAAAGAGTTCTGGAATGTGGTAAAAATTGGTCGTACGCACCTTATGGATGCGACGCCGCTGACTGTAGGTCAGGAGTTTTCTGGCTATATAAGCCAATTAAACCATGGACTTAAAGCTTTGCGCAACACGCTCGATCACATGAGTGAAATTGCATTGGGCGGAACAGCTGTGGGAACAGGAATCAATACACCTGAAGGTTACTCTGAAACGGTGGCGAAATACATTGCAGAATTTACCGGAATGCCGTTCCGTACCGCTGAAAATAAGTTTGAGGCACTTGCGGCGCACGATGCTTTAGTTGAGACTCATGGCGCACTGAACCAGTTAGCTGTAAGCTTGAATAAGATTGCGAATGACATTCGTATGTTGGCTTCTGGTCCGCGTTCGGGAATTGGGGAGCTTATTATTCCTGCGAACGAGCCGGGTTCTTCTATCATGCCGGGTAAAGTAAACCCTACGCAAGCTGAGGCCATCACCATGGTGTGTGCTCAGGTCATGGGTAACCACACTGCTGTGACTATCGCCGGTGCACAAGGCCACTACGAACTCAATGTCTTTAAGCCTGTAATGGCCTATAACGTGCTTCAAAGTGCGGAGCTTCTTGGTGATGCGTGTGTAAGCTTCAACAATAATTGCGCAGTAGGAATCGAGCCAAACTACAAGGCGATCGAAAACCATTTGAACAATTCATTGATGTTGGTGACCGCTCTTAATACTAAGATTGGTTACGAAATGGCAGCGAAAATTGCGAAAACAGCGCACGAAAACGGCACTACTCTCAAGCAAGAGGCTGTAAATCTAGGCTACCTTACTGCAGAAGAGTTCGATCAGTGGGTGCGTCCTGAAACCATGGTTGGAAAATTGTAACAGCTGCGATTTAGGTCTTTTTAATATATATAGACCTCTTTAGATTGTAGGCGTTTATACAAACGCTTCACCTAATTCTATCTTAACGGCTTTGACAATCTGCTTGATGGCTTGATCATTGCCTTGAGGGAAAGTTAAGGTCGTAGATTCCGTTTGCACGACAATCTTATTGTTGAGGTCAGTAAGTACTAATGCTTTGTCTTTAGTCGCATTCACAACTAGACAAGACGTGCAATTTTGAAGCAAAATATGTGATCCGACGACTACATTCCCAGCAGTGTCTTTTGCGCCTAAATCGTATATGGCTCCCCAGTTACCTAAATCTGACCATCCCATTTCAGCTGGAATTACGCAGACTTGGTCCGCACGTTCCATTAACCCGTAGTCAATAGAAATATTATCGCACTCGCCATAAATTCGTTCGATACTTGCCTTTTCGTAGGCTGTATCTAAATCATTCCAAGTTTCTCCTAAAGTAGCCATGAGCTCTGGTAAATGCATATCTAGACCATTCGAAAGCGCATCGATATTCCAAATAAACATACCTGCATTCCATAAGAAGTCACCACTTTCTAAGAACTTCTTTGCGTGTTCTAGGTCGGGTTTTTCGGTAAATGCTTTCACAGCAAAGCTGCCGTGATCGTCTCCTGCGGCTTCATTATATTGAATATAACCGTAGCCAGTTTCCGGTTTATGCGGTTGAATTCCAATGGTTACGAAAAAATCCGATTCTTCAGTTTTCGCTAGCCCCTTTCGAACTGTAGTCTCGAAAGCTTCTTCATCCGTTATGAGGTGGTCTGCTGGTGTAATAAACATGTTCGCGTTAGGATCGCGCTTTTTGATTTTCAAAGCGGCATATGCGATGCAAGGGGCGGTATTCCTGCGAAGAGGTTCTAGAATAATGTTCTTTTCGGGAAGATCTGGTAAATGTTCCTGGGTTAAAGCTGCATAATTCTCGTGCGTAACGACCAGTATGTTTTCGGGTTCAAAAATGCGGCGTACACGATTATACGTCTGCTGCATTAAACTCTCGCCAGTCCCTAAGAAATCTAAAAATTGCTTTGGGGTCTTTTCTGTGGACATGGGCCAGAATCGGCTCCCAATTCCTCCAGCCATAATTACACAATATGGAGTACGCATAGTATGGTTCGGTGTTTCAGTGTGTTGTTGGTTCGAGAAATATCCTCAAATCGGCTACGAAACTACGATTTTCTCGCTTTGCGCGGTATCTTCGTGCCCCTAATTAAATGCTATTTCCATGTTAAATCTAGTCCTGTTCGGCCCTCCGGGGGCAGGTAAAGGAACACAAAGTGCCTTTTTAGTAGATCGTTACCACCTCGTCCATTTAAGTACGGGTGACCTCTTTCGTTACAACATTAAAAATGAAACGGAATTGGGCGTTTTAGCGAAGTCGTACATGGATAAGGGCCAATTGGTACCGGACTCTGTCACCATCTCTATGCTTGAAGATGCCGTAAATAAAAATCCTGAAGCAAAAGGTTTTATTTTCGACGGATTCCCACGCACGAATGCACAGGCAGCCGCACTCGATGCGTTTTTAAACAGCCAAGAGACAGGCATTACAAGTATGATTGCTTTAGAAGCTCCCGAAGATGAACTACGTGCGCGTCTTGCAGAGCGTGCAAAAACCTCCGGCCGTCCTGATGATGCTGATCCTGCAGTTATTCAGAATAGGATCGATGTATACAACAACGAAACAGCCCCGGTGAAAGCGTTCTACGAAGCCCAAGGAAAATACAAAGGCATCAACGGCGTAGGTTCAATTGAGGAAATTACTGAACGACTGGTAGTTATTATTGACACACTTTAGACCATTGGTCGACACTTCACAATACAATCGTATTTTTGCAAAGCAGTTTCCCAGTTAAGGGAGGCTGCTTTTTTCACATTATGGCTGGAAGCAACTTCATAGATTACGTAAAGATTTACTGTAAAAGCGGGCGCGGTGGTCGTGGATCCACACACTTATTGCGCAACCGCATGACCTCAAAAGGGGGCCCAGACGGTGGTGATGGCGGTAGAGGTGGACACGTAATTGTTCGTGGTAATGCTCAAATGTGGACCTTGTTACCGCTTAAATACCAGAAACACATCAAAGCCGCTTCAGGCGAGAACGGCAGTGGTCAAGAGCGTACTGGTGCTAATGGCGATGACCGTTATATTGAGGTGCCTTTAGGCACCATCGCTAAGGATGAAGAAACAGGCGAAGTACTCTTTGAAATCACTGACCATGGACAAGAACATATACTTGTGAAAGGCGGTCGAGGTGGATTAGGTAATGTACACTTTAAGAGCTCGACCTTTCAGACGCCAAGATTTGCACAGCCTGGTGAGGATCCAGTAGAAGGGTGGTTTATTTTAGAATTAAAAGTCCTTGCTGATGTTGGATTAGTAGGATTCCCTAATGCGGGCAAGAGTACGCTATTAAGTGTCGTCAGCGCAGCAAAACCAGAAATTGCAAATTATCCTTTTACAACGCTTGTTCCAAATTTGGGAATGGTGATGTATCGTGATTCGCGTTCGTTCGTTATGGCAGATATACCTGGTATTATTGAAGGTGCAGCTGAAGGCAAAGGGTTAGGTTACAGGTTTTTGCGTCATATTGAGCGTAATGCCTTATTACTGTTCATGGTTCCTGCGGATGCAGACGACTACGCAAAGGAATACGAGATTCTCTTGAATGAATTGATAAAGTATAATCCAGAATTGGCAGATAAGGAACGCATTTTAGCCATTACGAAAAGTGATATGATCGATGAAGATCTTCAGAGCGAAATCGCGGCCCAATTACCTTCGAATATTCCACATCTTTTTATTTCATCCGTTGCAGGTAAAAACATCATGCAACTGAAGGACTTAATCTGGGATAAACTAAACGCTCCTGCATAATGTTCGAGCAGTTAAATAGCCTTGATACGAGTGCATTACTTGCATTAAATAGGCTGTTTCCTGCAAGTAGCGATACCTTCTGGATTGCGGTTACGAAAACCATGAGTTGGTTGCCCTTATATGCTGTGCTTATTCACCGACTCTACACTTCAAGCAACTCCGTGTTGTTCGTTAAGCGACTTGCGCTGGTAGTGTTAGGAGTGTTGCTTTTTGATCAGGGCGCTGAGCTTTTCAAATACACGCTTGAACGCCCTAGACCATGTCATGAAGTAGAAGGCTTGAGAGTACTAGCCCATTGTAGTCCATATGGGTTTTTTAGTGCCCACGCGGCAAACAGCTTTGGACTTGCTTTTCTTTTTCGAAAATGGTTGCATTCAAGCTGGTTCCCAATCCTATTGGTTGTGGCTATCCTTCAAAGTTTTTCACGTATTCATTTAGGCGTACACTATCCGTTAGATTTGGTTGCCGGAGCACTATGGGGATTTCTCATTAGTTTCGTCTTACATAAAATCGAATCCACATGGAGTTAAACGCATTGGCCTATCTGGCAGTATTTGTAGGCGGTGGAGGTGGTTCTGTGCTGCGATTTGCAATGTCAAAGGCCATCGTGGCAAACGAATGGCTTCAAGGCCACTGGGCTACATTACTTATTAATGTTTTAGCAAGCATTGTCTTAGTCGTCATTGTCGATGCCTATGACGATAAGTCTAAACTCATGTACATATTACTTTTGGGAACTGGATTTTGCGGTGGATGGTCCACGTTTAGTACTTTTTCGATGGAGACGATCAACCTGATTAGTGCGGGAAGAACGATAGAAGCCGTTCTTTATGTCAGTCTATCTATACTTTTCGGTGTAGGAGCCGCTTTTGCTACCGCGCTTTGGCTCAGCCGTGAACACACATCGTAATTCCTAGCGAAGCAAACTGAGGTGGCCTCGCTTTTCGATCAATTTATCATTCTGTCCTTTCGCAAAAACCGTCCAGGTATACACTCCTTGAATGGCCTCTTTACCATTGGGGTGCATACCGTCCCAACCTGTTGATGGATCCGTAGTTTCGAATAATACTTCCCCCCAACGATTAAAGATTTTGAAACTAAATTCTTTGATTCCAACTGCGGTCGCAAAGAAAATTTCATTCTTTCCATCACCATCTGGCGTGAAGGCATTAGGAACAAAAATGAGGGTCTCTGGATTGATTCGAATAGTTGCCTTGGAAGTATCAGGACAATCAAAAGTATTTATAACGACATGTTCCACCTCAAACCAACCGGTATCCGTGTAGGAATGGTTGAATTGCGCTTGATTGTAATAAATACTACCATCACCCATATTCGTGATGATATCGTCTGAAGGATCAGCGGCTAAGTCTGTGATTTCAATATTCGAGGTGTAGATGGTAGCGTTTGTAGGATCTGCAACGAAAGAACTGGTTGGTGATGGATACACTGTAATGAAATCGTCATAAGAAACAGTGATAGTATCCGTGCATCCTTCAATGAAATATATGGTGAGGTTTAAATCATAAGTTCCCGGATTGGCATAGGTATATACTGCATTGCTATCATTGCTCAATACGCCATCCCCAAAATTCCAATTATAAATGATTTGCCCGTCTGTTATCGTGCTGTCCCAGAACGCAACCGTGAATGGGGCACACCCTATTTGATTTTCTACGCTAACGTTGGTTTCAGGCCTTCGATAGATGCGGACCGTATCCATAAAAGAACTCTCGCAGCCATTCTCTTCTACAGTTAGGTTAACATAGTGATCTCCCCAAGTATTAAAAACGATTGGTGGCGGATTCCAACCGGTAAATGTTGGAATGCTTGCATCCGGTCCGAAGTCCCAACTTGCTATAGCATTACCACCGTTCGAACTTTGGTTTTGAAATGTGATTAAGTTTTCATCAAAACAAACGGGTCCGGTGGATGAATAGGCAGTATTCACAGGATTGTAAAGTTGGTATGTAACCTCTGCAGTATCCGTACAGGCGTAGCCCGGATTTAAGATTAATTGAATAGTATAGGTACCGGTATCTCCATAAGTATAGGTTGGATTCTGACCCGTAGCCGAAGCACCTGGATTATTTGGATCATTGAATAACCAGAGGTAGTTGGTACCATTATAAGAACTGTCTAAAAAGGTAACCGTGGTTCCATTACAAAGAGTATTGGGCTGAAAAATTTGAGGAGTAGGATTCGAAGAAACATTGCTTTGACAAACCATCACATTAAATTGATAATCTCTTCTTAATGTTGAAAGAAGAACACCACTTGAGTCGTATTCCTCCGCACAAATCGCAAATACGTATTGTCCGACGCCGGTAGGTGTCCCTGTTACTATACCTGTGCCGCTGTTAATTCCTACAGTGGGAGTGGTAGGAAGTGGATATCCCGTTGAGTAAGGGAATACAAAAGGAACTGGCGTATATGGCGGCGAGCTGGGTGGGTTAGGTGCTGGGTTATTCTGTGAGCCACCATGAAGCGGTTGACACAAAGAGTAAAACACACTATCACCGTCAAATTCTTGTACAGAGAAGTCAATGTTTAAGCTGTCGTCCTTACACATGACAATAGGTGGGTCTGAAATAAAGGCGCAACTGCTGTTACAGACAGAGTCTTGAGGGGGTATTTTTATATAGTAGGAACTGCCCCAAGTACCTGAATTCGCAACGTTTGAAATGGTGTTGTTTCGACAACAGCGCTGGTACGTAATAGTGTATCCATGGGTCGCGGGCTGCAAGGTAACGTTCGTGGTGTAGGTCGCTTTTTCGGTGCAAACATTCGGTGGTGTTTGAAGACAGGGGTTGTTAACTACTGCGGGAATTCCAACTATCGGTCCTCGCCCTACCATGACGGTTTGAACAACCGTATTTTGATTAGGGCCACCGTAGATAGTTATGGGTGCTTGCGTGTCGAAAGGTGCGCCACTCGAATTGCAGTCCCGATAAATCGTCAGTCGTATTTGGTACGTATTGCCATTTACTCCCGTTCCTACACATTTATAGGAGATTTCACCACCCACTAAATGCGCCGCCTTCGATGAAAAGGAGAGTAAGAATACGATTATAAACAGTACGATTTTACGCATGGCTTAAAGCTACCAATAATTATGCCCTATAGAACAATCAGAGTACTGCTAAAGTTCTCAGTGGGAGTACGTGCTCGAGACCATTTTTCTTTAACCACTGCTGATTTTTAGAATAACGGGTAACTAAAACGAAATCACCGCCCCAACCACCTAAACTCTTCACAGCTCCATCGTACCCCTTAAAGAGTTGTTCGCTAACAGTTAGTAGCCCTAAATGGCCGCCTATAAGTTGCTCGTGCTCGCGCATTACAGTTTCTATACGCTCTATAGTGGATGCGTTAATAAAGGCAGAGGTGAGTGCGTTGATTTCTTCGATTTGCTGCTGGTTGAAGGGCTGTTTTTGTACCAAGGCTAAGCTTTCAGAAGTCAACTGCTTCTTACCACTGAAAACGAAGGCGAGATCATCCCCAAAATCGGGAGACCACTCTACGGGTGTGGCTTCAGCGGAACCTTTTTCGATACGATAAAGAATGGGGCCAGCAGCGGACGCACATGCCAGATCGTATCCGCTTCCGCCGTGCGCTTCATAAAAGAAATCTAGAGGATCTAGATTCGCGAATTGGGCAAGTAAACTGGTGAATGTGCTAGAGGAACCTAGACCCCAACTGCGGTCAAATTCAAGATGAGTTTCAAAATGAAGTCCACCCGTTAGTTTATCGCTATTAGCCGCGACAATTTGAAGTTGCTTTACCAGATGTTGGGCTTCCTTTGGCTGGTCCGTTTTTAATATTTCAAGTTGTGAACTAAGCAGTACATCAAGCCAACAGTCGCCCTGAACGGTATATGCTTGCCAGTGAATGTTTGGCGAGTCAAAAGATCGAACATGCATTTTTTGGCCTAAAGTGGTGGGTACAGCTATACCAGTCGCCCCCTGGGTAATGGCATATTCGCCAGTGAGTAAAAGCTTGCCGTGAGCATAAAATTCCTTCACTGTTTATTGGCCGACTTTGGGAACGGGAACACCGCGTAATTCACAGAAATAATTTACTACTTCTCTATGATGAGGAACCTTGTCTTTAAAATAATTCGCGATATGGATTTTCTCCTCCGGTGTAGCTTCAAGCTGCGTTAAAATATTCATCAAGTGCATTTTCATATGACCTTTTTGAATACCCGTAGTTACTAAGGCTCGTAATGCGGCAAAATTCTGTGCGAGACCACTTACGGCTACTATTCCCATTAATTCTTCGGCATCGGGATTTCCAAGCATTTCCAGGCTTTTAACCACTAGGGGATGCAGCTTTGTCAATCCACCAACAACGCCAAGCGATAATGGGATTTCTATCCAAAAAGTGAATACGCCATCCTTCACGTTACAGCCTGTAAGGCTTTTGTAACTACCTGAACGGGAGGCATGGGTGTGACAGGCGGCTTCTACTGCACGGAAGTCATTTCCTGTCGCAATAATCACCCCATCGATACCGTTCATGATGCCTTTATTGTGAGTAGTCGCCCTGTAGGGTTCAGCATTGGCGATTGCGATTGCGCGCTCGAATTTTCGAGCGAATTCAGCTGCGCTTACTCCTTCGCTGGCCAATTCTTCTACCGGACAACTTACACTCGCACGAACGATACAGCGGGGAGTGTAGTTACTTAGAATACGCATTACCACTTCAAGTGAGTTAACATCTAAGCCGTCATGGTTTGCAACAAAATTTTCAAGACACTTCGCCATCTCCTCTAGGTTGGAGTTGATGAAGTTTGCTCCCATGGAATCACATGTTTCGAAAGTGACCTCTAGCTGGTAATACTCTTCGAGACGATCGGTAGCATCAATAAACTTTATCGATGTGATACCGCCACCCCGCGCCTCCATATTTGCAGTGAGTTCTGCAGTTGCTCGACGCAATTCTTGTTCAAGCGAACTAAAATCTTCTTTTAAAGCACTGGCATCGCCCGCATACATGAAATGCACATGACCAATTTTTTCTGTACCCAACACTTCGGTTTTGAAACCGCCACGGGCCATCCAAAATGCAGCACTTTTTGCCGCCGCCGCAACCACTGAACTTTCTTCAATGGCCATAGGAATCGTATAAAGTTTGCCGTTTATTTTGAAATTTGGCGCGACACCATATGGCATGTAATAATTGCTCATGGTGTTTTCAATGAATTCGTCGTGACGCTTCTGAAGTGCCTCGTCATCATGCCAATACGTGGTTATGACAGTTCGTGCGGCATCCGCATCTTCAAAATTATTGTTGACGAGCCATTCAAGTTTGGCGGCTTTGCTCAGTTTTGAGAATCCTTTAATGGAATCTTTCATGGTGGTGTAATTATGATGTCAAAGATAACCCTACTGTTCGTAAGAATGTTCAAAGTGAGCAGGTTAGTTCCCTAAAGGCACTTCAATCAGTAAGATTCTTGATTCCGGGAAAGTGGCTTTTAATGAAATGGTATTGGTGTCCCAAATTCCAAGGGCATCGCGGCGGCCCAATTGGTGCTTGCCCAACTCAAACCCACCTTCCAGTACAAATGCATAAAGACCATTGTTATCCGATTTCCAATGGTATTTTGCTACTTCTGATACATCAAAGCGGCCCATGTGGAACCACGCATTTTGATGTATCCACACCCCTGCATCATTAGCGGAAGGACTAAGCACTTGATGCAGAACATTCTTCTGATCCAAATCAGGAAGTTGCTGCTGATCGTAACGCGGCGTAACATCACGTTCATTTGGTATCACCCAAATTTGGAGAAACTTCACTTCCTTGTCCTTATTAGGATTGAATTCACTGTGGGTAACACCAGATCCTGCACTCATTACTTGAATTTCTCCTTCCTTGATGGTCTTCTCGTTTCCCATAGAGTCGCGGTGTCTTAAATCACCACTGAGGGGAATTGAGATGATCTCCATATTGTCGTGCGGGTGTGTCCCAAAACCCATTCCGGGTGCCACGGTATCGTCGTTAAGTACGCGCAACAAGCCAAAGTTCATTTTTTGGGCGTTGAAGTAATTCGCGAAGCTAAAACTGTGATGGCTGTTCAGCCAGCCGTGATTTGCGTGGCCGCGTGAATCGTGAGGATGAAAAATAGTTTTCATAGTTCTCTTTAAATAGATGTTATAACAACCATGTGGGCTTTCAATTGTTCACTCTCACGATTCATCATAGTCTTTATAAAGAGTTTTTTTGAATTTCTAATTCGATAGCTTTCTGAAGATTAGCCAGTTCACGAGAATATTCAGTCAAGGTCTTTAGGCGGCGCTCGATCTCATCAGAATTGATGCGATTGCTCTCTTCTGAAACTCTGTTGATGTGTTCCATGACGTTCTTCACTTCAAAACGCATGCGATTCACCAATCTGAATTCATCTTTCTTTAAAGGGTGCATAGTTGTAGCAGCTTTACCTTTCAAAATTCCGAAGTTTACGCCTACTCCTCATCAATGGTCACTGAATTTTGTTAACAACGCGGATTGCTAGAGTTCTTTTCAAGCTGATGTGCCAATCCAAAGTTTATTACCTTTTACCCATGAACGTTAGGGTAGGGTCGAGTGGCTTTGCGCATCATTCAATAAATCAATACACCTAAAAATTTGAGATGAAAAAAATTATGATTACTCTGCTGATGGCAGCCTCAGTTGCGGCCTCTGCGCAAGCCCTACCATTCGATTTTGAATCTTCAACCGCCGGTATGGTAGGTTATGACGGGGCATCCTTTACGATAGTATCGAATCCAAGTTCGGCAGGTAATTCTAGCGCGAATGTCGCTAAGATTGTAAAAGTGAATGCAGCCGATTTGTGGGCAGGAGGCAAGATTACATCAGTGTCTTCACTGAACTTTACAAGCGCTTCATCGAGCGTGTTATCCATGAAAGTGTACACGACTCAACCCGTGGGTACGATAATAAAGATAAAATTAGAGAGTCCCTATACCAGCGAGGTGGATGCAGTCACTACTGTATCTGGCGCATGGGAAACGCTCACATTTGACTTTGGAATTCCGGCACCTTCAGGTAGTGTGGACTTAGTCATTATGCCGCAGCCGTTCACACCAGGTGGGGGAAATACCTTTTACATTGACGACATTGAGCAGGTAGCTGGTGTCATTGCTACACCTAGAGTTGGGTTACCCGTTACTTTTGAATCGGGTACCACTGCGCGTCATTTCTTTGACTTTGAGAGCGCTATGATGACAAGTCTACCTAATCCAGATGTTGACGCAGATAACGGAAGTGCAAACGTCGGTAAGATTGTACGTTTTTTGGGTGCGCCATACGGGGGAAGTAAAATCACCTTTGCAAACAATCTCGATTTTGTCAATCACCCGGTTATTACTATGAAAGTTTGGACGTCTGCGCCTATTGGTACAAACGTAACTTTGAAAGCGGAGAAACCTTTTTGGGGTGAAGAACGTAGTGTTCAAACCACGAAAACCGAAGAGTGGGAAACGCTATCCTTCGATTTTACAAATGCGCCTACCGACATGCCTACGTTGGCTTTGATGTTCGACTTTATTGCAGGTAGTACCAACATTGGCGATGGATCGTCAACTTCTACCTTCTATTTTGACGATATAAAGTATGCGAATGTGGCCATAGGAATTGTGGACGAGTCAAAAAACAGGATGTCTATTTATCCCAACCCAACAGCAGATCAATGGGTAGTCAGCAACCCTTCGGTGGATTCTTACACAATACAACTTTATGATTTAAAAGGTCAGCAGCTGTATCATGCTGTGAGTAGCGGCCAGACGCATGCAATAGATGCGTCTCATTATGGAGCGGGAGTTTATCTTGCCAAGATTCAATCTGGTAGTAACGAGGAAACAGTACGTTTGATCAAGTACTAGAAACGTAAATAAGAAACTAAGTTCCAAAGTGGTAACCAATTTTCGTTGGTTACCACTTTGGTGCAAAAAGGCCGGGGTAGTTCGCTATCTCGGCCTTTTTTGTAGCACTGGTACGTTGTGTTGAGATTTCTTGTAACTCTACTGTTTTCGGGAGTTGGGGAATAAAAAAAGCCCCTCAGTCAAACTGAAGGGCTTTTGGGTGGTGGTGATGGACGGAATCGAACCGCCGACACATGGATTTTCAATCCATTGCTCTACCAACTGAGCTACATCACCTGCCGGGCGGCAAATATACACCTACTATTGAAATGTGAAAGCACATTCAGTGAAAAATTAGAATCTCCTTTTGAATTGTAAAGAGAAGAAGGATTTAACGACCTTTGCAGCCATGTTAATTACTGTAGATATTGGGAACACCCTTATAAAAATGGGGTTGTTTGATGGCCCTCGGCTTGTTAAACATGAGACTTTCACTCCGCAAGCTTTGGAGAAGGCTCTTGATGTTTACAGTGACTGGAGTAATTACAGTACACGGTCTATCGGTATTGCAAGCGGTGCAATAGACGCGAAATGGCCAAAGAGTATTAATTGGCTAACGATTGATTCGCCCTGGCCTATTAAGATTTCGTACAAAACACCGGAGTCTATAGGTTTAGATCGATTGCTTTTTGCATCGGCCCACTGGTTAGAGTATCGTCAGGATCTTATTACGGTTGTAGCTGGTAGCTGTATTACTTATAATATTGTTAAAAATGACGCCTTTATTGGCGGCGCAATTTCTCCGGGATGGGCCATGCGTTATAAGGCAATGCACACATTTACAGAAGCGCTGCCACACCTTGTTAAAAGTAGCGAAACTCATGTGGTAGGGGCTTCAACGGAAGAAAGTATGTGGTCAGGTGTTGATACGGCATTGCCCTTAGAAATGAGCGCGATGATTCACGCGATACAAAAGGAAACAGGCATAAAACTTGTATTCATTTGCGGCGGAGATGCAAAGGCCTTGTCAAACCACCTAAAAAGCTACATATTTGCACCCTCGAATTACGAACTATATGCCCTACAGCGCATTGATGAATATTTTAAAAGTCAATCCATTAAATAAATCCGCTCTCACTTTCATGTTTGCGTCGATATTGCTGTTGTTTGGGGCTCGTGCTGCGGCTCAGACCAACTCAGTGAGTCCACTTAGTATTAATGGCTTGGGGGAAACAACCTTCGGGATTACCCCTTCTTTTCTCGGTATGGGTGGCACCGGAATAGGCTATGCAGATCGGTACACGATAAACGTTCTCAATCCCGCGGGTTACGCTAATCTGGAGTATTCTACGCTTGAAATGAGCGGAGCGCACCGCACATTCCGTCATCAAATTATTACCGAATCCATAGATCAAGACAATCATAACACCTATTTCGATTACTTCGGATTCGGTTTCAAATTCAACGATTGGATCGGTGGAGCATTTTCGCTCAGCCCTTATGCTGCAAAAGGATATAACATTAGTGTAGCGGATTCTTCAGACGATTTCGGTCTTTATGAATACCGTTCTATAGGTTCTGGGGGATATGACCAATTCACCCTAGGGCTCGCTTTACAACCGTTCCCATGGTTTAGCATCGGAGGTAATGCACGTTATGTCTTTGGCGAAATGGAAACGAGTAACAAAACCATTTTAGCGAATAGCCAATTTCTCTCCGTAAGCAAAACGAATAAAACAGGAATAAGCGACTTTACTTTCGACATAGGAACGCAGTTGCAAGGAGATATTGATCGTTTACATTTTGTAGCCGGAGCAGTTTACGGTTTTGGAGGTTCTATGAATTCACGTCAAATTTCTACGCAATACTCATTTATTAATAGTGGTATCGTAGAAACCCCAGTCGACACACTGTTTTACAACCTGTCAGAAGAGGGCAGTATGATTCTTCCTACCTCTTCAGGGTTTGGATTTGGTGTGAGTAGAACTGTAGAAAATGTCCCCGTCAATGCATGGGATTTAGTCGTAGACTACAGGAGAGTGAATTGGCAAGACTACAGAGATTTCACACCATTAGGGGGTACGCCAGTTCAATCGGCTATTGCCGCCAGTGAAAGAGGAAGTGTAGGCCTAGTATTGGTGCCTTCCTATGTCATTCCACAGCTCAGACGTAGCTCGAATTACTTCGCCATATCAAGATACAGATTCGGTTATTCAAGAGAAAAAGGTCAATACTATTGGCAGGAGCCTACTACTGGTCCAACCTACGTTACTCAAGAGGTCAACTTAGGTTTAACGCTTCCTATTATTTACAGAAGTTTAGCTCCTGGTGAACAAAAGGCAAGCTTTTTGAATATTAGTGTAGGAAGAGGTACCCGTTGGAGTGGTGTGGAATCCGATTTAAAGGAAGACTATTGGAATTTGAACTTTGGGATAACACTCAACGACAAATGGTTCCAGAAATTTAGATATAGATAAAAAACGTGATGATTATGAAACGAATCCTTTTTGTATTCGGTATATTATTGATGAGTTTTTCTGCGCAAGCACAAGAGTCAAAGTGGGGTAATTCCATTGCCGATTCTGTTTCTTGTTTTCAGAACTATAATATCATGGGGTCTTACTACCAGAGTAAAGACTACGCAGAAGCTTACGATGCGTGGAAAGCGCTTTATGAAACGTGTCCATCTGCTAACATTCGTATTTACACGTACGGTGATAATATTATAGAAGCGAAGATTAAAGAAGCCAGTGACGATGCAACTAAAAATGCATTGATTCAAGAGCTTCTGAGTTTGTATGACGCATTCGCAGTTCACTTCCCTGAAGAAAAAGCGAATGCGATTTCATCAAAAGCTTACCATTTCTACAACTACTACAGAAAGAATTCTGATAGTGTTTCAAAAGCTGTGGTGATGTTTGAAGAGGCAAAGTCACTTTTAGGCGATACCATGTCAGTTGCACATACCGACCGATACTTCCAAGCAAATGTGAAGGAATTCAACAAGACTAAAGATGTAGATCGTTTGTTTGAGGTGTATAATTCAGTTTTAGTTACACTCGAATTCAACTTTAATACGTTTAACGTCGAAAATTATAATATTGAATTACAGGCGGATTCTGTACTCGGTTTTATTGCATATGCAGACAGCATTCGTCCTAATACTGAGGCGGCAAAGGCAGAGTATGATGCAAAACTGGCAGTTTACGACTCAACGAATACTTACAATAACGCCTCAAAGAAGCGCATAAAGAAAGCAGCGAAACTACCGCCATTGGTTAAGCCAGAGTTGGATGCAACCGTCCAAGAATTGGTTAGCGTTCTAGAGAAAGCAGATGAGCTTAAGACGAAATATGAATTAGATCAGCAAGGTCTAACTTCTGTGGATAAGCGTAAGATGTCGAATAACGAAATCCGTTTGAGAAACATCACCAAGGTGCAACGAAACATCGAGAAAATCTTGAGCCCACTTTTGACATGTAATAAACTTACACTGATCTATAACGAGGAAGCTTTCGAACAAAATAAAGACAATATAGAGTGGCTGAAACGTGCGGGAAACCTATTGCAGAAAGAGCGCGTAGGCGACGATGGTGAATTGACCTCTTGTACAGACAACCCTGTATTCATTTCAATTGCAGAAACATTGTATGAAATTGAGCCTAGTGCACAGGCGGCACTTAACATGGCGAAATTAGGCGTAAATAAGAGCGATTGGGCAATGGCCAAGAAGTACTACACTGAAGCTATAGAACAAGAAGAAGATCTACGTCGTAAAGCAAATACTTACATGGGGTTAGCTTATGTTAATCAGAAAATGGGTGCGCTCTCTTCTGCAAAGAGTAACTGCCTCAAAGCAGGTCAACTCCGCAAGAATTGGGGGAATCCATATTTATACCTTGCTACCATTTATGCAGATGCCGCAGGTTCTTGTGGATCGAATGCAGTTGAGAAAAATGCGGTGTATTGGGCGGCAATCAACAAATTGAGCTATGCGAGAAGTATTGATCCAAGCATTGCCGATAAGGCTGCTAAACTAATTTCAGTCTACAGTCAACAAATTCCTGATAAAGGAATTTCATTCCAATTAGGTTATAAAGAAGGTGACAAGATTAATATAGGCTGTTGGATTAATGAGACGGTAAGCGTTAAATTCTACTAAGCCGTTTGTAACGACTTTAACAGTTCCCCTAGACCAATGTCTAGGGGAATTTTTTTTGCGCATTTTTACCGACCTTCGTAGCATGAAATCTCTTTTGAAACAACCCAAATCACTTGTCATTTTAGCTGTGGTTTTTTTCAGTGCCTGTTCAAACGATTCAATGGATGTCGCTGAGGTTAGCAAGATTCCAGTCGTATTTCCTTTGAACGAACAACACGGAGCTCACATCACGTATAGCGATAGCGGGCAAAAGGTATTAGAGATTCGCGCAGGACTGTTGCAGGACTTTGGGAATATGGATCCCCCTTACGTTTTCTTTGGGGAAGGTGTAACGGTGAATTTCTACAGTGCGAATGCAAAAACGGCAACGGTCTTAAAAGCTGATACCGCAAGACAGTTAAAGAAGGAAGATCTTTGGGGTATTGGTGGGAATGTTGAAGTAACGAACGGAAAAGGTGAGCGAATGACCACAGAATTATTGTTCTGGGATAAAAAAGAAGAGCGTTTGTATAGTGATGCAAAGGTTCAGATCTTGTCTGACGGTCAGCTTATTAGAGGAAAAGGTTTTGAAGCCGATCAGTCTTTTAATACCTACCGCATTTATAAAGTACAAGGAGAAATAACAGTAGACGATGAATAAGGCATTGCGATTTATAGAGATTTTGTGGCTAGGTGTAGCTGCAGTCAGTTCAGTTGAAATTTATGCCAATTGGGGTAGTAACTGGCAGAACACCATTAAATTCTCTCTTTTTCTAGGGGCGGGTGTTTTCATGTACTTCCTTCGCAGGCGCTCTCGTCTTAAACAAACTAAGAAGTAAACATTGGAATATCTTCTACCCATTGTACTGGCTGTATTCTTTTCTGCGCTTTTCTCAGGACTAGAAATGGCGTACCTAAGTATCAATAAGTTACACGTAGAACTTGAACGTCAGAAGGGCGGTGTTGCGAACAAGGCTCTTGGCTACTTAGTAAATCGACCTGCTGCATTTATCGCAGCAATTTTGGTTGGGAACAATGTAGCGTTAGTTCTCTATGGAAATTATATGCACCGCTTGCTTACACCGGTTTTTGCTGGTTGGGGTGCAATGGAATACCTCATTCTATTGTTGGAGACCTCCGTTTCTACTGTAGTGATTTTAGTTTTCGCTGAATTTCTCCCCAAAACGCTTTTTCGCCAAAATGCCGAAGGACTTATGCGTTGGTTGAGTTTACCTGCTTGGCTGTTGTTTTGGCTATTGCGTCTGCCAAGCGCACTCATGCTCGGTGTAAGCCAATTCTTTTTAAAGTACGTATTCAGAGTAGAGCTACAAGAAGAAGAAAACGCCTTCGGTCGTATGGAGCTGGATCACTATGTTAGAGAACGTGTTCCTCGAATATCAGATGGTAATGAGGAAGTCGATCCAGAATTGGAAATTTTTAAAAATGCGCTAGAATTTCCTGAGACAAAAGCTCGTGAGTTTATGATTCCGAGAACCGAAATAGAAGGTGTAGAGGTGAATGAAATACCCGATAAAGTCAGGGCATTTTTCATCGAGTCAGGCTACAGCAAGTTACTCGTGTTTGAAGATAATATTGATAAAATAATCGGGTATGTGCATGCATTTGAGCTATTTAAAAAGCCGGATCATCTCAAACGGGTGCTTCGTCCTGTTGCTTTCATACCTGAAAGTATGCGCGCGGATGAGATACTCAATCTATTTACGAGAGAGAAGCGTAACATAGCTGTAGTATTAGACGAGCATGGGGGGACCAGTGGGATGATCACGTTAGAGGATGTTATCGAGGAGATTTTCGGCGAGATTGAAGATGAACACGATACAGAAGAATTATTAGAACGTCAAATAAATGATAGTGAATGGTTGTTCTCAGCGCGTTTAGACATTTCTGATATCAATGAAAAATGGGGTCTTGAGCTTCCTCAAAGCGAAAATTACAATACACTTGGAGGCTATATTTTAGACCTTTATCAAAGCCTTCCAGAGAAGGGAACTGTAGTCCGAAGTGACCAATACTTATTCCTCGTACAAAAAACTAAGGCAAACAGATTGGAAGAGGTGCTCGTAAAGGCCAATTAATTGGCGCCAATCCTTATATTCGCAGACTCATTCATTTAATTGCAAGACAATGGCAACAATCCAACGCATCAGACAGCGCTCAGGACTTTTAGTAGTCGTGGTGTTTGTAGCACTCATTGCTTTCCTCTTAGGAGATTTATTCCGCTCAGGTGGATCTAAGTTTTTTGGAGACCCAAATATCATCGGAACCGTAAATGGACGCGATATCACACGTTTAGAACTCAGCCAGGGTATGGAAGAGTTGCGTTCGGGAAATCCAGAACAATACGCAAACACAAGCAGCATTCAGCTGGCAAACTTCGTTTGGAACAATATCGTTACAGAAGAATTGCTATCGGCAGAATTAAGTGCAGCAGGCATGAGCGTAAGTGAGCAAGAGATTTATTTCGATATTATCACGAACCCAAACATTCGTCAAAATTTTGCTGGAGCGAATGGTCAGTTTGATGAAAACATGTTCAAGAGCTATATCGCACAGGTTCGTGAGAATCGCGACGCTTCTGAACAATCCGTAGAGATGTGGACACAGTGGCTAGCTTTCGAGCGCGCCGTGGCTAATCAAGCGCAAAATTTCAAATACACCAACGCAATCGAAAAGGCCATTTTCATGCCGACCGGTCTTGCAGAAGCTGAAATAAAGCGCGGCGATGCCCAGCATCCAGCCCAATACGTTTATGTTCCATACATCGATGTGAATGAAGATGAAATCGCTGTAGAGGATCAGGACGCTAAGCGTTATTACAACGCACACAAAGAAGATTTCGAGCAGGAAGAGGGGCGTAATATTGAGTTCATCAACTTCCCATTGGCCCCATCCGAGTCTGATCGCGAATCTGTGCGTGCTGAATTAGCTACCCTTTCATTAGAATGGATGAATGAAGAGGACGATTCTGTATTTGTGAATTTACACAGTGATGTTCGATTCCAATCGGAATACTACACTGTTACAGAATTAGTCGGTACAGGTCTAGATACGCTTGTTGACGGTCAATCAGTGGGTTACCAGAAAGGTCCTATTGACCTAGGCGGAGCTTTTGCTGTTGTCAAACTAGTAGATAGAAAAATAGTACCGGATAGTGTGCAAGCACGTCACATTCTTATCCCATTCGCTGGAGCGACAAGAGCTGATGCTTCCATCACACGCAATCCGCAAGAGGCTAAAGTATTAGCGGATAGTCTGTTCGCATATCTTGAAGAGAATCCTGCCGCTTTCGAATCGGTAAGTGAAGAGTTTTCTTCAGACATTGTCGCAAAAGAAAAAGGCGGTGATTTAGGTTACTTCTCTCGCGGTGCAATGGCGAAGCCTTTTGAGAATTTCTGTTTCTTCAAGAAAAATGGCACTATGGGTGTTGTTCCGACGCAGTTCGGATGGCATGTGATTCAAGTAACCGATCAACAAGGTTCAAATGATGTTTACAAAATTGGTCAAATCATTCGTGAGATACTTCCTTCTGATGCAACCATTCAAGACCTATATAATCAAGCCTCAGGTTATGCCGCAGAGGCGCAAACAGCTGAAGATTATCGCGCATTAGCATCTGAGAAAGGGTTCTTCCTACGTCCAGCACGTAACTTAAGTCGTTTCGAAGAAGTAGTTTCAGGATTAGGTGCTGCACGTCGTGTAGTTCGTTGGGCTTGGGATGAAGAGCGTGAAGAAGGTAATATCGGATTGCTAGAGAATGACGGAAAAGGATACGTAGTTGTAGTATTAACGGATAAACTCAACGAAGGAACTACGTCTTTTGAAATGGTACAAGGCCAGTGTTTAGAGGCAGCTAAGAAGGACGCGAAGAAAGCTTTGATTACAGAGCGTTTAGAAAACGCATTGAATGGAGCCTCGACTATCGAAGCTGTAGCTGAAGCAGCAGGTAAAGAAGTACGTACACTGAGTTTCCGTATTTCTCAGTTCAACATAGCAGGTGTCGGTAACGAAGCTGCTGTTGTAGGAACCATTTGCGGTTTAGAGCCGGGTGCACTAAGTGGTGTAATCACCGGGGATAATGGAGCGTTTGTGGCCATTACTTCTCCTGCAACTCCTGCTCCTGTATTAGACTACACGAATATGGCACAGAATACACAACGCAGTATTCGCAATCTAGTAGGTACTCAGGCTTATAAGGCGTTAGAGGAAAAGGCGAAGATTGAGGATATGCGCTACATGATGTTCTAGCCTGCAGTACTAAAGCATAGATCATAAAAGGCGCGAGCCGATGCATATGCATCGGCTCGCGTTTTTTGTGTAAGTCCTGTTACGAAAGGCGGTTCCAGCGTTCAGCGTCAAGCTTCACAAAGATGAAGAGTAAAATGGTAAAGCCCCATAAGGACGAGCCACCATAACTAAAGAAAGGCAATGGTATACCGATGGTGGGTACGAGCCCTATTGTCATACCAATATTGATGAGCCAGTGTGTAAACAGGATGCTTGCCACGCTGTAACCATAGACACGAGAAAAGGTGTCTTTTTGCTTGTCCGCTAGCCAAATTATTCGACCAATCAATACGGCGAACAATGTCATAAGCAGGGCAGTTCCCAAGAACCCCCATTCCTCTCCAATGGTACAGAAAATGTAATCTGTACTCTGCTCAGGTACAAAGTTAAGTTTTGTTTGAGTGCCGTTTAGATAGCCTTTACCAGTCCAGCCACCTGATCCAATAGCAATGAGGCTTTGAAGTGTATTATATCCAGCACCGGTAGGGTCGTCTTCTAGTCCAAGCAGTACTTTGATACGTATTTGTTGGTGCGGAGCGAGAACGCGCTCCATAACTTGACCTACAGCAAAGACTGTGGCGCTTGCAATGGAGAAAAGAGATGCATTAGCAGCAATAGGTCCCCGTTTTTTCGGAAGAAGGAAGAACAGTAAAAGTGAGATACTGCCCAAAACGACTAGCGCAGTTCGTAAGGGTAGTAATAAGCCAATTATAGCCAGTGCTACGAGAGCAAGCGCCGCACCGATATAGTAACCTGGCATCCCTTCACGGTAAAGTACAAGAAGGAGGCTTAGATAGACAAGTGTAGAGCCTAAATCAGGTTGCAGTCCAATAAGAAATCCTGGAATTAAGAATAAGGCAGCAGCGATTAGCCTATGCAACCAAAGTTTCATGTTAGTCCGGGACTGACCTAAATAAAATGCGAGCATTAATGCTGTAGCAAACTTTGCAACTTCTGAAGGTTGAAGGCTAAAGGAGCCCAAAGCATACCAGCTCCGTGCACCGCCTATTTTTTTACCTACGAAGAGCACTCCGATTAAAAGTAAGAGGGTTAAAATGTACCAGAATGGAGCGAAATTGGTCCATAAGCGGTAATTAGATAGGAGAATGCCTAGAATAATGATGAAACTCCCACCGATGAAAAGTAATTGCTTTCCGTATTCTTGGGAAAGGTTAAACAAAGAAGCTGCTTCCTCATTATATACTGCAGAATGAATGCTCAGCCAGCCCCAAAAAACGAGTACTGTGTAGATGATCGCCACAACAGGGTCAATCTTAAGCCGGTTTCTATTTCTACGGTTTCTAGCCATCAAAAATTTGCTTGATAGGTACTGTCTTCTCCGTAAATGGCAACGTGTTGTTGACGGTATTCTTCGTGCAGGTCACCTTGAAACATACGTTCTTCTAATGCGGGACGTGTAATTGTATCAGTTAGGTACATTTCGGTCATTAAACTTGCAATTGGTGCTGCCCAGCGAGATCCCCAATAACCATTTTCAATAATAACTGCCAATGCAATTTTAGGTTGATCCTTTGGCGCAAAACTCACAAAAATGCTATGGTCTTGCCCGTGTGGGTTCTGCGCAGTACCCGTTTTACCGCATTGTTTGATATGCGGTATTCGTGAGCCTTTGGCTGTACCACGTTCAAAAACAGCATACATTCCGTCAATAACTACATCAAAATGTTTTGGTGCAATAGTCGTGTGTTGTGGAGTAATGAATGCTGAATCAATTTGACCGTGGTCCGATTCTTTAATGATATGAGGGGTATAGTAATAGCCGCGGTTTGCAATGGCCGCAGTCATATTAGCCAATTGGATTGGGGTTGCGACCAATTCTCCTTGCCCAATGCCATTTGAAACAGAAGTAGCTCCTTTCCATGTTGTATAACCTAAAAAACGGTCATAATAATTCGCATCAGGAATAAGACCTTTCCGTCCAGTTGGTAGATCATTCCCTAGAAAAGTACCTAAACCGAAGCTTTTAACGTGTTCGCTCCAGCGGTCCATTCCTGCATGCGCATCGCCGTTCTTATCAATGGTCCTTTGGTAGATTGTACAGAAGTAATTATTACAGCTCTCAGATATAGCTTCGTTTAACGCTAAAGTCCCCCCTTTACAATGACAGGCCACGTGTAGTGATCCGAAATGGAATCCGTCATAACAGGTTATGGAAGTTTTAGGAGTAATGACACCTTCTTCCAGCCCCACCAATGCACCTATGAGTTTAAACGGTGATCCCGGTGGATATTCCGCTAAGATACCGCGATCGAACAACGGTTTGTTGATACTATCATAGTACATGCGCGTATAATTCTTACTGCGCAATCGACCGACCAATTCGTTAGGATCGTAACTAGGAGCGGTGACGAGAGCAAGAATTTCACCGCTTTCTGGCTCTATAGCTACTATAGAACCGCGTTTTCCTGCCATTAGTGCTTCTCCATACCGCTGCAGTTCAAGGTCTATGCTACTGACTAGATCTCTTCCAGGAACTGGCATCTCATCGTGCGCGCCTTCTTTCCAATTACCCAGTCTTCGGTTCCTGTGATCCACTGTAAAATAGCGCTTGCCATGTGTTCCTTTTAAAACGGCCTCATAACTCTTGTCTATTCCACTTTTGCCTACCAAATCTCCTTGAGAATAGGACGGGTTGGTACGAATAAAATCAGTATTGACTTCCCCGATAAACCCGACTACATTCGCGCCAGTTTGATGCGGATAGTTTCTGAGAATCCGTTTTGAAGCGTAGAATCCTGGAAATGCTTTTAGTTCTGATTTAATCTGCGTATAGGTAGATTTCGAGAGCATTTTCATGAACATACTACTCCGAAAATAACTGTAGTTTTTCGCCTTCTCTAGTTGCTCTTTGATTATTGCTACCTCAAGATCTAAAAGACTTCCGAGGGCCGCTGTATCCAAATCCTTAATTAAATAGGGGCTGACCATTAAATCGTATGCTGGGCTATTCCCTACGAGAAGCCGGCCATCTCTATCGTACACATATCCTCTAGGGGCATAAAGCTTTTCGGCTGCTGTAGCGTTGCGCTCAGCCCTTGCGGCATAGTCGTCATTGATGACTTGCACCTGAAAAAGTCTATACAAGAAGAGTAAACCGACTAAAGTTAGACCCAAGTAAAAAGCACTACTACGCGGCATATTTCTTCGAGAATAAGGCGTGAGTAATAGCGAGTAAGACTAAGGTTATTAGACTAGAGACAATAATTCTTACGGCGAGCAGTACAAGGTTGTCGAAACCATAATTCTCTGCTGTAAAGAGGATACTGTGGTGTAGCAAAACCAGTACTGATGAAGTTGTTAAATAGGGTGCTAATGCGAGATGCGATACACCTTCGCTGTCGTCCGATTTCCTGTAGCCAATCAGCGCATTCTCTACCCAAGGTTTTGCTGTGACTAATGCCAAACAAGCCAAAGTATGAGCTCCACCACTTTGTTCAAAGGCATCCATAATGGTACCAACTGCAAAAGCTATTGCATAAAGCCCCATACGAGTTACACCAAACGGTAGCCAAAGAAAAAACCACAAATAGAGATACGGATTGCCATAGACCGTTAATGGTAAATCCTGCAAAAAACCCCATTGGACAAGAAGCACTAATACTAGCCAAAATATGTTTTTCACGATGGTCATAAGGCTGGTATTTGCAATGAATCTAAACTTTCCACATCTTTCAACTTACTGATGTAGAGCCAGTTCATGTTTTTAAAATCTGCGCTTAGCGCGACTTTCGCTGTCCACGTAAGATCCTCATTGTTTTGAACGGCACTAATCACAGTACCAGTCAATGTAGACGGTCCCACAGAGGTGCGCGTAAAACTATACACACTATCACCAGGCATGGGTCGGTTCTCACGTTGTATATCGAAGAGTGTTGCCCATGAAGGATCGGTTCCGTCCCAGTGTAATTCCCCCAAGCCCTTTTCTGAAATGCGAGCGCCAATATTTCCTTTACTGTGCAATATGGGCGTAATATGGGCGTACGCATTACTGACTTCAACAACCGAGCCTATCCAGCCATTTGCGGTCATTGCGCCCATTCCTGGACGAATACCATCCCTGCGACCTGCATGAACAATAATGTAATTATTTCTTTTAGTGTACGAATAATCCACGATTCGTGCCGGTATGAAATCGTAGTCTGTAGAATTCGAAAAATGATTTACAGAGGCTCTTGTTCCTCCAGAGCGAAGTCTCGCATTCT
>JAOMWM010000011.1 GCA_028357285.1 Schleiferiaceae bacterium | reverse complement strand
GTACTCACACTCTTTCCCGCTCTATCTGGGCAAGAGGCGCTTTTTGTGCCCAACGAAGGACAGTGGTCAGGTAACTTTTCGCATAAAATGCCTTTGAAATATGGTGGGTTATTTTTCGAAAAAGATGCAGTGCAAATAGTACTTCGCGATGCACGTCATTTAGAAGACCTCCATGGACATAACATGCACGAGGCAGGACTGAGTCATGAAGCGGATGTCCTTAAGTGTCATGCGGTACGTCTCAAGTTTTTAAACGCCACACCCACGCGAGCGCGAGGGCAAAAACCCACAGAGTTTTACCACAATTACTTTATCGGGGAAGATTCAACATTTTGGCGCGGTGGCGTAAGACCCGCACGTGGCTTAACATACGAAGGACTGTATCCAAACTCTACTTTGGCATTTGGACAAACTGGAAACCATGTGAAATACCAATGGCACTTAACAGATCCGTCAACTGTAGATGCTATTCAATGGATCTATGAGGGCGCTACAAAAACCGAAATCAGTCCAGAAGGCGCATTAATCATTCATACGTCTATCGGTACTTTTCTCGAAAGTGCACCGGTCGGTTGGGGCTGGAAGAACGGTAAACGCATCGACTTCGGACTGTGGTATGAAAAAGACAACAATGTGCTTCGTTTTAAAACAGAGGCAATTGCAAGGACCTTAGACTCGCTTGTCTTGGATCCGCAACTCATCTTTACTTCTTTTAGCGGCTCATTAACGGACAACTGGGGCTTCAGTGCCACCTATGATGATTTAGGTAGATTGTACGGGGCAGGTGTTGCTTTCGCAACGGGTTATGTGGCATCGACAGGCGCATTCCAAACGACCTATAACGATCCTCCTGGAATTAACTTAGGCTTCAACCCTGATGTAACCATTACCGTGTTTGAACCGCAAGGAAACACGATGCTATACGCTACGTATCTAGGTGGTACAGCTCCAGATCATCCACACAGTTTAGTGGTGAATAGCAGCGGTCATTTAATTGTTATGGGCACCACTGGGAGTAGCAATTTCCCTACACAGAATCCCATTCAATCTGCCAACGCGGGTGGAACTTCTGTAAGTATTAACGGCTATGAATTTAAAAAGGCAGACCTGTTCATCACCCGTTTCAATACCAACGGTACAGCTTTACTCAGTTCAACCTACATTGGTGGAACAGGAAATGACGGACTCAATACCAACATCGTCAAAAATTATGGTGATGCCGCCCGCGGTGAAATCGTAGTAGACGGTTCAAATAATATTTATGTCACCGCTTCGACAAATAGCACCAACTTCCCTTCTACTAATTGCAGTAGTTGTTCAAAAGCCGGTGGTCAAGATGCCGTTGTATTTAAACTCAATCCCGCGGGTACTTCGCTCCTGTGGAGCAACTATTACGGAAGTACCAGCGACGATGCCGGGTACAGTTTAAAGTTTCACAACAATGCAGTTTTTGTAACTGGTGGTACTGATGGAAATAATCTTCCCAGCACAACCGGCGGCTACAAAAGCACATACGGCGGTAATCATGACGGTTACGTGGCTAAATTTAACGCTTCGACGGGTGCTCTGCAGCAATCTACTTATCTAGGAACAAGCGCCTATGATCAGAGTTTCATTCTCGATGTAGATAAACTGGGAAACGTTTATGCATTCGGGCAAACACAGGGCGTCTACCCTATTTCCAATGGATCTTGGGGGACACCACAATACAGAAAGCAGTTCATTCACAAACTAAGCAATGATCTCACCTCAAGCGCTGCATCTACGGCGTTTGGTTCACCGCAGGGAGTGCAAAACCTTGTGCCCACTGCCTTTAATGTTGATGACTGTTTGAACATACTACTCTCCGGTTGGGGCGGCGTAACGAACAATGGCTATTTCAATACTACTGTAGAGCAATTACCTGTTTCTTCAGATGCATTACAATCCAGTACAAATGGCTCTGATTTCTATTTCATGGTGCTCAGTAAAAACTTCAGTTCGTTCTCATACGGAAGTTATTTTGGGGGATCAACCAGTTCTGAACATGTGGATGGAGGTACGTCGAGATTTGACGACCGAGGCCGAATTTACCAAGCCGTATGCGCAGGATGCGGTGGGAATGATGACTTACCGACCACACCAGGAGCATTTTCCGAAACCAATAACAGCAGCAATTGTAATCTAGGCGTTATTAAATTGGACTTTGAAACGGCTATCGAGGCCGATGCATCTGTGGATTTAAACTTCCTTCCCGATACTAGCTGTTATGAATTAACCCTTCGTCTTGCGAATAACAGTACAAACGCCAACGCTTACTTTTGGGATTTTGGCCAAGGCGACACTTCTAATCTTACAGAACCCATTGTCACCTTCCCCAACCTGGGCACTTACAATGTGATGCTTGTGGCCATAGATACCATATGCGACAGTTATGATACGGCCTATGTGGAAATCGTTCACGATACGGCTGCCTTCCCTATCTGTGATTGGATGGAAGATTATGCCAGCTGTGATTTATTTCGCGAAGTAATATGGACGGACCAGTTAGTAGATGCCGATTATTACGAATGGGATTTCGGCGACGGTACGACGCTGACAACGACCAATACTGTTGTGAACCACACTTACCCTGCTTTCGCAACCTATACAGCTTCTGTGACGGCTAGAGACAGCTTCTGTGACGTTGGATACGATCAAATCTTTACCATTGTTTTCGATGACGACGCGAATGTACCGACCGTAAATCTATTTACGGACAGCTGCCGTTATGGTGGCGTTGATGTAATCTACCAAAACGTTGACAGTACCATGATATTCGAATGGGACTTTAGCGGCAATTCCGATACCGGTATGCTGCCTACCTTCCGGTATCCAGAGTCTGGACTTGAAGACGTTACATTGACCATTATCGATACCCTTTGCAACCGCGCCTATGAATTCGATTTCATGGCAACTATTGTACGCATTGAGGGACGCGTCTATATTCCAACAGCTTTCACACCAAATGGGGATAAAGACAATGAAGAATTCAAGATTTACGGGAACAGTTGCCTAGAAGATCCAACCTTCAGGATTTACGATAGTTGGGGGAATGAAGTCTATCGAAGTGAAAATCCATTCAATGAATTTTGGGACGGAACATTTAATGGCAAGCCTGTACCTCAAGATGTATATACCTACCGCTTTACTGGTGGTGATGAAGTCCGAATCGGAACAGTAACCCTCCTGCGCTAGGCGTGTACCGGAGATTCAGCGTAAAGTTCTCTCAATACATTCAAGAAGCCCTCTGCACAATCTTTCGTATTGAACTTACTGAACGATACACGAACGGGTTGGTACTCGGCGGTCCATTCCCCTAAAGCGCGAATCACGTGACTACCTTGGTTCGAACCAGAAGTACATGCAGAACCGCCGCTCACATTAATGCCCTTCATATCCATGGTAAAAGTGAGCATATTGTTACCCGTTTTCGGAATCGCAATACTCAATACGGTATAAAGACTGCGGTCCATTTCCGCACTGCGCCCAAAAAACTTCACTCCAGGTACAATTTCTTTGACGCCATCTATTACATACTGCTTCAACGCTTCTACGTACTTCTGATCTTCCGACATTTCTTCTGTGGCAATAGCAAAAGCTTTACCCAACGCGCAAATCCCAATAGTATTTTCAGTTCCAGCTCGTAGATTGCGTTCTTGTGCACCACCCTGAATCAAAGGCTTTATCTTCAATCCACTGCGTACATAGGCAAATCCAATGCCCTTAGGTCCATGTATTTTATGCGCGGAGCACGTAAGAAAGTCATAGGCAACTTCCTTTACATTAATGGGTAAATGACCCATGGCTTGAACCGTATCTGAATGAAATAAGGCGCCGTATTCCTTGCACATCGCGCTGATCTCAGCGACAGGATTCAAATTGCCTATTTCGTTATTTGCAAACATCAAACTCACCAAAGTTTTTGGTCCGTTTTGGAGTAAGGCTTCTAATTCTTCAAGATTAATATCGCCATGCGCGTCAACGGTCAAATACGCCGCGCTTACTTCACCGCGCTCTACCATAAATTCTACGGGATGGCCGACAGCGTGATGCTCTATGTGAGTTGTAATAATGCGTTCTACACCTAAATCTCGAACGCTGCAGAAAAGAGCCATGTTATCCGCTTCGGTTCCACCAGATGTAAAGAAAATCTCACCAGGCTCCGCCCCTATAGCTTGCGCGATACGCTTGCGAACGACTTCAACTTCAACCTTTGCTCCACGTCCACTTAGGTGTGTGCTCGAAGGATTGCCGAAATTATCCATCATGCGAATCATTTCCTCTCTGACGCGAGGCTCTAAGGGTGTAGTAGCAGCATTATCCAAAAAAATAACTCCCATCTGTGTGCAATTAGGTTTGCTCAAAGATAGGAGTTAGAAAGTATTGATGGAAGTCTTATGCGAGAGACGCGATGATATCCATGAAATTTTGTCCCAATTGGGTCGCTTCGTCGACAGATGGCGCCTCGGTGTAGATACGCACAATAGGCTCTGTATTAGATTTACGTAAATGAACCCAACGGTCTGACCATGTGATTTTTACGCCATCTATTGTACTCAGTTCTTCATTAGAATAACGCTCCGCAATAGAGGCCAAAATACCATCGACGTCTAGACCAGGTACGAGTTCAATTTTTTGTTTTGCCATGTAGTATTCCGGATATCCAGCACGCAATTCGCTCATGGTTTTACCCGATTTTGCCAAATGTGTTAATGCCAAAGCTATTCCCACGAGTGCATCCCTGCCGTAATGAAGTGCCGGTAGAATAATACCGCCGTTACCTTCCCCTCCGAGCACAGCATTCGTGCGCTTCATCTCATTCACCACATTAACTTCACCTACCGCTGAAGCGGTGTAACTTCCACCTTTAGATTCTGCAAGATCTCGCAGCGCCTTGGAAGAACTCATGTTGCTCACGACGGCACCTGTCTGTAAACCCAATAAATAATCTGCAACAAGAACGAGCGTATATTCTTCTCCGAACATAGCTCCTTTTTCATCAATAAATGCCAATCGATCTACATCAGGATCAACGACAATACCCATTGAAAACGAACCGGATTTTACTGTATCGATAATAGCGCCAAGGTGCTTTTCGAGGGGCTCTGGATTATGCGGAAATTGGCCCGTAGGCTCGGGATATAGATTTTCATAGGTTACGCCCATTGCTTCCAAAAGCATAGGAATGGCTACCGAACCGGAACTGTGAACCCCATCAATCGCAACATGAAACCCTCCCGCACGCACTGCTGCTGCATCTACCGATGGGAGTGCTAAAACTTGTTGTATATGCCACTCCATACCGTCATTGCATTTCGATACTTGGCCTAAATCATCTACCTCAGCGAATGCTAAGTCCGCATCTTCTGCTAATCTTAAAATAGCGGCGCCGTCATCTCCAGAAACAAATTCCCCCTCCTCATTTAGCAACTTAAGGGCGTTCCATTCCTTCGGATTGTGCGACGCAGTAAGGATAATTCCACCCGATGCCTTGAAACGTGGCACTAGCATCTCTACGGTTGGCGTAGTGCTCAATCCAGTATTAATCACATCTATTCCTAAGCCTTGTAAAGTACTAATGACTAAATTTTCTATCATCTGTCCGGAGGGACGCGCGTCCCTACCGATCACTACTGTGCAATGATTATTGCGTTGTTTGAGCCAAGCTCCGTAACCTGCTGCAAACTTTACGGCATCAAGTGGTGTTAAGTTATTGCCGGCACTACCGCCAATGGTGCCGCGAATTCCTGAGATGGATTTAATTAAGGTCATCTTGTTTGGTTAGATTTCTAGCGAAGATAAGGCAGGCTGATGTGGTGCCCAATGAAGGTGCGGTCAAAATGGTCATTGTTAATAACAGTGTTGATAGCTTTAAACGAATTTATTAACCCGACCTAGTGAAGCCAATGAATTGTGCTTAAATTTCTACTATGCGATTCGAAGATCAGGACACATACACTTTAGTAGTTCAGTTTGAACAAGCCTTGAACGAAGGCCGTCAGCCCTACTATGATGTAGAAGATTTAGAACTTATCCTGGAGTATTACCTCGAAACAGGTGGTTTTACTCAGATGCGTCGTGCATTAGCATTGGCGCAAGAAATACATCCCTTAGCTTTCGTATTCAAGGTCAAAGAAGTACAGCTTGATATTGCATTAAAAGATTATACCAAAGCGCAAGCGAAACTCAATCATTTAGAAGGATTGAATATGCGTTCAGTGGAACTGCTTATTGCGCGGGCTACTATATTACTCCATCAAGGAGATAATGCCGAGGGACTTCAAATTTTAGACAAAGCCTTCGAAAATGCGGAAGATCCTGTAGATGTTCTGCAGCTTATCATTGATGCACACCTCAGTCAAGGAGACTATCCTCGCGCCATCAACGCACTTTTAAAATGGTGTAACATGGAAGAAGAACCTTTCGAGGAAAGTGCTTTGTATCAATTAGCCATGTGTCTTGATTTTACGAATGAATACGACAGAGCATTAGAGCTATTCCACACCTTTACCACACGTGAGCCCTACAACCCTCTATTGTGGTACCAGATTGGTGCTTTTCATTTGCGTAAGAATCAAGAAAAAAAAGCATTAGAAGCTTTTGAATGGGCGACACTAGCAGATGAAAACTACCATCCCGCTCATTTCGAACAAGGCCGAATTCACGAGCGAAATGAACGTCTTTACGATGCACTAAATGCGTACCGACAAAGCATAAGTGACGAGGTCCCATCCGGGTATATTCATTTTAGGATAGGGCTTTTAGAGCTAGAATTAGACGCGCCGAAAGAAGCGTTGCGTCAATTCAACACTGCCATTGAACTAGAAAATGACATTGACGATATCCATTTAGAGCGCGCTGGGGTACTCATGGATTTAGAACTCTACGCAGATGCCCTAAAGGATTTTCAACGTGTATGGCTCGAAGAGGCCTATGGCGAAGAGGATGTACTAGATTACGTAGAATGTCTAATAGAACTGGACGATTTAGATGAAGCAATACGCATACTTTACGATGGCATAGCGAAATTCCCTACGGCAATACAACTGCGTTTGGTGCTCTCAGGCTATCTTATAGCTATCGATGAATTAGCTGCAGCGCAAACAGTCCTAGCCGAAACTTTGCAACAAGAGCCCAAAACCCTTTTGCTTTTTGCTGAATACTTCCCGGAATTGCCAAAAATCCCTGCTGTAGGTGCTATTTTAGCATCTATTCAAAGGGAAGATCATGACTAAGAAATACGGCTTTTTATTTTTAAAGGGCATGGCTATGGGCGCTGCAGACGTTGTCCCAGGAGTAAGCGGCGGTACGATCGCATTTATAACTAATATTTATGAAACGCTCATTCACGCTTTGAGTCAATTCAATCTGCGTGCTATTCAACTATTGCTCAAGGGCCAATTCAAAGAATTTTGGTCCCACATCAACGGTACCTTTTTAACGGTACTGTTTGCCGGTATTTTTACAAGCGTACTGAGTTTAGCGGCTTTGCTTTCGCATTTGCTTGAAACCTACCCCGTCCATCTCTGGAGCTTTTTCTTTGGATTAGTTTTCGCCAGTATTTTCATAGTTGGTAAACAAGTGAGTCAGTGGAAATGGTCCACAATTCTAAGTTTTACAATCGGAGCTGCGCTAGCCTATTGGATAACGACCTTACCCGCTTCTTCCGGTTCAGAGTCCTATGCCTACCTCATCTTGTGCGGTGCCTTAGCCATATGTGCAATGATCCTACCGGGCATCAGCGGTAGTTTTATATTGCTATTGCTCGGCGCTTATGCTACCGTTTTAGAAGCCATTGCTACTCGAGAAATTGGGGTAATCGCTGCAGTTGGTATCGGTGCTATTGTAGGATTACTCTCTTTCACAAAACTTTTGAAATGGGTTTTCGAAAAATACCATGATCTCACCATAGCGTTGCTTAGTGGCTTTTTGCTCGGCTCATTGAATAAGATTTGGCCTTGGAAAGAAGTTTTGGTGACATTCACGAAGCATGAAGGAACACCTGAAGAGGAAATCGTCCCTATCGTTACTCAAAATTTAGCGCCAGACGAACTTTGGCTTGTGGCCTTAGTCCTTGGATTAACTGGTGCTGCGCTTGTCTTCGGTTTAGAATGGGCGGGAACTCAAAAATCTAAACCCATTCAATAGATGATTAAGTTAGGGCTCATAGGTTTTCCCATCGAACATAGCCTCAGTCCTGATCTTTATCATGGCTTTATGGACGTTTCAGAAATAAAAGGTTCCTACCGCTTATTTCCAATGCGTTCCATTACACTAGAGGAATTAAAACTCCTTTTTACAACACACGAATTAACGGGATGTAATGTGACTATCCCTCTGAAAGAAGCAGTACTTCCTTTACTAGACCGGATAGATCCCACCGCGAAAGCTATTGGGGCCGTGAATACTATTGTACTAGAATCGGGGAAATTAGTAGGATACAACACGGACTGTACCGGTATTGAAAAAGCGCTTGATGAATTAAATTCGGAATCAACGAGTGCGCTTATTTTCGGTACGGGCGGCGCAGCAAAGGCCGTTCAATATGTCCTTAATCAACGCGGTATATCAGCAAAGATGCTCACCAGAAAGCCAGGTCCCGATAATTACAATGCACTGACCGCTGAAGATTTTAAAACGCATAAGCTATGGATCAATTGTACACCGCTGGGTGGACCTGATTATACGGATGTGCATTTACCTATTCCTTATGGCGTTATAAGCCCGGAATTCGCGATATTTGACCTAATTTACAACCCGCTTCCAACACCCCTGCTGCAAGCTGCTAATGATGCAGAAGCGCGCAGTGTAGATGGAAGAATAATGTTAACTGAGCAAGCGAATAACGCATGGAAATTGTTCCGCGCCGCTTACTACAAAAATTTGTAGACGATGATGCTAGAAGATCAAGAACAGCAGAATACACCTGAAACAGACGAGACCGCTAAACCAGAGGCGGTTGCTGAAGCCTCAACAGACGGAGAAATTGAATCCACTGATACTGCTGTTGAAGCAGCTCAAGAGAAAAATAGCTCCGAAGCAAATGAGGAAGTAAAAGCTGTAGAAGCAGAGGAAGATCACGAAGCGCCAAAAGACAAAAAATTGGCCATCCCAGATTTTGATTCTTTAAGCATTGAAGCTGCTTTAGAAAGTATCGAGAAGCATATCAAAGAATTCGAACCACAACGCATCAAAGGCATTGTAGAAAGTGGGAGGTCAAGAATCTTACAAGAATTAAACGCAGAAAGAGATGCTGCAAAAGCTACTTATTTAGAAGAAGGTGGCAATATCATAGACTTTGAGTTTGATCAACCCCAACGCAAAACATTAGGCATCCTCTATGGAGGTTATCGGGATAGATTGCGCGCACATTATACACAACTGGAAGCTGAGTTAAGCACTAACCTAGCAGTAAAAACAGCCATTATTGAAGAGGTAAAAGCCCTCCCCATGGCTGAGGGATCTGCAAAAGAGAAATACGAAACCTTCAAAGCGTTACGTGAGCGTTGGAATCACACTGGATTGGTGCCAAAAGCAGACGCTCGTACGGTATGGGCTAACTACAACCACCACGTAGACAACTTCTTCAACTTTTTACGTTTGGCGTACGATCTTATCGAAAAAGACTACCAAAATAATTACGACGAAAAAGTTGCCTTATGCCAAACCTTAGAGGATAAGACCCTGGACGGCGCAAGCCCTGGACTATTCAGAACTTTACAACAGACGCATAGTAAGTGGAAAAGAATTGGTCCAGTTCCTCGGGAACATAAAGATGCTTTGTGGGACCGATTAAAAGCTGCAACTGCAAAAGTGCATGAGCTTCGCGACCAGTACAATGAGAACCTGCTTGAAATCAACGCAACGAAGATTGCTGCCAAAAGAGTGGTGGTTGAAAAAATCGAAGCATTAACCTCAGAACTTCCGGTAAAACACAGCGGATGGCAAAAATCTAGTAACGCACTTGAAGCGTTACGCGCAGAATTTAAGGCAATAGGTTTTGTAAAAAGTGACGAAAACGACACTGTATGGGAAGCTTATAAAGCCGCTCAGCGTGGTTTCAACAAAGCGAAGAATGACTTCTATAAAGAAGAAAAAATACGCCAACGTGAAAGTCTGGAGAAGAAAAAAGCATTGATCGCTCTTGCCGAAAGTTTGAAAGATTCTGATGACATAGCAGGTGCTTCTCAGCAACTCAAACAAGCCCAGGCAGACTGGAAAAACACGGGTTACGTCCCGAAAAAAGAAGGGGATAAATTATGGGAAGCCTTTAGAGCAGCGTGCAATCACTTCTTCGATCGCCTTAAAGGGGAACGCAAAGCAAAGGCCGCGCAGGACAACGCTGTAGTCGACGCTAAACAAAAAGCGCTGGCAGATTTAAAGAAGGCAGAAATAGGAACTATTGAAGAGGCCATCGCAGCAAGCGAGCAATTCTCTGCTCTTGGCGCACTGACTGGCCGTAATAAAAAGATTGATGAAGATTTCGAAGCCCTACTTTCGGAGAAAGTGAGTGCTTTAGGATTAGAACCTTCTGTTCTTGAGCGCACAATGTTCGAAGCTAAGGTTAAAGCACTAGTTGAGGCAGACGACCAAGACGGCTTACACCGACAACGCAGCTGGATCCGTGAGGAAATGGATAAAGCCAAAAAAGAATTGCACCAACTCGAGAATAATATTGCATTCTTTTCTGGAGCCAAAGGTAATCCCCTACTCGATGCTGCTTTAGGTAAAATTGAAGCGCATAAAGCCCGAGTAGAAGAACTAACCGTTCTACGTAAATTATTCAACAGCTTGTTGAAATAATCGAGGATGGAGTTTAAGCTGAAAGCCCCTTTTGAGCCCATGGGGGATCAACCGCAGGCCATTACTGAACTTGTGGAAGGCTTGAACGACGGAATCGCTGATCAAGTGTTATTGGGTGTCACTGGATCCGGTAAAACCTTTACGGTAGCCAACGTGATTGAGCGGACGCAACGCCCAACATTAATTTTATGCCATAATAAAACGCTGGCGGCACAACTCTATGGGGAGATGAAAGAATTCTTTCCGGAAAATGCCGTGGAATATTTCGTAAGTTATTATGATTATTACCAGCCTGAGGCCTACGTACCGTCCTCAGGACTGTACATCGAGAAGGATTTAAGCATCAATGACGAGATAGAGAAGCTGCGTTTGAGCACGACCTCTTCGCTACTATCCGGTCGCCGCGACGTTATCGTAGTTGCTTCAGTTTCTTGTCTCTATGGGATGGGAAATCCAGAGGCTTTCAATAATTCCGTAGTTGACCTTAAAGTAGGCGAGGTTATTTCGCGTCAAGCGTTACTGCACAAATTTGTCAATGCCCTCTATGCAAGGACTACTGCTGAATTTAAACGAGGCTCTTTTCGAGTAAAGGGCGATGCTGTTGATGTATTCCCCGCGTACGCAGAAACTTTTTTTCGAATCAGTTTCTGGGGCGATGAGGTGGAAAGCATAGAGCATATGGATCCAATAAGCGGTTCGAAGATTGAAAACATGAGCGAGATGCGCCTCTTCCCTGCGAATCTATTCGTGACAGAAAAGGATCAACTGCAAAACGCCATTCATCACATTCAAGACGACCTGATGAGTCAGGTAGATCACTTCAATCAAGTCGATCGACGAGTGGAGGCAAAACGACTCGAAGAACGAACCAACTTTGATCTTGAAATGATTAGAGAATTGGGCTATTGTTCGGGTATCGAAAACTACTCCCGTTACCTTGACGGACGAGCACCCGGAGTGCGCCCATTCTGTTTACTGGATTACTTTCCAGAAGATTTTATACTCGTTGTGGATGAAAGTCACGTGACTTTACCTCAGGTAAGAGCCATGTATGGCGGTGACCGCTCGAGAAAAGAAAATCTTGTCGAATACGGCTTTCGTCTGCCGGCGGCGATGGACAATCGTCCACTAAAGTTTGAAGAATTCGAAAAATTACGTGGACAAGCCCTCTTTGTTAGTGCGACACCTGCAGATTACGAGCTTACTTTGAGCGGCGGCGTATATGCTGAACAAGTCATTCGTCCGACAGGACTTTTAGATCCAATCGTGGAGGTTCGTTCGACAGAAAATCAAGTCGACGATCTAATGGATGAGATTCGTAAGCGTACAGCACTAGACGAACGTACACTTGTTACCACGCTGACAAAGCGAATGGCCGAAGAATTAACGAAATACCTTACTAGATACGATATACGGTGTCGATACATTCACAGTGATGTAGACACGATGGAGCGCGTAGAGATTATGCGTGATTTGCGCTTAGGCGTTTTCGATGTGCTTATAGGAGTAAATCTCTTACGAGAAGGTTTAGATTTCCCTGAGGTAAGTTTAGTTGCTATTTTGGATGCAGATAAAGAAGGTTTTCTGCGAAGTGAACGTTCACTGGTCCAAACCATAGGTCGAGCGGCGCGTAATGTGAACGGTAGAGCCATATTATATGCGGATAAAACCACCGATAGTATGAGGGCGACTATGGACGAGACCGAACGTCGCAGGGAAAAACAAGATGCCTTCAATCAGGCCCATGGTTTAAAGCCTACGGCATTGAAAACCAGCAGGGCAGAAATTCTAGCGAAATCCGGTGCCGTGAGCAGGAACATGGATTACGAAATCAGTCGAGACCAGCAAAAGTCGGCGGAGAAAGCCATGAATTACTACACGCCTGAAGATCTTGAAAGCGAAATACGTACGACAAGAAAGGCAATGGAATCTGCTTCTAAAAGTTTAGATTTTATTGAAGCCGCAAGATTACGCAACGCCCTTATTGAACTCGAAGCGAAACGAGAGAAGCGTTAATCACAGGTAATGTGCTACTCCCAGTGCTAGCGTCCATACTTGACGTCCATCCATGCGCTGATCCATATAAACGGTAGGTGTCCACTCCCACCGGTCGTTCATTGGGACTTCACCTTCGATACCAATTCTTACAATAGGTTTCCATATCCCATTTTCAACAGTCAAGCCAGGTCCAGCACCTAGTATGAGGTTATGGTTGATTCGATAAAAAACATCTACCGTAGAGACTAAGGGCGTTTTAAGCAACACCTCTTCTCCGATATCATTTAAAATGAGGTAGTTCTCCAATTCGATATCACTATGCCAGCCCAAAGACCAACGATCGGACAAATGGCAATCTACATCCCATCCCCAAGTCGGCACAAACAAGACCCCGCCATCGACTTCTGGAACTACACCATGCCCCATTAAAACTGCAATTCTAAGCGGGTGACGGTGGTGATGCGGATCAGGTGCTGGAACATGATGCTCCTGCGCCATCAAAGATGCGCTGAAGCTAAAGAGGAGTAGCGTGTAGTTCAATATCTTCATACGGTAAAACTTGATTCAAATTTCCTACTTTGGTCAGCAATCATCATAACTTATATCACGCACATGCTTTTTATTATACTGGGACTGGGAGGAGTGTTTTTTGGAATGGCCTACCTCATTACTGAGGGCAATGCATCTATGCTTTTAAGTGGCTACAATACCATGAATAGCGATGACCAGAAGTCCTTTCCATTGAAGGAATACCTCGTTGATTTTAAGCGATTCCACCAACGCTTTGGTGCGGGATTTACCGCCTTAGGTCTACTCCTCTATGTTGTAAATGAGGATTGGCTCGGTTACCATTTAGGCATAACCCCCATCTTGGCTTACCTCTATTTCTTTTGGCAAACTCGTAAGTATTCACTGGTGCAGTCGAAAAATACTAAGAACCAATTTTGGATTGGATTGGCTGTGTTGTTATTCACGCTTGTATTTGTGGTGGGTATGTTATTCTGGTCCGATAGAGAAAATACGGTTGTTTGGACCGAAAAATCGATAGAAATTGAAGGGCCTTACGGTGTTGTCATTCCATTTGAACAAATCGAGTCTTTAGAGTTGTTGGATGAGTTACCTGAAATTAGCTCGAGACTTCATGGATACTCCACAGGAAATGTGGCTAAAGGTAAGTTCAAAGGGCTTAAAGGGGTACACTACCGCCTACTGTTAGACAAGCCTTACGGGAAAATATTACAAATCAACAGTTCGGATGAAGATCCAGTGTTCCTCGCACTTGAAGGTGTAGATGAAATAGCGCTCGAAAAACAGTTAAAAGCGCAGCTAAGAGATTGACTTAGTCCTCAAAAGAATATTCAAAAGCAGTAACATCCTCCTTGTACAACTCCTCAACTGCGGCTATCAATTCTGGCGTATAATAATCGCGGTAATTTTTAGATTTGATTTTATCACCACGGCTGAATAGTAAATGCAGCAGAGATTCAGGTTGCTTTACAAACCTTCGTCCGAACTTTCGAAGACCTGAAATCCCGCCTTTTTGAGCACTTCTATTTCTATGCGGTAGATTTTGAACAGGCATATTGAGGGCTTTACAGACTTTAGCGAAATCGGTTTGTAAGCTTTCAAATTTGCCTATGAAATCGGCTTGATTCTCTCCGTTTTCGTAAAAGAAATCATATTGTGGACCGTAAAACCAGCGCTGCTCTTGAATGAGTAGAGGCAGTTTAGTGATCACAAATTTTTCAAAAGACATCAGGTGCTGATGACCATGAAATTTATAAAAAGATACCGCTCGAGACCAAGGGTTACGTACAAATCCGAATTTATAATACCGATCAAAGTCCTGTTGAGAGACAAAGTGATACCGAACATAATCTACTGAATGTAAATGTGCTAAACGTGGTGGACCTATTTTATCCGCGGCATTAGGTGCCAATAATAGCGGCAAGCGCTCCTCCCACTTTAAACCGTGTAGATTAAGAAAAAAAGCTTCTACACTTTGGCCCGCAGCTTTCGGGACATGTATAAATAGGGTTTTGTATTTGTGGGAAACCATTGGCTAAAGGTAAATAACATTAGGTTCTGATAAACGCAACGATAACCTGTTATAGTAAACCGGAATTGCGTGCAATAATTAAATCTTCCGGGGTGTTTACCTCAGGAACGGTATGCGGCACCATAGCAACGTCAATGGCATATCCGTGATGTATAAAATCCAGTTGTTCGAGAGACTCCTGAATGGCTAAATCTGAACGAAAATCGCCTTCATAGTCAGTGGCAAAGGATCTCTTGTAGGCATATAGCCCCAAATGGCAGAGCTTACTTTTCGCTGGCACCCCAGCAACCGAATACGGGATGGGATACCTACTAAAATAGACTCCTTCGCCCTTCTTATTGCGAATGACCTTTACCGTATGCTCGTCCTTCTCCCCTAATTCTTCATAAGCGACGGTCGCGACGGGATTCGTATCTACCGCCTCTACTACTGTTTTAAGATAGGATAACGGAAGAAAGGGTTGATCTGCTTGTAGATTCACCACAATGTTCCAATCACCTTTAACAGTTTTGGCGGCTTCAAAGACACGAGCACTGCCACAAGGATGCTCAAAGGAAGTGGGTATGGCGGCTATTCCACGCTGTTCACATAAATCAAGAATTTCAGGATTCGGTGTAGCAACAAAGACATTCAAAAAGACACCCGAGCGTTGCGCAATGTGGTATACACGTTCAAACATGAGCATGCCTTGAATATCCGTAAGTATTTTATTTGGAAATCGCGTAGATTCTAGGCGAGCGGGAATGATACATATTGCTTTAGCCATGGATATCGTAGAATTGGACCACTCCTTTTAATTGTTGCGGTGAACCCACCAATACGGTCACTATTTTCCTTTCACGGAATAAACGATCCATCTCGCTTAACCCCATATTTTCATCTATAAAAATTGGAGTTTTAGAACCCATATCACGTGCAAACAACGCATGATGATTTTCAGTCGTAGCCATTGCGCGGCGGATATCTCCATCGGTAATAACGCCTTGAATATTCGTTGAAGTACCTACTCCTACAAGTCCTAAACGACCCTCAGAAATACGCAACAATACTTGGTTTAAATTCGCCTCCGGCGCCACGAGTGGTACGTCAGTTAGCATCACATCTTTCGCTTTGGTCAAAAGACTACGACCCAATGCCCCACCCGGATGGAATTGGGCAAAATCATCTTTCGAGAATTTCTTCAACTCCATTAATGCTGCACAAATGGCATCACCCATAACAAGCGCTGCAGTAGTACTCGTAGTTGGTGCTAAATTTAAAGGACAGACTTCTTTATCTACTTTACATTCTAGATGAACCGTCGCAAAACTTGAAAGCGAGCTGTCATTAGAATGAGATACCCCTATGACTTGTTTACTACGACTGTATTTCAAAAGGTTGAGAAGTTCAGGTGTCTCTCCTGAGTTCGACAAAGCGAATAGTACATCATTTGCTTCGATCATACCTAAATCGCCATGGTAAGCCTCACCGGGATGAACGAAAAACGACGGTACTCCTGTACTGGAAAATGTTGCAGCAAGCTTTCGTGCAATAATTCCGCTCTTACCCATTCCTGTAAAGACCAATTTTCCGGACATACCGAGAATGAGCTCAACTGCCCTTTGATAGTCATTTGAATCCCTATGCGCTAAATCTAAAAGCGAATTTGCTTGGGCCTCAATAGACCGTATGATGAGTGCATTAATTTCCATGTATGCGTTTTAATACTTCTTTAAATACGCCCGCACCACCCTTAGTGTTGAGCTGAACATCGCAAATCTCGAGCAGCGCCTGCGCTGCGTCATTCACGGCGTATAAATGGCCACACTCTGAACGCACCACGCAGTCGTTGGTATCGTCTCCTACGAACAGGGTTTCATGCACGGCGACGCCATATTGTTCGCGTAAAGCAGCCACAGCTTCGGCCTTATCGCTAATATTCATTTGACAGAAATCCAGGCCTAATTCTTCTGTACGTCGCAGTAAAGCTGCGGAGCCACGGCCGCTAACCACACCAAATTTGACACCTTCCGACATAAGCACTTTAATCGCAGTACCGTCTTTCACATTGAATACTTTCAGCACCTCCCCTTCGGCCCCGTAATAGAGCTTACCGTCGGTGAGCACACCATCACAATCTGAAATGATCAATCGTATCATAGCAAGTCTTTAATCAAAGCTTCAAGATCACTGAGCTTAAGCATGTTGGGTCCATCAGACAACCCCTCATCTGGATTTGGATGGGTTTCAATGAAGAAGGCATTCGCCCCCCATAGCTTCGCAGTTTTGGCGAAGAATGGCACATATGCGCGGTTACCCCCGGTGGTCCCCTCATTACTCTGCGTCTCTTGCGCACTGTGTGTACAGTCCATGACCACATTATCGGTTAATGCCGCAAGTTTCTGGATATTTCTAAAATCTACGACCAATTCACTCGGTCCAAACAAAGTGCCTCGCTCCGTCAACCAAACCTGGTCATTGCCTGTGGACTTCACCTTATCTACAGCGAATTGCATTTTCTCGGCATTCAGGAATTGGGCTTTTTTGATATTTACAATCTTCCCGGTTTTCCCTGCTTCAATCAACATGTCTGTCTGACGGCATAGGAAGGCGGGAATTTGTACCATATCCACGCGGTGACCGTATCCAGCAATCTGTTCTGGCGTATGAAAGTCAGTGGTAATGGGTAAACCAAACTCTTCACGAACAGCTTCAAGCATGGCAATGCCCTTTTCTATCCCGGGACCGCGGAAGCTACTCAAGCTTGTACGATTCGCCTTATCAAAGCTCGCTTTGAAGTAAATCTCTACGTTGAGTTCTCTTTTAATACGAGCCAATTCCCCTGCGACTTCTCGCAACATCTCAGGGCTCTCAATCACACAAGGTCCAGCAATGATAGTCATGTAAGCAATCTTTCGTTGGGTGCAAGTATAAACGTATGCCTGCGGTATTACGTATCAAAAGTAGGGAAAGATGTGTGAACGCTTGTATTGTGAAGATTTTCTATTTATTCGCATTTTAATTATTGCTAACGGTTAGTGTAAGAAGCGTAGCCTGCTGATAGGCGGCTATGATTTCTTATACATTGTTCTCTCTCGTTTCTTTTTATTTCAAATTTCAACCAAAGAATAATTCATACAAATATCTCCCAGGGAAAAAAGTAAAACCGCCAGCAATCACAATTGCTCCAAAATAAAGTAAAATCATCTTCCTTTTATGAGATTTTACGTCTCCATTTATTATTGCCAAGTAAGCTGTTGGAACTGTATAAATTGTCAAAAAACTAAAACTATGTACCCACCCAATGTGATTTAATATTCTTGGTCCGACTTGTGCTAGCATAAAAAGAGTGACGACTGCCGTTATTAACATTAAGATCATATAAATTCTCCCTAATTGTCTATGAAATCTAGTACCCTTTTTTATCAAAAATAATATTGACCAAATGATAAAGCAAGGAATTACTGTTACAAGATGTAATGTACATTAAGTCGATATATTCCATTTTCTGTTTTCGATTTAATGCTTTTTACATAATGTCGTAAACTGTTTTTATCGTCCTCTTTTTTTTAATAGTCTTAAATGCGAAATAATTCCACCTATGTATGTCGTTTGATTTGGAGTGATGTTATTTTCTATTAGTGCATCGTACAGAATTCGGTTTAGTTCTGGGTAATGATAATGACTAATTTGGGGAAATAGATGATGTGCAACATGGTTATTAACCCCTCCAAAAATAAAATTGGCAATATTGCTAAAAGGGTGAAAATCGTTGGAACTTTCTATTTGATTCATTACCCATGACGTATTAATATTTCCATCATTGTCGGCAGTAGGATAGTTAGCCCCATCTACATGATGTGTGATGAAGAAAGTAAATAATGTATACACAGATTGAACCATGTGCATAGAAATGAATGCTACTAATATTACCCAAATAGGCTGTTGGGAATAATAGATCGGTAACACTAAAATATAGCTAAAATAAAAAGATTTTAATACGACAAATGTTAAGTAGTATCGTACTTTTTGCCACGTGCCTTCTGGAGCAAATTCACCGAGAACTAGAAAGTCTTTTAGCAATACCCAGTAAAAGGAGTAGGACATGTAGGCAATTGGAGCGTACAAGTATTGGTATTTATGGTACCATTTTTTGTTTCCTGATGGTAAGACCCTAATCAGGCCCGTGATTGCTAAATCCGTATCAAATTTTTCTACGTTTGGTGCGAAATGATGCGAATTTATATGTCTTTTTTTCCAAGCTTCGGGGTGCGCTCCAACCAAAGTATAAATGAACTCAAACAACATATTATCCCAAAAAGGTCTTTTAAATATGGAATTGTGACTGAGGTCATGTGCAAAATTAAAACACATGAGAACAGCTATAAAGCCAAACAAAATAAAGTTGAGAATAAATACTGCTGGATTGGATATTGTAAAAATTAATGCATAGCTCAAAATAGCAGCACTAGCATAAAAAAAGCCTTTGAATAAAAAATAAAGATTTGCCCTTTTTTTATCCAAATTCATGTTGGAATTTATTTTGTGCAAAATCGAATTATACAATTCATTATGACTTTTTACTTGTTGGTGTTTACCCTTCATATGTACGAGGAATAAAAGATTGCTGGCGTCCCATTTTATAGAGAAATCTATAATGTGATTTATAGGCTTGGCCGTAAGACATGTTCATGTAGTTTACATCATGCTTTCTGGCTGTATCAATAAATATTGGAAGAATGTTCAGGTAGTGCACATGGCTAATATTGGGTAAAATATGGTGCATGGCATGAGCATTAAATCCACCTAAGGTCCAGTTCAGAAAAGTACTGCTGGCATTGTAATCTACAGAAGTACACATTTGCAAGGTCGGCCAGCTAATGGACAACTTCCCCTCTTTATCAGGTGTTGGGTGTTGAACAAAATCAGATAAATGCGAAACCCCTAATACACTGGTAAAAATAATGGAGACCATAAAATGGTTAAGAAAAAATGCTAAGAGAACTGTACCAAAACCAAAAGGCAATAAATACCAAGGTAACACTAGCATATAGCTAACGTAGATAAATTTAAAAAGAATGAGTTTTACAATTTCGATTGATGGAATATTTATTGAAATAGTCCTGCTTGATTTTCTAAAAAGCATTAAAACCTCACGTACAAAAAACCAATTAATAGAATACAATAGACTTAAAACTGGTGCATAGAGAAACTGATATTTATGAAATGATTTCAGGGTTTGGGTTGAAGTCATTCTAATCACAGGATTATTAAGTACGTCGATGTCACTTCCTTCAATGTTTGTATAAAGGTGATGCGATTCATTATGGTTTTTCCCCCAGACGTATGCATTGTTCCCTTGAAGATTGAAACTAATTGAAAATAAAAGTTTGTTCCAAAACCTACTTTTTACGGCAACACCGTGAGCTGCATCATGTGAGATGTTAAAAGCTGTCAATAAAATTGCAAGCCCCATCAGTAAATAAAAAACATAAAACCCTACGGTCGTTGTGCTAGTTATCATAAGTGAGTAAAACAACACATCGAGACTAAAATAGAGAACTATTTTAAAAACCATAATCTTGTTACCTACTTTCTGAATCTTATTTTCAGAAAAATATTGATCCGTTTTCTCTATAAGTTCTTTGTAAAAATCTGAACCTTTGTCCTGGGAAAATTTTAGTTTGTTCATTCTATTTTCTTTAAGTTAAGATTAACTGAGGTTAGAAGGGTTGTTCTGGGCGTAATAGAAGTTATGGTGTTCGTTTCATCGTAAATGGATTTGTTAAATACAAGTTAAGACAACTTTAGCGGTCATTGTATGAATTCAATATCAATTTTGAACCATTTATGGTCCCTTAAGAGCGGAACTCATGAAAAGATACTTAATAAAGTGTCATTATCGAGATGCGGAATACGAGCGATGCGGCCTTGATGTTCGCTAGTTGCGTGCGAGGCCATGATCGAAGGTGGTTCAAGTATGAGTTATAGCTTAATCCCCTTGGGGTTGCCTTTGAGGTAGACCTCAATAAAATTACGCAGGAAACCAATGCCATACCCTTCATTCATCGTGTTAGTAGTCTGTACCACGCGTAACGCGACAGCCAGCCCCTCGTGTCGTAAGGTGGTTAAGAACACCGCGAACATATAAAATACATAAAGTGCAAAAGGTATCGCGAACAGGCTATCGTGGAAATAGAAGATGCCCAGGACAGCGAAAATGACCGTGAGGTAGCGGTAAAGTGTGAAGACCAACGGGAACAGGTGGGTCAATTTTAAGTTGCCGGGGTGTGCCTTGGCGAGCAAGGGACGGGCGGCGCCGAAGCGAAAGACTTGGCGGCGGAATTGCTTGAGCGTGGCGCGTCGCTTGTGGTACACATAGGCCTCGGGGATGAATCGGCTGATGGCGCCCACTTTTTGTAGGCGGAGACTGAGTTCGACATCTTCACCACAGACGAAGTTTTCGTCGTATCCACCTACCGTGCTGAAGAGCTCCGCACTCATTCCCATGTTAAAGCCACGCGGTTGGTAGGACGTGAGAGTGCTTTTACCGCCACGTATGCCTCCCGTGGTAAGGAAGCTGGTCATCGAAAAATTGATCGCCTTTTGCAGGTCAGTGAAGTCGGCTGAGGCCGCATCAGGACCACCGAAAAGCGTGGTATCCGGGTGGGCTTCAAGGAAGGCATCAATGGCACGGAGGTAACCGGGCGGGATGATACAATCGCTGTCGAGGAAGATAAAATATTGGGCTGTAGCTAAAGAGGCCGCGCAGTTGCGGGCATCAGAGACGGGTAGGAATTCTTCGTAATAGATCTGAAGAGGTAATTGGTCGAGGTAAGGGGCCAATTCTGGTCGCAAAGTATCCCCTGGGGTACCGTCGCCTAGGATGATTTCGTAACCACTTTTCGGGAAGTCCAGCGCGGTCAGACTTTGGAGAAATTCAGTGACTTCGTCCGGGCGCTTGAACGTCGGAGAAATCAAAGCATACTTTGGGGAATCGGCAGCTTGGGCCATTAATCCAAACCTATTTTATCGTTAATGGTGTAATCGTGCTTCTTAGTGCTCTCGCGCAACAACAATTCAGCAATGAATCCTACTCCGAAGAGTTGAACGCCCATGATGGTTGCCGCAAGAAGAATATAAAATAATGGATTTTCAGTAATCAGTCGGGCTTCTACGCCAGCGCTCAACGCCCATAATTTATAGCTGCCTAGATAAGCCAACAAAGCAATACTTAACGTGAACATCAGCGTGCCGGCAGCACCGAAAAAGTGCATAGGGCGACGGCCAAACTTTCCCATCACCGCGAGTGTAGCAAGATCTAAGAAGCCATTAATGAATCGATCTAAACCGAATTTCGTTGTGCCATACTTACGAGCTTGGTGCTGTACAACCTTCTCCCCGATCTTACTAAACCCTTTGTTTTTAGCAAGAAACGGAATGTAGCGGTGCATTTCTCCATAGACCTCTATGTTGTGCACCACTTCCAAGCGATACGCCTTGAGACCACAATTAAAATCGTTGAGTTTAATTTTTGAAATGCGGCGCGTGGCGGCATTGAAAAGTTTCGTGGGTAAGGTTTTAGTGATGGGATCGTAACGCTTCTGCTTCCAGCCGCTCACTAAATCGTAGCCGTCTTCCAAGATCATTCTGCGCAATTCAGGAATTTCTTCCGGGCTATCTTGAAGGTCGGCGTCCATGGTGATAACCACCTGGCCAGAGGCCGCTTTAAACCCTTGATTCAGACCTGCACTCTTGCCTTGGTTTCGACGAAAGGAAATGGCCTTGACGTTTTCGTTCTTGGTGCGAAGTTCCTGGATGACTTGCCAGCTGTTATCCGTAGAGCCGTCGTTGACAAATACGATTTCGTAGGTATAGCCTTCGCGGTCCATGACAAGAGAAATCCAATCGGTCAATTCCGGTAAACTCTCGTCCTCGTTGAATAAAGGAATGACAATACTTAAGTCCAATGCACTCATAAAAATTATACTACCGGTTCATCTTTTTTCATCGCCGCTGCAACAATGAGGCTGATCACTAAATAATAGATACTGATGAAGGTCAGACCCATGATTTGTGCTTTGAAACCAAACTGATCGCGTTCTTTTATTTGAGCAACACCTTCAGATATCTGGGCCTTGTCCGCGCCCATCCGTTCCATGAATTGGACCGTAAACTCAATGGTTTGCTCCTCCATCAAAGCCTTAAATTCAAGGTCTACAACATTGTACATTAATGCATTAAATAAAACGACCACAGCAGTTCCCAGGATTAAACCTATGGCGGAAGTTCCCAATGCTCCCTTGAAGGAAATGAAGCCGTTTAACGACTGCTTTGCTTTCGCTACGGCATAGATAGCTAAACCAATCGGCACAATCCATTGGTAGAGAATACCCAACCACCAATACTTAAATAGTAGTGTTGCATCTCCTAAATAACTCCATAGAAACATGAGGAGTCCTAGACCTATAACGATGAAGGCGAGCTGTTTACCCTGTGCCTTCATGATTTCAATTTCCTGCGCCATCTTACTTGTGTTTTGCGGTTTAAGCGCTATACGCTTGCTACAAATATAGTCCAACAGAACCGATTAAAAATTGTTAAAATTCATTGGTCAAACGTCTTTAGATGGCTTAACTTTGCAATGGGCAAGTCTCACACAACCAGCTCCTGGTGAATCCCCCAGGGCGGGAACGCAGCAAGGGTAATTGGTCGTAGCGGTGTGATGTGAGTAGCTTGCCCATTTTTTGTGCCCTAAATTTTGAGGGAAAGACGTACTTTTGCTCAGTAAATCATATAACTCACACACATGAAATTCTTCATCGACACTGCGAACCTCGCACAGATTCAAGAAGCCCAAGAGCTAGGAGTTCTAGACGGGGTAACAACGAACCCATCATTGATGGCTAAAGAAGGCATTAGCGGGGACGCAAATGTGAAAGCACACTACAAAGCCATTTGTGCTATTGTAGACGGTGATGTAAGTGCTGAAGTGATCGCAACAGATTACGAAGGCATGATCAAAGAAGGTGAAGAATTGGCTGCATTGGATGAGAAAATCGTAGTCAAGATCCCGATGATCAAGGACGGGGTGAAAGCATTGAAATACTTCTCTGACAAAGGCATCAAGACGAACTGTACGTTGATCTTCTCTGCAGGTCAAGCATTGATGGCTGCCAAAGCTGGCGCAACTTACGTGAGTCCATTTATTGGACGTCTGGATGATATCTCGACGGACGGTTTGGATTTGATCGAAAGCATTCGCATCATTTTTGACAACTACGACTTCGGTACAGAAATTCTTGCAGCTTCGGTACGTCACCCGATGCACATCATTCAATGTGCTGAGATTGGCGCAGATGTAATGACTGGACCTTTAAGCGCAATGGAGGCTTTATTGAAGCACCCGTTAACAGATATTGGTTTGGCGAAGTTCTTAGCGGATCACGCAAAAGCAAACGGCTAATACTTAGTCGTAACTTATAGTTTTCAGGAAGCCTCGCAAACCGCGGGGCTTTTTTGTATCTTATATAAAAATTCAAAGGGTCGTGATTTATTCCATTTATCCGGAAAGCATCAACGCGCAAACCATCGCAGAATGTGTGGCGCGCTTTGGGCGGGGCGAAATTGCCATCATCCCCACGGACAGTGTCTATGCTGTCGCGGGAGATTTTCAACATCCACTGGCACTTGAAAAATTGGCTAAAATCAAAAAAGAATCCGTTAAGACGGCGGAATTTTCATTTCTCTTCACCAATCTAAGCCAGGTTTCTGAATATACGCAAAGCGTAGACGGCGGGACCTTTAAATTACTAAAACGCTGTTTGCCAGGTCCTTACACCATGGTGCTGGAAGCAAATATTTCATTGGCACGAAAGCTGGGACAAAAGCGTAAGACCATCGGTATTCGAATACCTGATCACCCTATTGTGATGGCCTTGTGCGAAACTTTAGGTCGCCCCTTAGCATCCGCCTCCTTACACCACGACGATGAAATTATTCAATATCCTACAGATCCAGATGAAATCGCCGCGACCTATGCGCATCTCGCGGATTTTATGATAGACGGCGGTTGGGGTGATAATGTTCCCTCAACGGTTATTGACCTTAGTAGAGCAATACCAGTACTGCTTAGAGCGGGAAAAGGCGATCCAGATGTGATTTAATAAAAGACTGCAGCTTTAATCGGTCCAATTTCCCGTTCTCCAACAGCGGCCATTCTGGAACAATACACACTTCCTTAGGCATCGCAGCTCCCTCCCAATGACGCAATGCCTTTTTGAGACCTTTAACATCGTCCATTGTGCGCAGTACCATGACCGGCACTTGACCATACCGTTCGTGTCCCTTGGCACTCATGACCGCCTGAATACCTTGTCCATCACAAACGGACTCGAATTTTTCCGGGTGAAGTTTGATTCCTCCGGAGTTGATCACATGATCCAATCGACCTTCATAGTGGAATCGTTTCTTATCGAGCAATCGCACACGATCTTGAGTTTGCAGCTGCACTATTCCTAGATGCGGTGCAGAAATACATAGGCATGAGTCAGTATTTACAGAAAACTCCGTTGCCCCAACTGCGGTATACACGGTACTTCCCAATGAGCGAAGAGCTACATGAGAAGCCGTTTCTGTCATGCCATATCCTATACATACATCAGGATAATTCGTCGTATCGTATCGCGCAGGAAGTGCACTACCCCCTAATAGTAGGTTTTTTACCTTAAGTTGCTTTCTAGCCTCTTGTAGCGCAATAAACTGGGCGGGAGTCATGGGAACAAAATCCAGTCCTTCCGGGACATAAGGTAACCCCCGAGGCTCACATAAATGCAACGTAAGCTGACCTATGTAAGAGCGAACGACCATCATGAAGCCACCAATATACTTCGCAGGAAGTACTAATGCCGCTCGTGAGCCAGGAACCAATTCAAAGGCATCTAATGTAGCACGGGCAGATCCATAAATCATCTCACGAGATAAAGCCAACGTCTTTGGAGCACCCGTTGATCCGCTTGTTTGTAACGTCCATTCCGAATCCTGACTTAAACAAAATCTTAAAGCACTTTGGACAGTAGCTATATGCTCCGGAACCTCCTGTAAATCAACGAGCTCAGTAGCAGAATAACTCTGGTTGTTCCAAACGAAAAGAGATTTATTTTTGGACATGTATTTTCGGGTACAGTTTTTGTTTCAACGTGTGCGCAATGAACAAGTTCAAAACAGCAGCAATATACATCAGCCTCTTGTTATTCTCATTCAGCGTTTATGCTGCCGGTGAGGTTGAATATGTATGGCTTACTGTTAGTAATGCGATGAGTGGCGAACCCATTGAAGGGGTAAGTATAACTGTGGATCAAGCCTATATTGGAGAGACCGGTCCATTAGGACGAATTCTCATCCCAGAAGGAACGCCCGGACAACTCATCGCCCTCTACCATACCAGTTACGCCGCTGGTTATTATTCGAGGAAGGAACTACAGGAACGGGACTATGAAGTTTTTTTACGAGAAAGTGTTCTGAACATACAAGAAGTTGTTATTCGAGCAAATCGAATGGAACAACAGTACCAAAAAACTGCGCAAGAAGTTCGCAGTATTGATGCGAAACAATTGGACGAACAGTTTCTTGCAAATACAGCCGATGCGCTAGCCATCGATCCAAATGTTTTTATTCAAAAATCGCAAGCTGGCGGTGGATCACCCATGATCCGAGGCATGAGCACATCGCGAGTGCTCGTTATGGTCGACGGTATCAGAATGAATAATGCCATTTTTAGATCCGGTAATGTGCATAACGTAATCTCTGTGGATGGAGAAAGTGTATCAAACATGGAGATTAGCTTAGGGCCTGGAAGTGTTTTGCACGGTAGTGATGCATTAGGCGGCGTCATGCACATCAACACCTACGACGCGCACTTTGGAGATTCAACGGAGATTTTACAAAGTCTAGTCTTCACATTGAGCAGCCAAAATGCCCAACTATCTAGAAGACCTAATTTTCGAATCAACTACGGCGGTCTGAATTGGGCAGGAATGACTTCGCTAACCTATACCCAATACCACGATATACGAATGGGCCAGCGTATTCTACCATGGACACCATCTTCACATCTTAGTAATACGCAACTTAGTTGCTTACCTACTACTGTCGGTAGCATTGATACTGTTCGGACACCAGAGGACGACCGCGTTCAGTACAACACGTCCTACGAAAAACGAAACATCACACAAAAATTCAAGGTCCGTATTGCGGAACGCACAACATTTAAATCCGGCTTGCATGTTAGTTTGACTGGCGATGTAAATCGCTATGATCGATTCACAGAAATGATGAACGGAAGGCCTAAATATGCACAATGGAATTACGGTCCACAGGCATGGATAATGAGTTACTTATCCATTGAGAACAGAGACAAGACCGCAATCAGCGATTGGATGAAATTCACCTTATCAGGGCAGTACTTCGAGGAAAGTCGAAAGACAAGAAAATTTAAAGCCCCAGTAGGGAGAGTTCAACGCGAACAGGTGTACATCAATCAGATAAATTTTGATGCAAGTAAGAAAATTTCAAACAAGAGTACGGTCCTGTACGGAGCAGAATTTATAGGAAACAACCTAATAAGTACGGCGCACCATTACCATTACATGAGTACGGATTCTACATGGAATGCTCAATCCAGGTATGCCAACGGTAGTCACTGGATAAGCGGTTCTATATTTGCGCATTACGATACAGATTTTAGCAAACATATTGCCTTTAGTGCAGGATCCAGGATCAACGGTATAAGTATGTATACCCCCATTTCTTTTCGCGGATTCAATGAGGACGCGCGTCTAAAATTTCTGGCTCCTAGTGCGGAGATGGGGATTACTTACCACAAACCTTCATTTAAGTATTTTCTGAATTTAAGCTCAGGTTTCCGTGCACCAAATATCGATGACGCAAGCAAGGTATTTGATTCTCAGCCTGGTGCCGTCATTGTTCCAAATAGTAATCTTCGAGAAGAACGCCTCTACAGTGCAGAATTAGGTGCTAAACAAAAACTCGGAAAATCATGGGTCGTCGATGCTAGCTTTTATTACAGCTTCCTAGACAATGCCTTGGAACGTGCACCATACACCTTTATGGGTAGTGACAGCATAAATTTCGACGGCGAATTATCACAGGTGCTTGCCGTTCAGAATTTAGATTATGCTTGGATCTGGGGCTACCAGTTTGGTGTTCGCACTGATATTTCAGAGAACTTGAATTGGATGATTCACTGGGCACATCCATTCGGCAAAGACAGCCAAGGCTATACGCTACGTCACGTTTCTCCTTTTAACGCAACATCAAACTTTTCCTTTCATAAAAATAAGTGGCGTAGCAATCTGATCTTACGCTATAACGGCGCGGTTGACGCCGAAGATATGCCGTTCAGCGAACGCGCTAAAACGCACATGTATGCAATAAACGACTACGGTGAGGTATATACGCCGGCGTGGTATACTATTAACCTACATGCATCATATGTACTTAGTAAGAATATCTTAGTTCGCGGCGGTATAGACAACATCATGGACGTACAATACCGCAGTTACGCAAGTGGTATAGTCGCACCTGGCCGTTCGCTCTTTATTTCTTTAAGAGGCTCTATTTAAATGGACTAAAAGAATCTGGGAACGACCAAAGTTTCTGGACATCACCTACCGTCCATAATTCACCGTTTTTAACTTCTAAGGGTCCAGGAATGTTGTTGGTATACAAACTGCCCGTTCCTAATCCTTGAGGCAAGTGCAATTGCTTTGTAGCCGTCCATTGCGCAATGGCATTCATGCCCACAGTACTCTCTAAAGCGGAAGTTGCCCACCACTCTATACCGCGCGCATTAGCACAATCAATCCATTCGTCCGCACCACGCCAACCGCCAATAAAACTAGGCTTGAGGATAATGAACTGCGGTCGTACAGCATCCAAGAGGAGCTCTTTTTCAACTGCACTAAAAACGCCAATGAGACTTTCGTCTAAAGCTACAGGTACAGGCGACGAAGTGCATATTTGAGCCAACCCTTCACGATCTGCTGGAGGAAGCGGCTGCTCTATACTATGAACCTCAAGCGCAGCCAATTCATGCACTACAGTTACTATTGAAGATCGATCGAAGGCACCATTCGCATCTACACGTAAAATCAAATCGCTCGAAGAAAAGCGTTCGCGAATACCTTTAAGCAAAGTCAATTCATCCGTCCAAGAAATAGCACCGACTTTCATTTTTAAAGTCTTAAATCCCTCTTCTAATCTGCGTTGTATTTGATCGAGCATGAAATCCTTCGACCCCATCCAGATCAAGCCGTTTATCGACTGTCCCTGCTCGCCCCTGCTAAAAGGGTTCTCAAAGTGATGAAAGCCATAATGTAAATGACTAAAGGCTTGCTCCAATGCGAATTGGACGCTAGGAAAAGTACGGTTGCGAACATACAATTCCTCCAAACCCAGATGAATGTTTTTCGCAGTCCAAACCAGTTGACTTTCCAATTCCGGGACATCATCAACGCTCAATCCGCGTAAGACACCTACCTCACCCAATCCAATCCCAAACGGTGACCCAGCATCCTCGATACGCAAAAAGAAACTCTCTTTCGTCCGCAGAATACCGCGCGAAGTCCCCGCAGGTTGCTTAAAGTTGAGAAGATAAGGGTGTACGGTTGCTTTCATTACAAACCTAAAAGTTAAGGGCTAAGGCAGTTCCGAGACAATAGACCAAAGTCATCAGCGCCATAGGTTTCAGTAAGGAGTCTAGTGTTGCCGAATCTCTTGCCCGAGCGAACCGAATAAAAACTACCCGGGAGAGTACCACTCCATAGGCGATGTGGAAGATGAGTAAAAATTGATTCCCGTCTACAGCGGCCCAATACAAAGCGAAGAATAAACTCAATACGTTGCCAATCATCAAGAGCGCTTTAAAATAACCCCTTCCCCATTGATATCCGAACCGGACAACAAGCGTTCGCTTGCCGGCTACAGCGTCCGTTTCAACATCTCGAAGATTATTTAAAGTAAGTACTGCCGCACTGTAGTTGCCGGCCACCAACGCTGGAAATAGGAAGCTCCAGTGCAGCGATCCGTATAAGCTTGCGGAGCCGAGAACTCCGACCAATCCAAAAAATAAAAAGACAAAAAAATCACCTCCGCCCCAATATGCATAGGGCTTTGGCCCCATAGTATAGGACTTAGCTGCAAGCACCGCAGCAATATTCAAGAGCGAAAAGAGTACTAAGAGCGGAATGCGTTCTTGAAATGCTAAAAAACTCAATCCGCCACCTCCAATCAGGGCCAATGCGGTCCATAGATTAACGGCACGCTTCATTTGATCGGCAGTAATTAAACCGCTCGCTATCGCACGTTTTTCACCCGTACGGTGGTCATCGGTACCGCGCAGACCATCGCCCAGGTCATTGGCATAATTCGACAATATTTGGTAAGCGCCAGCGGTGAATACGGCAAGTGCAAAGATGCCCCAATGCACGTGTTCATTGATTTTGTAGGCCATACCTGTTCCTAAGGCAATGACTGCGAAAGCGAGCGGTAAGGTGCGCAGCCGCGCTGCTTGAATCCAAATATGAAGTGGTACCATACTATCGTAACGCAGCAAGCGCCGCTAAGTTGGCATGCTGCTCCGTTTTACTATCAATTATTTTCGGCCCCACAGCCGTATCCAATGCTGCTACTAATGCTGCTACTGAGGAAACCGCTTCGTAGTCCACACCGAAGGCCGATGCAATTCCTTCAAGATTGACGTTTTGTGCATTGGCAAAAACGCGTTGTGCCGTTGGCCCAGTACTGGCCGTTCCTGGGAGCCAATCAAAAATGCCGCCTACCCCATTATTGAGTACACATACCACCAAATTCTGAGGAATTTTCTGTCCATATAATCCGTTGTGATCGTATAGAAAACTTTGATCGCCAATGATTAAAAAATGTTTGCGCTCGGGATCTGCCAAAGCCGCACCAACAGCCGTGCTCAAACTGCCATCAATGCCCGCCACTCCTCTATTTCCATACAGTTGTACAGCGTTCGGAAAGTAATTGAGATAACGTACGATGGAGCTGTTTCCTAAATGCAGTACGTCCGTTGTATTTAATTTTGAGACCACACTTTGAAAGGCCGAAGCATCCGACCACGGCAAGGGTTTCGAAACCGGTTCCACAGATGGTATTCTAATGAATTCCGGGGCGGATTTATAAACTGCAAGTGCAATTTTAGGCATCCTTAAATGCAGCACCTCAGCGTCTAACACATCCCAACATTGGAAAATATCAATGTGCACATGCTTTTTAATTCCCAACGCACGTAAATGCTGTTTGGGCTTTTTATTAATCCACTGTCCACCTACACTTAAAACAGCATCGGGTTCAAGATCGAGCAACGCTTCCATAGGTACTGCCTGTGGATGGTCCAGCACACCACTCATAGGGTCTGCAAAAAGCGTCCAAGCGACTCCTTCATCGAGCAGCGCGCGCAATTGTGCACTTTCTTGGGGTAATAATTGGCCCGCAATTACGGCTACGGACTCATACTCTGAAAAAGAAGGAATCGGCTGATTATCCGGTATTCCATGGAATTCCATTACGTCCTCTGAAAAGACCAGCTTCACTGGCTCTGGTTCCAATTCTTGGGCATAAAGCGGCTCATCAAAATCAAGATTGATATGGATCGGGCGCATTTCAACGTGCTGCGCGCGAAGCGCAAAATCTAGTTGCGACACAACTTCCGAGGCCGAAGCATCTTCTTCAATATGCACGCTAGCAGCAACATGTGGCTCATAAAAGTCGCGTTGAACACAGGTCTGACCCTCACCCTTATTGATACGCTCCTCCGGTCGATCGGCACTGAGGACAATCAACGGAACGTGGGCATAAAACGCTTCTAAAACAGCAGGATAATAATTTGCTAAAGCGCTACCTGACGTACAACACACCGCAACTGGCGCACCCGTTACAAGGCTTCTTCCCAGTGCATTAAAGCCCGCACTGCGCTCATCACCGAGCACTTCCAGCGTAAAAGAACCTAAGGCTTCAGCAGCGATGACTAATGGCGCATTTCGCGAACCAGGAGAAAACACAATAGTCTTCACCCCTGCTTGAGCAAGCGCTTGTAATGTCCAATGTGCCGTGTGCTTTGTTGTTGTCATTTGAATTGTACAGCGTCCTTGAGGGCAGAGATTTTATACTCTGTCTCCATCCACTCATTCAAAGGTACGCTGTCCTTAGTAATTCCGCCTCCTGCATAAAAAGTAATGCCCGATTCTGACCACTGCATAGTACGCAGCAGCACTGTAGCATGCAAACCACCGGTCATAAAGGCTAAATACCCGGTGTATAAACCGCGGTCGTATTGTTCCACTTCAGCAATTACTTTACGTGCAGGTGCTGTCGGTGTCCCACATATGGCGGGTGTTGGGTGTAATGCTTCGAGAATATCCACCGCCGGCGCGTTCGCCGCATCGGTTTCTACCCAAGTCAATAAATGCTCGACCGGCCCCGCGAGCAGTGTTTCTTCCGCTTGTTTGCGAACGCTCCCACCAAAGGCTGCTAGAGTTTTTTGAATCTCTGTCGTAACAAAATTCTGTTCCTCGCGCTCTTTATCGCCCCAGTCAGAAGCTCCAGATAATCGTGTACCTGCGAGCGACATAGAACGGAACCCGCCCTCGATCTCTTCGAAGAGCACTTCAGGTGAAGCGCCCATCCAATGACCGTATTCAGGGTGTTTGAGGGCAAATACGGTGCAGTTTGGGTACCGTTTTTCAAGCTCTGCAAAGGTCCTTTCAGCATCAGCGCGCGTGTTATTTAAATGGGAAGGACGGCTCAGTACTACTTTGCTTACCTCGTGTAGCGCAATTCGTGCGATAATCTCAGTAATCTGTTGCTGGTAAGCAGCTGTGTCGCTTTGCGCGGGAACATTAAGTCTTGTCGTGGCATAATCGGACCAAAAAAGAGCCTCATCCAGTACTGATTCTTCCTTGAAACCGCGTAAATCATCATGAAAACCGCGCAACAATGCGGTCGCATGAGCAACGTCTGTCTCGACGTATTTTGAGGCGACTTTTGGCCTTCCGGGTATGCGCGCCAATACTTCGAGCATTATTTGCGTGCTTTTATGAAGTTGAGCAATTTCACCATAGAAATCAATTCACCTTGTTCGTTTTCTATACGAATTTGAAAAAGATGTGAGCTCTTTCCCCGGTGGACACATGTTGCCGTAGCGATGAGCATACCTGTTCGTGCACTCTTTAAATGATTGGCACTGATTTCGGCGCCGACAGCGGCCTCTTTAGAAGGATCGATGAGTAATTGAGAGGCTGCAGAGCCTACACTCTCCGCCAATGCTACGGTTGCCCCACCATGTAAAATGCGCATGGGCTGGTATACTCTTGAATCAACGGGCATCGTAGCTACCAACATACCCGCATCTGGATCCACGTCAACGTAAGTAATACCTAGGGTTTCCATCAAGGTATCCTTGCAGAGGTCATTGAATTTTTTAAGGATGGCGGTCTGGTTTGGGGTATGCTCCATAAGATCAATAATACATGGCTAAAGTACAAGAATAAAATAGGAGTAAAAAAACCGTACAAGCCGCTCTAAACGCTATTTTTGCTCTTCATCTTATAATTGTAGATAAGCACATGATTACAATCACTTTCCCAGATGGGAACCAACGCAGTTACGAATCAGGCACTACAGCCATGGACGTAGCAAAGAGCATCTCTCACGGTCTTGCACGTAATATTCTATCAGGCAGCTTTGACGGTCAAACCATAGAGCTTAATGACCCATTGACTACTGACGGTACATTGCAGTTTTTCACCTGGAACGATGCCTCGGGGAAAGAAGCGTTTTGGCACAGTTCGGCACACGTTTTAGCTCAGGCCATTGTGCACTTCTACCCTGATGCGAAATTGACCATAGGACCTGCCATTGAAAAAGGCTTCTATTATGATGTTGACTTTGGCGAAGAAACCATAGGTGAAAAGGATTTCGAAAAAATTGAGAAGCAAATGCTGGAATTTGCCCGTGCGAAATCGGAATTTAAACTTCGTGCAGTAACAAAGGCAGAGGCGCTTGAAGCGTATAAGCATAATCCTTACAAAACAGAACTGATATCGAATTTAGAAGACGGTACAATCACCTTTTGTGACCACGCCGACTTCACGGATTTATGTCGCGGTGGGCACATTCCACATACTGGATATATTAAGGCAGTAAAAATTATGAATGTTGCTGGTGCTTACTGGCGCGGCGATGAGAATAATCCTCAGTTAACTCGTGTTTATGGCGTTTCATTCCAGAAACAAGGCGAGCTCAAAGAATACCTTGAACTGCTTGAAGAAGCGAAAAAGCGTGACCACCGAAAACTAGGAAAAGAACTTGAACTGTTCACATTTAGTCAACGTGTTGGTGCGGGTCTTCCACTATGGCTTCCTAAGGGAGCTGCACTACGTGAACGCCTAGAAAATTTCTTAAAAAAAGCACAGAAAAAGGCAGGATACCACGGTGTGATTACGCCGCATATTGGAAATAAAGAGCTTTACGTTTGCTCCGGGCATTACGCCAAATACGGCGCCGATAGTTTCCAGCCGATCAATACTCCAGAAGAAGGTGAAGAGTATCTTTTGAAGCCGATGAACTGTCCACACCACTGTGAATTGTATAAGGCTACCCCAAAATCTTACAAGGATTTACCCGTACGCTATGCTGAGTTTGGCACAGTGTACCGCTACGAGCAAAGCGGTGAGCTTCACGGCTTGACACGCGTGCGTGGGTTTACGCAAGATGATGCACATATTTTCTGTATGCCGGACCAATTAAAAAGCGAATTCAAAAGTGTCATCGACCTTGTGTTGTACATCTTCAAAACGCTAGATTTTAAAGACTACACGGCGCAAATCAGCTTAAGAGACCCGAACAAACCTGAGAAATACATTGGCTCAGACGAAAATTGGGATAAGGCGGAGTCAGCGATCATTGAGGCGGCGGGCGAAAAAGAACTGAACACGGTCGTTGAATACGGTGAAGCCGCTTTCTATGGTCCTAAGCTCGATTTCATGGTAAAAGACGCATTGGGACGCAGCTGGCAATTGGGCACCATTCAGGTAGATTACAACCTACCGGAACGTTTCGAATTGGAATACAAAGGCAGTGATAACGAAAGCCACCGTCCTGTTATGATTCACCGTGCGCCCTTTGGCTCTATGGAGCGTTTCGTTGCAGTACTACTCGAACATTGTGGCGGTAACTTCCCATTGTGGCTCACCCCTGAACAAGTGAAGATTCTTCCCGTTAGTGAGAAGTACAATGAGTACGCGAAAGAAATAGCTCAATTCCTAGAAATTTCCGATATTCGCGCCCTCGTAGACGACCGTAACGAAAAGATTGGCAGGAAGATACGTGATGCAGAAGTCACTAAAATTCCTTACATGTTGATCGTTGGCGAGAAAGAAGCGACCAGTGGTGAACTCAGTGTTCGTCGTCACGGCGAAGGAGATTTAGGCACCATGGCTAAAGAAGCATTTGTAGAAAGCATCGAGAAAGAGATCTCGGAACTAATTGATTAATAGAAGTTTAACTAAAAACAAGAGACCCTGAGAAAAGGCAAAAGAAAGCAGCCAAAAGAGAAACTGGCTGCAAACCACCGCATCAACGATAGAATTAGAGTACCAAAAATTCGTCTCGTTGGAGAAAATGTAGAACCTGGAGTTTATGAAACTCGCCAAGCGTTACGCATGGCAGACGATTTGGATTTGGATTTGGTTGAAATTTCGCCAAAGGCAGACCCACCAGTTTGTAAAATCATTGACTACAGCAAATTCATGTACGATCAACGCAAGAAACAAAAGGAACTTGCGTCGAAGGCTGTTAAGGTGGTCATTAAGGAAATACGATTTGGCCCAAATACCTCAGATCACGATTACGACTTCAAGAAAAAGCATGCTATCGAGTTTTTGAAAGCAGGCAACAAGGTGAAAGCCTTCGTTTTCTTCCGCGGTCGTTCTATCGTATTTAAGGACAAAGGTGAAATCTTATTGCTGCGCTTGGCTCAAGATCTTGAAGAATATGGAAAGGTAGAACACATGCCTTCTATGGACGGTAAGAAGATGAACATCACGCTTGCACCTAAAAAATAAGTCACTCCAATCAAAATAA
>JAOMWM010000010.1 GCA_028357285.1 Schleiferiaceae bacterium | reverse complement strand
TGGAAGCTACAGCCTGAACATTTAGATCGATTAGAATCGGTCCAATTCAGTATAATTCGTGACTATTCCCGCTTACTAAAACCAGACGGAATCATGGTTTATGCCACTTGTAGTATACTCCCAAAAGAAAACCGACAGCAGGTAGATGCCTTTCTTGCGCATCATGCTGGCGCTCAATTTGAGTTACTTGAAGACCGTACCGTAGATCCATCTCATCATAATGATGGCTTTTACATGGCCAGGATAAGAAAACTTGCATGAAAACCACTGAATCCAACTCTCTTTACGACGGCCTTGAGCAAATGAGTGCCTTAGAATTAGCTCAAGGAATAAATGCGGAGGATGCAAAAGTCGCAGCTGTTGTCGCCTCCAAGCTATCAGAAATCAGTTCGTTTGTGGAGGCCCTCGTTGATCGCATGAAAGATGGAGGTCGCTTATTTTACATAGGTGCTGGTACGTCTGGTAGATTGGGCATATTGGATGCAAGTGAGTGTCCACCCACCTTTGGAGTTGACCACGAAACAGTGATCGGTCTTATAGCTGGAGGGGATTCAGCTATTCGTAAGGCCGTTGAGCATGCCGAAGATGATTGGGACGGTTCCTGGAAAGATTTAGCGCCCTATGGGTTAACAGAAAAAGATACGCTTGTAGGCATAGCTGCCAGTGGGACTACTCCATACGTGATTGGCGGAGTGAAACGAGCGCGACAAGAAGGGTTGCTAACTGCTTGTATAACGTGTAATACGGAATCTTCTCTAGCGCAAGCCGTAGAACATCCTATAGAAATCGTAGTTGGACCTGAATTTGTCACAGGTTCTACCCGTATGAAGAGCGGCACCGCTCAGAAGATGGTGTTAAACATGATTTCTACGAGTGCTATGGTTTTATTGGGCAAGGTGGAAGGAAATAAAATGGTAGATATGCAGCTTTCTAATGATAAACTAATAGCGCGTGGTACCCGAATGATTGTAGAATCTACCAAGGTTACACTAGAATACGCTGAAATGATGCTGTTAAAACATGGAAGTGTGCGTGCAGCAGTACATGAAATACAATCTACCCATGAGCAAGAGTAATCAAGATCATATCGTTGCGGGCTTATTTAAATTGGCCTGGTCCTTTCCTTTTATTTTCGCCGGTCCAGCTTTATTTATAGGAAAAGGAACATCCGGCGCATGGTACTGGACGGCATTATCTATGGTTTTGATGTTGAGCGGTATAAGTCTTGTGGTATTGGGCTTGCGTCAAATCCTTCGTGGTTTCTTCGGCGACTAATTACAACAGTTTAATCACACGTTGCATTTGTGTGCGACCTCCCCTTTCAATATAGAGGATATAGGTGCCCGCTGCAATGTTGTCACCAGGCGACCAAAGCGCTTTGTAACGCTTTGATTCTAGTGTGGTGACTGCCACTGTACGCTGGTTAAGATCTCTCAATTCTAAATGAATGTCCAGCGCTTCACCATCCGGTAGAAAGAGAGAGATGTAATCCGGAAATGGATTGGGATAAACTACTATTTCTGGGAGCTTTCCGTCAACTACGCTAGAAAGATAACGGCGTGCAAACCCTAGATTTGGAATGCCATATCCTATACGAGGATTGTGCTGGTAATAATGTGATGCACTTATTTCTAGCGCCTCTATGACCTCTTGTGCTGTAGCATCAGGCACTGTGCTCCATAAGCATGCGGCGGCGCCAGCCATTATCGGGGAACTGAAGCTCGTACCATTTGCGTAGGCTAGTGTGCCGTCGGGACGATAAACCACAGCACCTTCACCCCTAGCGCAAACATTGGGCTTTACTCGTCCATCCACCGTATACCCGCGGGAACTAAAACTACTCGCTACGCCGTACTGGTTCACACTGCCAACGGTGAGTATACTGTCTGCATCTGCAGGGAAAGTGAGTTTATCCCAACTACTGCCACCCGCATTTCCTGCGCTGGTAACCACCAGCATACCAGTGCGCGCTGCAGCCAAGGCACCCAACGAGATGATACTGGTCCTTCCATCAAGATCTGTAACTGAATAATCGTCCGCCGGGTCTTCAAAAGTGCTGTAACCAAGAGAAGAATTAATGATATCTGCACCCATTGAATCGGCATATTCTGCGCCAGCAATCCAATTCAACATTTCTTCTGGAGTTTCACTTAATTCTTTTTCAGTCTTGATTAAAGCATAAGACGCCTGAGGCGCGGTTCCCATGTATTGTGCATTCTGAGTAGCCATCGTACTCAATACGCTGAAACCATGCGACGAGCCTTGGTAGACGTTACTACCTCCTTCTACGAAGTTTTTTGTTGCTGTAGTATTTAATTGGTCGTTAATAACAACGGTATTAGCGCCAACGAATCCTGCATCAAGCACTGCGATTAGCATACCCTCGCCCAAAGCGACTGTTTCGTCATAACCGTTAATCGAATGTATATGCAGACTGTGCAAAGAAATTTGCTTCGTCTGACTTTCTGAAAAGCCATATGAAAACTCTGATGTCTCCAGTTTCGTCATACCACCTCTCAAAGGAACAACGCGTTCTACGCACTGTAAAGACTGAATACGTTGAAGTTCACCTGGAGTAGCCTCTACGTAGATTAAATTCAACCACTTACTAGTTACTCCAGTATAGCTTGCAATGGACTTTATTGCTGTGATATGCGCTTTAGGAACAGGTACATCTGCAGTAGAAAAGGTGATGCCGTGTCGAGCACGTCTGTCCAGCGCTCTTTGGGATAAACACGAACTGAAGTTGAGGGTGTCGAGAGTGACAGATTTCGCAGAGAAGTATACAGCGTGAGGAGAAGCACTCACCTGTGCTAACAATCCTTTCACACTGAAAAGAAATAGAACAATTGCTATGTAGAAGGATTTTCTCATTCAGATATGGTTCCAGAACCGATCAATTCTTCTCCGCTATACCAAGCTGCAAATTGGCCAGGAGTGATCGCCTTTTCAGGTGATTCAAATAAGATATATGCACCTTCTTCTGTGCGGTATACTATGGCCTTCACAAGAGGCTGACGGTACCGAATGCGCACATCATAGGCACAAGATTCTCCGATGGATAAACTCAAATCTTCCCGAACCCAGTGCAGTTCCGATGCTTTTATAAATAATGCTTCACGATAGAGCCCTGGATGATCTTCTCCCTGACCTACAAAGATCGCGTTGTAGGCTGTATTCACTTCCAAAATAAATAACGGCAATGGACTTCCACCGATGCTTAATCCTTTGCGCTGACCTGTCGTATAATAATGCGCGCCATTGTGCTTGCCACGCTTAAAGCCATGGTTTGGATGAAAGTTAAAGGGCGCCGCTTTTTCAGCTAGAGTTGTTCTAGGTAAAGACAGAACATCCGCATCTCGCGGAATTTCCCAAACAGTTCCAGATTTAGGCTCTAATTTTTGTTGGAGAAAGTCAGGCAATCGGACTTTTCCAATGAAGCAAAGTCCTTGTGAGTCCTTCTTTTCCGCAGTTACTAGTCCAGCCGTTTTAGCAATTTCTCTTACTTCTGATTTTTGAAGATGTCCTATAGGAAAGAGTGCTTTGGCTAGTTGGTCCTGAGATAATTGGCACAGAAAGTAGCTCTGATCTTTGTTGGAATCTAAGCCACTTAAGAGATGGTGCACTTCAGTCCCAGCTATCGTTGAGGTCGATTTTCTCACGTAATGTCCAGTAGCGACATAGTCTGCACCAATAGACACAGCAGTTTTTAGAAAGAGATCAAACTTAATCTCGCGGTTGCAGAGCACATCTGGATTGGGAGTGCGCCCACGCTCATATTCACTGAACATGTAATCTACAATGCGTTCTTGATAGGCGGCACTCATGTCAATCACCTGAAATGGAATACCTAATTTATCCGCAACCTGCATGGCATCATTACTATCCTCTACCCACGGGCATTCGTCATGAATAGTGACCGATTCATCCACCCAATTGCGCATGAATAATCCTATGACATTATACCCTTCTTCTTTGAGTAAATGTGCCGTTACAGAACTGTCAACACCGCCACTAAGACCAACTACAACCGTAGTTTTACTCTTTTCCTTCTGCGTCATACGTGGTTTCACTTTCCAATTGTCCGTATCTGTACTCCTCTTTACGTATTACTTTATTCTCCTCGAAATAATACCAAGTCCCATGCTTCTTATCATTTTTATAAGACCCTTTTGCCAGTAGTTTTCCGGATTCATCATAATATGTGCATTCACCGTTGAGCTTATCGCTTTCATATAAACCCTTTGTACGCAAGGTTCCATCTTCCCATTTTCTAAGCCAAATACCTTCCTGTGCACCGCTTTGAAAAGTCTTCTTTTCTGCCAATTTTCCGTTCTCGTAATACGTCACTTGCGCTCCTTGTAAAACACCCGCAGCATACTCTTCACTTTGAGTGAGCACGCCTTGTTTGTCGTAATAGCGCCAAGTACTGTCTCGCAATTGATTTTTATACAGCCCTTCAGCCTGCATAATCCCATTCGTATGATACGCCTTTGCTAATCCCACCCCGGTTTCACCTCGATAGGAAACTTCTGACATGATGCCTCCTTCTCGCTCGAAGTAGTAGGTGAAGGTTCCTACCGGTATGTTGTTTTTGAAGTAGCCCTCGTAGCGTTTCTTGCCTGATTCATATGATTTTACCCATTTCCCCTGCTTTAGGCCTTTCTGGTCAGTATGATTCACTTGCGCCATAGCAGTTAAGCCTGTGAAAAGTGCGAAGAGTAGTAAAAGTTTTTTCATAGTACAAATTTAAGTACTTACCATAAGTGAACAGGCAAGGATTGAATTAGTTCCACACCAAAATATACGGGACTGTAGGTGCCTCCTGGGAAGTATTTTTGTCTGAGGTTCATTTTGAGATTTGATAAGGGACCAATTTTACATTCCACCTGTGCTCCAGGCGCAATCATCAGGCCAGAACCCACCTCTATTCCACCACCACCAGCTATTCCAGATGTCAGGTCAACACCGTATCTAAACATCTCGCCGTTTTTCATAAACGCTGCACTGAACAACCCCTCTGCATAGGCACCGTAACCACCACTGGCCGCCCAGAACGTATGACCATAGGCATCCAACGAATAGTTCTCATTGCTCCAGGCCTCAATGCCTAGTCCCATGGTTATACCTGACATAGGATTGTAAGGATTGCCGTTTCGATCTATACCGGGAGAACGCTGTTGTCCCACTCCAACCAACACTTTTAAGGCTACCTTCCGTGAGTCATTGTAAGTATACTCTACCCCTTTACGATGGAAACCTAAAGAGCTCTTGAAATCTATATGCCGGCTGTAGGAAACAAATGGAATAGAAGCTTCATCACTTAATGCCGTCCATTGCCCTACGCTGAATTGATGCCCACCAAACTGCGCTCCAGCACCCACCATAGTGGATAACCCGCCGCCTGTGTAAACGCCGCCACCACCGCCGGATCCAAGATGGGTACGAAAGAAAAGGCGTTGAGAAGGCGTGTTGAATCGTAACCCCATGGAATAATTCATGTACCCATCAATATTGCCTAATGCACCTGCCCCCAGTTGCAGTTCAGCTCCAACGGTATGTTTGGTATTTAAATATTGTCCGACACGTACACCCGCATAGGCACTTTGAACTGGTTCACTATTGCGACTGGCATCTTCCGGCCCCAAGAACCAAAGCCCTGTTACTATTTCAAAATAGGTTGGATAATAGCTGTTATGATCGAAATATTCTATTCGATACGGCAGTACATGAGTGAATCCAAGGGAGACGTGATTCGAGGTTATCGCACCTGAATGGAAATCGATGTGGTTGTAGGCTAAATCTACTAATCCGTGTTTATGTTTGATGCTTAACCCTGCATACCCACGGTACATTAATCCATCGCCGTCCGGGGCACCTGCGCCGCCTCCAGAGGCTATCGAGCCGCCCATATTAGCGAATACCCATGGACGTAAAAATTGATAAACACCTCCTGTAAATCCGAAAGCATAAAAACCACCATAATTACCCCAAACGGCACTTTGAGTTTCTAGACCGGCCGTAATAGAAGTTTTTGTTTTTGTATAATCCTTGACCAACTCAAATCGTTGGGTCACCCACATCATGTCATTAGTGGATTCTAGCGGCTCAAACAAGAGTGTCATAGAAGTCCCTTGACCTGCACAGTGCTGATGGGCTATAAAGAAAAGAGTGAGTACTAACCGGCGCATCAAAATTGGGTGTTAAAAGGAATATTGAAGGTCATGCCCAATTGCCAACCGTAAGTAGGAAATGCCTGGGAAGAATACACGTTGTAAATACCGCGGCCTGTTACATCCCAATAATCGTTTACAGGTATTTCAAACCCCGCATTAATAAAAGCGAGCGCAGCTGCCCCCCATAGGTTAATCCCGCCACCTGCTCCGGCGCCCACCTGCGTTTCGATGAACCAAATATTCGGCTGAAGGCGCAAGCCAAACAAACCTTCCGCATAAGCACCTCTACCGTCTGTAAAGGCCCAGTAGCTTTCGCCTCGTAGTTGGAGTATACCGAATTTATATAATCTAAATGCCACCCCTAAATTCGAAAATCCGGAGGCACCGATGTAGGTACGAATACCGTTTTCTATGCTCAGATTCATCGGTAAAAATCCATTCTCGTGTTGTGTAGAAGTATACTTGAAGTCTATTCCGGTATGCAAACCGGTAAAGCCAAAATAAAATGGACCATCAACCCATTTTAAAACACCAGAACTGAGCCCTATGAACTTTCCTTTATGATGCCATTGTAACTCACCTTGTACCCCGGTTAATACGCCTCCACCTGCAGGAGCACGACCGCCACCGCCCGTTCCTAAGTTGATTTCTGCCAATGCTCTGAACTTCCCGATGTCTTGATATAAGCCATAACCGCCATACACATCCATGTAGCCGCCTAAATCAGTAACGGCCGCAGTTAGATAGACACTTTTATATGTGAGGTTATCGAATAGCCTGCCGCCGACACCTACGAATCCCGTATTCCTGTTGTGTTCATTCCAAACAGAATACATGGCATTGGTGAAAATTTGTGCCTCAGCCACGGTGTATGGCTTGCGACTAAAATCTTGTCTAAAACTTAAGCTCACCATAGGGCTCCAACCCTGAATAATGCCTGTGCTGACGTAGCTGTATTGTCCCCCGAATCCTAAATTGAATTGGTCCGTGGCATAATCTAATAGCAGTGCGGGGGTTAAAAATCCACCGGATCCATCGTTACTTTCAGCGCCACCACCGGTGGTGAACATCAGTTTAGGGTGTATACTCAGCGCTTCCGACACTAAAAATCTAGTACCAGCCTGGTAACCAAATGTGTAATACCCTGCTCTACTGCCCGCGGCAGCATTGTTCAATCGAATTCCAAAATAGGAAGATCCACCGCCAATATGATAATTTGCAGAGGTACCTATAAAACCAATGGGGCCCTTTCGCGCCTCTATGACTTGTAGATAATCAAAATCAATACTCGTGGATTGAGAGAATCCAGTCAAAAATTCGCAGGCAAAAAACAGAATGAATAGCTTTGCTCTTATGAAGTTTCGAAGAATCATAGGGGTATTGGTCTTGCTTAGTGTATTGGGCATTAAAGTTAATGCGCAAGAGGCTAGTGACTCCGCTGTTGTGGAAGAAATCGTTGTTTTCTCTACTCGGGGGATCAATCCATCCGGCGCGCGCTACCATGTAGACGGTTGTAGGTATTTAAAAAATGGCCAGATAAAGATAGATGAGCGTCAAGCATTAAACCGTGGTCTTCTGCCCTGTTCCGTCTGTTTACCAGATCGCGCAAGTGCCCTGCCGTTTCTGCGCACTAAATGTGTTGAATCTAGACCGAAAGCTTTTAGGAAATGTGTTTTCAAAACAAAGACTGGAGCAAAGTGTGAACGTGAAGCGTTGGCTGACCATCGCTATTGTGAGTTGCACAAGAGCCGAGGAAATAAACCGAAAAGAAAACGATGAACGATTCTAAAGACAAAGAAAAGCCCTTAGAGCGATGCTCTAAGGGCTTTTTTTGTTGGCGATCCGGACGAGACTCGAACTCGCGACCCCAAGCGTGACAGGCTTGTATTCTAACCAACTGAACTACCGGACCGTGTTCCTCAATGGGTTGCAAATGTAATAGCGTTTTTGAAATCTACAACACCTTTGAGCAAAAAAAACTTGTCTTTTCGAAACTTTCTGAATCTTTCGAAAAAAGCCCAATGTAGTTTCTTAGGTTTGAGGCAAATATGACAAAATGAAAACAGCCGTAATTCTTGCTGGAGGAAAGGGAACTCGACTTGCTGAGATCAGATCAGATGTACCTAAGCCTATGATGCCTGTCTTAGACAAGCCACTTTTAGCCTATCAGATAGAATTATTAAAGGAACATGGCTTTACTAAGGTATGGCTTATTGTGAACCACCTATACGAGCACATAGAGGCCTATTTCGCTAACGGTGAGGAATTAGGAATTGAAATCAATTATTATATCGAGCAACAGCCCTTAGGGACCGTTGGCGGCGTGAAAGCTATAGAGCAGCATCTACAAGAACCCTTTTTAGTACTCTATGGCGATGTTATGATGAATATGGATCTCAATCGTCTTATTACCTTCCATAAAAACAAGAACGCAGATGCCACTTTAGTTGTGCATCCTAATGATCACCCGTACGATAGCGATTTATTAGCAGTAGATGGGGAGGATCGAGTAACCGCTTTCTATGCTAAACCGCATCCAGAAGGTTTGCGCTACAGGAATCTAGTGAATGCAGCGGCATATGTTTTTAACCCTGTTGTACTTGAACATTTGGCAACTGGCGTAAAAGCGGACTTTGGAAAAGACATCTTCCCTACCCTTCATGCAAAATTAAATGTGTTCGCGTACAATACCCCTGAGTACCTAAAAGACATGGGTACGCCGTACCGATTAAAAAAGGTTGAAGAAGCTTTAAAAAGCGGAAAGGTTGCAGCAAGGAACCTAAACCATGAGCAACGTTGCGTTTTTCTTGATCGAGATGGCGTCATTAATATCGACACTGACCTTATTGACCGTCCGGAAGATTTGGAATTATACCCCTATGCAGCTTCAAGCATCCGAAGATTGAATAAAATGGGTTTCTTAGTCGTAGTGGTTACTAATCAAAGTGTGATTGCGAGAGGACTTTGTTCTATCGCTACGCTGGATGAAATCCATAAAAAAATGGAGACAGAATTAGGACAAGAAGGCGCATTTGTTGAGGCCATATATTTTTGCCCCCATCACCCGCACAGTGGCTATGAAGGTGAGATTAAAGAGTATAAGGTTGAATGCAGTTGTCGCAAACCTAAGCCAGGAATGCTCCTAGAGGCCGCAGATCGATTCAATATTGACTTGACCAAAAGTTACCTTGTAGGTGATAGTCCCAGAGACATAGAGGCAGGGGCTCGAGCAGGCGTGGAAACCATTCGCGTAAAAACAGGTCACGGGTTAAAACCGCATACTGAGGTACCGATGCATTACGTAAAGGATTTAGTAGCCGCCGTAGACCTTATTGAAGGTCAGTCTTAGAAGATTTAGTTACACGATCGAAATCCTTTTTGAATTGGATACCAACGCCCTGCGTATAAGGCCCTGTGGATTGGAGAAGAGGATCGTTCCTATTACTTCTGTTGAATGCTTTAAGTACAACGGTACCTTGTTTCGAAAGGTCTAAGGATACTTCCGTATCGCCGAGCAATAAAGTCGAAGCCTGCTCTTGTCCTAGGGGTACGTCAAAGGAGGACTTCAATTTTAATTTACCGTCAAAGAAGTTCTTTGAAACGTTTAAATTTAAGTTGTCTCCTTGACTCCCGAAATTGGTCAGCGGATTAGCTCCTGTGGTATAGTCAAAATCTACGGTCACATAATTTCCTATACCCGCGGCCAACCAACTGCCGAACTCACTAACCAATAATTCCGATGTAGTGTTGCCTAGGGAGGATTCAAAGTTAATGCTCTCTTGAACTCCTAAGTTTTGCTGAAAGAAATCGCCCAACATGAGCAATGAAAACGCTTGATAATGTAAGGCCTCTTCATTTAAAAAGTGCCGGTTCAATTCCTGTTGATAGGAAGATGGACTATCCGGTAAATCTATTTCAAAACCTATTTCAGGCGACAGAAGCGGACCAGAAAGCGAAATGATAAGGTCTACTGGGACCTTTTCATTGTTGTAATTCGCACTGCTAACTAACCCAGTGAGATCCGTTTGGACACGGTATACGGCCTTTAAATCTAATTCGGCTTGATATACATCGCCACTCCATGCTATGGTCCCGCCTGGCAACAGATTAAACTGTTTATTAATAATATTTTGGAGCGTAAATAGATAATCCCCTTCTGTAACAGTATAGACGCCATAGAGCTCAACACTTTCATCTTCGAGTATTTTTAGTCGCATAGACCCACTTCCTTGCGCACGAATAATGTCTCCGAGTACTTCATCTAAGACCAATTCAATTTTAGCCACTTCAGTTACCTCTAATCCTAAATCCGCGCCGAAAAAATCGCGTTCATCCTCGATCGATTTTAAAGATACTCGTGGTAATTCAGAATCTACAAAACGAATAAATCCAGGCAATTCAACCGCTGTGGGATTATCAAGCGGTATTTTGAGTAATGTACCCTCTTTCGTAGTTGCTTGAACGGTTAGTTGTAGTTGTTCCACTGGTCCTGTCAGATGCATCTCTCCAGCTGCTACAGCGGTACCGTAGAACATATCTTCCGCGTTGCGCTCCTTATTCATAGCGAGTAAACTATCGGTAGATAATCGAATATCTAGACCAAAATCTTTCAATTGGTGATGCTCAATAGCACCCCAAGACAAGGCCTGAGTCTCATCTTCCATCGATATGAGTTTTATGGAGTCCAGTTTGAATCCTTTGTCTGAAAGGGTAATTAAAGACTGTTTGGCCACAGAAAATTGGGCTCCTAAAAGCGGAATTTCTATGGCGCCGTTATTCCAGTAAACCTCTCCCCTCGTATTCCATTTGTTCAATGGACCATAAATCTGTACACCGCCATCTAGATGACCCTCGAGACCCGCTATAGCTCCGTCGAAGAATGGATTCAATGATGCTACGTTCAATGCATCCAAACTTAGACTCAGATCTAAATCATCTTGTGCCGTGTTGTAATGACCTCGAGTGGTGGCGTAAGATTGTAATTCGTCAAATAAGGTTCCTGATATGAACACATCTGAATACTGAGGGGCATAACTCATTTGACCTTTGAATGAACCATAGGATATACCGTTAAGCGATAGCTCTGTAATTGATGTCGCTGCAGTCCATTCTAATCCTGCATGATCGCTGAACTCAAAATCCAATTCATATGCTCCCCCAAGAACAGCCTCAGGTGTTCTCAAGAAGTAATTTAAAGGTCGCGCATTCAATTCTGCGCTAAAAGTACCTTTGTGTTTAAGCGCTTCTGAAAGTGATAAACGTCCTGCAAGATGCAGTGCTCCTCCGCTTCCTTTGAATTCCAATGCATCGCTTTGGATGTAATGCTTATTCCATTCAACAGGTTCGCTGGAAGCGAGCGAGAATGTATCTAAGCCAATGTTGAAGCTGGTATTTTCTATAAGAGCCCGACCGGGCACGTAATTGAATTTACCTACTACTGTGGTAGCTATGCTATCGGCTAAAGCCCCTGTAAAATATACGTCTCGAACCCTATCGCTTCCGTGCGACTCCGCTTTAAATTCACGCACCACGGTTTGTGCGATTTGCGCTTGATCCACCGAGACCAAAGCATCGAAGTAAATTCCTTCATGTTGAATAGAAAGGTCTATACCCGTCAAAGCATACGAACCATAAGCACCAGAAAGAATGGCACTTTCAAGAGACCAATTTTTTTCGATCCCATTGTAGTCCCATTTTAATGTACTTCCAGACTCAACAGCGAGCGGTAAATGAAAGAGATCCGCCAACCAATTCAGCTCTCCTACTCTGAGGTACCCTTGCAACTCAGCTTTGGGCCATAATTTTACTGTTCCGTCATCATATGAAGAGGAAGTCATGACTTCCAGAATTTTCGGTAAGGCTTTAAACTCCCAATCACCGACTACTTCACCATTTGCCACTTCGCTTTGAATAATAAGGGTTCTAACACTTTCTTTGAGACTGTGCTCAGCAACTAATGAATCCAAGAAAACGGAATCATTTGGGCGTTGCAGTAAAAGCTTATTAACTTCAATTTTGCCAGTGGAACTAGACTCAAAGTCTGCAGCAAACGAACCGCTAATTACCTGACCAGTATCTAATGGATCGAAAAGATCTAAACCTACAGCGTTCAAATCGAGGACCGAGGTATAGTCTTCTCCATTCTTAAGCACATATCCTTCAAAATCAAGAAGTGTATCTAAGCACGTCAACCAAATTGAGTCCTTAGACCCTTCGTGGTAGAGGTCGAAACTTAGCCCCATACTCGTGTGAGTGGAAAATTGAAGCTTTGGAAAGACCCCTGTTGCATTCCAACCCTCTGTAAAAACCGAGCTAATATTTGGCTTTATAGCTGTCCTAACTACAAGTGCTTCTAAGCTCTGAAAATTAGTTTTTTCTATTGAAGCATTAATATACACAGGAGATTCTAAATCATTAAAATTCATACTATAACTACCGATATTAGATTCGGCTGTGATACGAATGTCATTGCTTTTCCAATCATTGATTCGCCCTATTACATTGAGCTTATTTGGTATTAAGTCTACTGGAATTTCTTTAGGTAAATATTTATGTGCCGGTTCAAGAAGGTTAAGATTCAAACCAAGAGCCAATTCTTGATTCAATCGACCTGTGCAGAACATTTCGCCTTCAATTGTTGAACTCTTAAATGCAATCGAACTTTTAATGGAATCAAGTTCATGGCAGAAGAAATCGATATCATAAACGAGGGGTAAATCGTATTCATCAATTTGAACGGGAAGTATTTGACTATTTGCCCTTAGTCTAAGCCGTGCCTTTACGCTTAAGTCTTTGAGTGCACCAGATACACCCCCTTCTATTTGACCAAAGTTCAATACATCAAGGTTGAATGAGCCGCTGGTATAAGATTCTCTGTATCTAATCTGCTGAGCACTAAACAGGAAGGGTATCGTATCCCACTGTGCTTTAAAATCAATATTATCAATAGTAAGTGCGCCATCATACAGTAAGCCGTCACAATTCAATTGTATTTCAGATAATAGAGTATCACCTTTCAACTTCACTGTCGGCAATCGTAATTCACCAACGGACAATCTAAAATCTTGAGATGATGCAGTCGCTTCTAGTTTACTAATGAACGTTTCTACTGCCGGCACATTAATTTCTAACCCTAACGATTTAAGGGTAGCTAGCCTCCATCCTTTTGAAAATGAAACTTTAGTCAATTCTATTTCTTCACTGACAACAAGGGTGTCTTCTTCTGTATAGAATAGTAGCGGATTAAATTCAAAAGAATTTGGAAAATTATATTTAAATCCCTGAAAATCAGAGATCAAACCTATTTCAGAGAGTCGAGGCTCGACAAAACTTCGCCACAGACTTCGTTGAACGTTCAGAGAATTTAGTAGAAGAATTGCAGGAAATACGATCAACAATAGAAACAGCAGAAGACCTAACCGGATATTTTTACCCCGTCCACGTAATCTTTGCTGTATTTTTGACTCATTCATGCAAAATGCACCTTACATATTAGCGATCGAAAGTTCTTGCGACGATACGAGTGCTTCAGTCCTTTTAGGCACTAAAGTGTTGTCTAATGAGGTAGCCTCTCAAGCAGTACATGAAGCTTTCGGAGGGGTGGTTCCTGAATTAGCTTCGAGGGCACACCAACAGAACATCATGCCGGTCATCGATCGTGCACTAAAGGTAGCAAATATCAGTCCTCAAGAACTGAACGCTATATCTTTTACTAACGGTCCCGGGCTCTTGGGTAGTTTACTTGTTGGCACTTCCTTCGCAAAAAGTATGGCATTGGCATTAGACATTCCTCTCATACCGGTGCACCACATGCATGCACATGTTTTAGCGCATCTAATAGAAGACGCACATCCAAAACCCATTAGCTTCCCCTACCTCTGTTTAACTGTGAGCGGAGGGCATACCCAACTCATAGAGGTACTTTCATCGAAAGAGATGAAAATATTGGGTGAAACGATAGATGATGCGGTTGGCGAAGCATTTGATAAGGCAGCTAAAATTTTAGGACTGCCTTACCCAGGGGGTCCCTATATAGACCGATTAAGTGCAAAAGGAGATCCAACATTCATGGAGTTTAATGAAAGTAATCTACCCGATTATAACTTTAGTTTTTCCGGTATGAAAACCAGCTTTCTTTACGCCTTGCAGAAAGAAATGAAGGCCAATCCTAGTTTTATCAATGATCATCTGAACGATATCTGTGCTAGCTATCAGGCGGCACTTATAAAAGTCTTGATGAAAAAGGTAAAAGCTGCTCAGAAATCTACTGGCATTAAGAATGTCGCAATTGCTGGGGGTGTTAGCGCAAATAGCGGATTAAGAGCGGCATTGATGCAATGGGGAGCACAATCAGATATTTCCATCTATCTCCCTCCTTTTCAGTACACTACGGATAATGCTGCGATGATTGGAATCGCCGGTTATTATCAATATCTTGAAGGTGTAAATGCACCGTTAAGTACTAGCGCTCAGGCTAAAATTAAATTTTGATGCAGCTCTTTTATGGACATATAATTCACCCGAGATTTAAGTTACACGAAAGTGAAATCAATCATTGCGTGCGTGTTCTAAGAAAGAATGCAGGTGATTCTATACACTTCATCACTGGGGACGGGAACTTATATTCCGGAACTATTGAAGTCGCTTCGAAACGTGAAGTAGAAGGATCTTATAAGCTTGAGGAGAAGCGATGGGGGGACGTTCCCTATGACCTTACTATTGCCGTCGCCCCAACAAAAAATATGGATCGGTTCGAATGGTTCCTTGAGAAGTCAATCGAACTAGGTGTGTCACGCATCATTCCACTACGTTGTGATCGCAGTGAACGTAAGGTTATCAAAGACGAACGCTTATTCAAGGTAGCTTTAAGCGCTACTAAACAAAGTTTGAAAGGGCGCCTTCCTGTAATCGATCCTCTAACTTCGTTCGAGGACTTTGTTTCAGGGAATTTAGAAGGTACCCGTTGTATCGCCCATTGCGAGGATACTGAGCGAACGGCTTTCACAGAAATTGCTCCATCAGAATCCTTGATTGTTCTTATAGGACCTGAAGGTGATTTCACGCCGGCTGAAGTTCAATCTGCCCAGCAAGCGGGTTTTACACCCATTCATCTGGGGCAGAGCCGTCTTCGTACCGAAACTGCTGCGTTGACTGCGGTTTCGATGGTCTATGCTGCACACCTTTAACTTCTTCAAATTCTACTTCCCTATCCATTGGATCTTTCCAGTCCTCCCAGGTAACCTCCTCGTGTTGAATGGGATCATCACGTAACGCCTCAATAGGTTCAATCTGACGATAGTAGAGTGCTAAGATGAGTCCAGCTATAGCTCCGCTAAGGTGTCCTTCCCAACTGATGGTGGGATCGTGCGGTAATACCCCCCAAACAAAAGAACCGTAGAGAAATACCATCAACATGCTTTGTGCAAGCAGTTTAACATGGAACCGAAGTATGCCACTAAAAAATATAAAACTGACCAGCGCATAAAGCCAAGCACTTGCACCGATATGAAAATTTGGTCTTCCGATAAACCAAAGTCCTATACCTGGTAAAAGAAAAGCAAGCATCCAAACGCGATCAAATATTTTAGGAAAAGAATATCGCAGTAATGTGCCTACGAAGAATAGACTAATGGTGTTCGCGAATAAGTGGTTAAAATCACCGTGGATCAGCGGAAACGTAAGAATGTGCCACGCACCGGAGAGTTGACCAGGATAGAGACCGAGCGAAGCGAAATTGGCATTAAGGGCTTGTTCTAATCCAAAACTAAATACGGTTACTCCAACCCAGATGCTCGGCCATAAAAACAGCCCTTTGTGAATTCCGTATTTTGACCAACCTGACATAGCGAAAAGATAGTTACTTTCGAGTAATGAAACCGCTTGCAGAACAGCTCCGACCACAAACGTTAGACCAATATCTAGGCCAAGACCATTTAGTAGGTCAAAATGGCGCCTTACGCAAAAGTCTAGAGGTAGGCAGACTGCCATCTATAGTGCTTTGGGGTCCTCCCGGAGTAGGAAAAACCACTTTAGCATTGCTCTTAGCAAAAGAATTAGATGCCCCGTTATATCAGTTAAGTGCTGTAAATGCAGGCGTTAAGGATGTACGAGAAGTGCTGGCAACTGCTGAAAAAAAGAATCTCTTTGAAACGAAACGTCCTATTCTATTTATCGACGAGATCCATCGATTCAACAAGGGACAACAAGACAGCCTATTGCATGCAGTAGAACGTGGTTGGATCACATTGATCGGAGCAACAACAGAAAACCCTTCATTTGAGATTAATGCAGCCCTACTCTCTAGGATGCAAGTGTATGTATTGAATTCGCACGCAAAACAGGATTTATCTAAAATGATAGACCTTGCAAATGCTACAGAATTCGCCTTGAGTAAGAAGCTAAGTATCACGGCACACGACTTCCTAATCCGCCAAAGTATGGGTGACGCTAGGAAATTATATAATCTTATCGAACTCTGCTATCAGCAAGGAAAATCAGGTGTTCCTATAAATGAAGAATTCGCTCAAAGCGTACTTACGAATGCTCAAATTCGTTATGATAAAGGCGGTGATGAGCATTATAACATTATCTCAGCTTTCATCAAATCTATACGCGGTTCGGACCCGCAAGCAGCCGTTTATTATCTCGCACGCATGATTGAGGGAGGTGAGGATGTAAAATTCATTGCGCGCAGATTAATTATTTCTGCCTCAGAAGATATTGGATTAGCGAATCCAAATGCGTTGATGCTTGCAAATGAAACCTTTAGTGCAGTGGAACGCGTTGGTTGGCCCGAAAGTCGTATTATTCTTAGTCAGTGCGTAATCTACCTGGCTACCTCTCCGAAGTCTAGCAGTGCCTACGATGCAATAAATGCTGCTCAGAAACTCGTTCAGCAAACTGGAAATTTAGAGACCCCTGACCATCTTAAAAATGCCTCTAGTGCTTTAGCAAAGGATTTAGGTCATGGCAAAGGGTACCTCTACCCACACGATTACTCGGGTAGCTTTGTATCCCAAGAATACTTACCTAAAGAGCTTTCGGGAACGACGCTTTGGAAAGCTTCCGGTAATTTAAAAGAACAACAACTGAGCGCGCAGCAGCAAGCCCTTTGGAAGGAGAAATACGAAAATTAACGGAGTATTACCTCTGTTCTTCTATTGAGTGCCCTGCCCCTTTCCGTATCGTTTGAGGATATAGGTTCATCCATACCACGCCCTTCATAATTCAAGCGTGCAGCAGGTATTCCTTTCGCTACCAACCATTTCAGGACGGCCTCTGCACGGGCTTCACTGAGCGATTGGTTGTAGGATTGATTGCCCTGATTATCCGTATGACCAATAATGGTTGCCTGTAATTTTGGCGCATCCATTAACATTAGAAAAAGCAGGGCCAATTCCTTCTCACTCCCCGGCCTCAACGTGCTTTCGTCCAATTCAAATAAAATGTTTTTTAAAGCGAAACGACTACCTGTTCTTACAGGTACCAATTTAATGTAAGCTACATTCGGTCCATGCAGTGGTGCTGCAATGTAATCCAGACGTGAAATACCTCCAGAATAAGGTACATAACCATTCTTATAGGCCGCTACCCTTATGTCGGAGAAATCTGTCATGAGACGCACCCTCCCGGTGTATTGGCTGCTAGTGCCATTGAAAAATTGGACACCTTCATCATTGTACAGCTGAACAGTAGCATTTCCGATCGCTTTGTTGCTCAAGCTATCCACAATAACAATATCATAATTCTCGCGGGCTTCGGGTTGCAAATGTTCGGGCAAATCGAATCTGTAAAGATCTAATGCGGTCATAGTGGTGTAATCCGGTAAGATCTCATTTCCTCGATCAGAAGCGAGGAAACCAAATGTCCCGGACTTATCGATGACCATCGAAAATTCTTCTCCAAAACTGTTTAAGGGAAATCCTAGATTCACCGCTTCTGACCAGGTAGAATCGGTCAGACGAGTACACTTAAAAAAATCCGATCCGCCTAAAGATGGGCTCCGTTCCGATCTAAAATAAAGGGTTTTTCCGTCAAAATGAATGAAAGGGCTACTCTCACGATCCGGACTATTGATCGATTTCGGTAATTTTTTTCCTTTACTCCAGTTTCCATCTATTCCCAATGTGGATACGAATATATCCATATCAGCTCCCATGCTGTTCTCACCTCGAACAAAGTAAATGGTTTGTCCATCTGGCCCTAAACTGGGCTGACTTTCCCATCTTCCAGTATTAATATCGCCAGGCAATGGCTTAGGAGTTTCCCAACCATCATTCGGATTCCAGTAACTGTAATACAAATCGCATTTGCCTTTGCCGTCCGGTCGATTACAAACGGTGAGCACCATGAATTGGCCATCTGCACTAACACTTGCAGCCCCTTCATTCAGAACTGAATTTAAATTTCCCTCTAAAGGTTGTCCGTTTCGAGCCATTCCGTCTAGGGTTCCCATGAATAGGTCTTCATCTGTTGGCCTGCTACCGCTAATGTCTCTATTCGTATAAACGAGATACTCCGAATCTCCTGAAATAGTCGGAAAATATTCGAGATCGTCTGTTGAAAAACTTAATTTTTGAATGTTGTAATTAAAGTTCTGCGCCACGTATGCATCGTATTCTCCCCGCGTAAACTTTAGATTACCTAATTCTTTTTGAGCCTGTGCCGTTCGGTCTCGAGATAATCGAGCGGTATTGATATAAAGTTCCATCGAACGAATACTCTGCTCCCATTGAAATAGGTATTTAAAAACAATACTCATTTTTAAATGAATGCTCGAAAGCTCTTGTATGTCTAAGGCTTCTTCATAATACCCAAGCGAGGCAATGTACGCGCCATTTCGAAATGATTGATCTCCAGCGTAGATATAAGGCTGGTAATAAATACCTTTCCCTTTACTCATACTTTTATTAAGATGTTTCCATCCTTGGTCTTCCGCACCGTTCCTAAAAGCCTCTTGGGCCTTTTGAAATTGTTGAATTGCCGCTCTACTTTGTCCGTTTGTGGAAAAGCTTAGAAGAATAAGTGGCAATAAGACGAAAAGAATTCGGCGCATTAGAAGTATTTTTGAGGTTCTACGAAGATATCTCAATCCTATTGAAAACGAAGAGAATTGCAATAACGGGTGCGCCCGCTACAGGAAAAACAACACTTAGTGCGGCTTTGGAGTCATTGGGCTACCCTGTTTTTCATGAACAGGCGCGGGAGATTATTCAACAAAGTCTAGATGAAGGCACAGATATTTTGCCATGGAAAGACTTAAATGCTTTCACCGAGGTCGTTTGGCAGTTGCGCAATCAACAATATTCAAACGCTGTGTTAGGAAAAATTAATTTCTATGATCGCACGAACCTCGATGCATACGCGTATCTTATAAAAGGTGAAACGCAGTTGACAGAAAAATGGTCAGAGGAATTGGAGCGAACGCATTTTGATGCAGTGTTCTTTTTACCCGTTTGGCCAGAGATTCATAGTCTGGATAAACAGCGCATGGAAACATTAGAAGATTGTATTGAAGTGGACGCTTATTTAAAACAAGCCTACCGCGAAAAAGGATATCATTTGATTGAAGTTCCCATGCTCAGTGTCGAGGAGCGTGTCGCCTTTATTAAGGCACATTTATGAGTAAACAAAAGGCACTAGATGTACTAAAAACTTATTGGGGCTATCCTGGGTTTCGAGGATTGCAAGAGAATATCATTGCACATATACTAAGCGGTCATGATACTATAGGGCTGCTACCAACGGGTGGTGGGAAGTCTATCTGTTATCAAGTTCCAGGCTTAGTACTGCCGGGAGTAACACTCGTGATTAGCCCATTGGTGGCTCTTATGAGTGACCAACAAAAGGGTCTTGAGGGTCGCGGTATTAAAAGTTATCATTTTAAAGGCTCCTACACTCCACGTAAACTAGATGAAGCTTTTAGAAACATTCGTTTTGGACAGTATAAGTTTGCCTTTTTTGCACCCGAACGACTAAATAGTGAATTGTTTCAGGAATACATTAAGCATGCAGATATCGGGTTAATAGCTATTGATGAAGCGCATTGTATTTCGCAATGGGGCTTCGATTTTCGACCGTCATATCTAAACGTACATATTCTAAGGACGTTGAAGCCTGATGTTCCTGTTTTGGCCTTAACTGCCTCCGCTACTCCCAGAGTAAAAAAAGATTTAGCAGAAGCTTTGCTGATAGCAAATGCGAAGGTGTTTGAAGACTCTATTCGAAGGGAAAATCTTCATTTGTACATAAAATTCACACCCAATAAAGAGCGTCAATTGTTTCGACTGCTAAAGCGTTTAGAAGGTACTGGGATAATTTATGCTAAAACCAGACGCAGTTGCGAGTCATTAGCAGAACTGCTGCAAAACAATGGTCATTCTGCAGATTACTATCATGCCGGCTTATTACCCGACGTAAAAGAACAACGTCAAGAGGCTTGGCTTTCGAATGAACTTAGAATGATAGTTAGTACTACTGCTTTCGGAATGGGAATCGATAAAAGCGATGTCAACTGGGTCGTGCATTGGGACGTACCCGATACATTAGAAGGGTATTACCAGGAGGTGGGTCGAGGTGGTCGAGGTGGTCAAGAAGCTTCAGCCTACCTACTCTTCCATCAGCAAGATGTGGCAAGATTACAGAAAGGAATAACGGATTTACCAGATCCCATTAAAGCCCTAGAATTCTATAATAAATTTTGCAGCAGATTTCAAATTGCAGTAGGCACAGGAGAGGACACTGCTTATCCCTTTAGTATCGTCGCTCTGGCAAATGATTTTAATATGAGTGTACCTGTGGCGTTGTCCTACATAAAACTACTTCAACATAGGGGCTATTGGCAATTTCAAGAAAGTAGTCAAATTTGGCCCGCACTAGAATTTACTAGCAAACCTCTTCAATGGGAAAAATTACAACGACAAGAAGGAGAGCTGCTCATACAACTCCTGCGTATATATCCGCACGCCATGCACCAACCGGCTCGTATTCATCTTAAGAAATGTGCCGCTTTAGCTATGCTTACCCCTCAACAGTTCGAACGTAGTCTTTCTTATTTCGAAGAGAAAGGACTATTAAAGTACCTCCCTGAAACATCCGGAAGTTCAATCACCCTTATGGATCCAAGACCCCATAAGAGGCATCTGCATTTTCCGAAATCATTTTTAGACAGTTGGCTTCAAAGTAAAGTAGAAAGAGCACAGGCCATGCTGTCATTATTAAATAGCGAAGAATGCATATTTATTGAATTATCAAAGTACTTTGGACAAAGCACGGAAGTGCAGCCTTGCGGGAAATGTAGTAGCTGTTTACATGACCATTATCCAGATGAACACAAAGTAAAACAGCTCCTTTCCGAAGGGAATACAATTGACGATATTTGGTTTGATTTAAATTGTTCAGTAGATGAGCTCAGAAGATTTAGGTAAGAGCATAATATATATGGGGACCCCGGAATTCGCGGTAGCCCCTTTGAAGGCATTGATTCAAGCCAACATCTCTGTGGTTGCTGTAGTGACTGTAGCAGATAAACCGGCGGGGCGCGGGAGGAAACTTCATGAAAGTGCTGTAAAGAAAGCGGCGAATGACTTTGGTATTCCTACACTACAACCCACTTCACTAAAGGATGCGGCATTTCTCACTGAACTGGCTGCTTTTAATGCCGACTTATTTGTAGTAGTTGCATTCCGAATGTTGCCGGAAGTTGTTTGGAATATGCCTCCATTAGGAACGTTTAACCTGCATGGATCACTTCTGCCTGCATACAGAGGAGCGGCTCCTATTAATTGGGCCATAATTAATGGAGATACGAAGACCGGTGTAACCACCTTTTTTCTAGATAAGGATATAGATACTGGTTCTATCATCCAACAATCAGAAATAGCGATAAGTGATAACTGGACAGCAGGAGAACTTCATGACGTAATGATGCCTTTAGGAGCCGACTTAGTTGTGAATACAGTTAATTCTATTTTTAAGGGACAATGTACACTTCAGCCCCAAAGCAGTGAACTCGCTACACATGCTCCTAAATTAAATAAGGAAAACTGTAGTTTGGACTTTACTAAATCTCCCAACCAAATCATCAATCAAATAAGAGGTTTGAGTCCGTTTCCAGGTGCATATTTTGGAGACTATAAATTCATGAATGCGGAAATATGTGTAGCCGAAACAACCAGTAGTAATCCTATATTATTTCGATTAAAGGGCGGTTTGTTCCTTAAATATTCCAAAGGAACCATCGAAATCACCTCTATAAAAGCTGCTGGTAAGCGCCAAATGTCGGGAAAAGACTTTGCAAATGGCATGCAAATAGATGAATTACTGCTTATTTAATAAGTATTTAAACTTAGTTTTTAGCCGATTGTGAATAATTTCGGCTAGTTATTAACTTTTTTTAGCTGAAGGCCCGAAAACACTTGCATACAAGCAATTTTCATCTATATTTGAGAAGCATTCGTTAAAATGATTAACTAATTAAAATTAATTGCAATGAACAAAGCACAATTGATCGACGCAATGGCAGCAGACGCTGGCATCTCTAAAGCACAAGCTAAAGCAGCTTTAGACTCATTTACTGGTAACGTAGGTTCAACACTAGCAGGTGGTGGCCGTATCTCTTTGGTAGGTTTCGGTTCTTTCTCTGTTTCTGAGCGTGCAGCTCGTGATGGTCGTAACCCACAAACTGGTGCAGTTATCAAAATTGCTGCTAAGAAAGTAGCTAAGTTTAAAGCTGGCGCTGACCTAAACGGTAAGCTCTAATCTTAAGACTTATACCTTATCAAAATGCCTTCCTTAGGGAAGGCATTTTTTTTTGCCCATATGCTAAGGCTGCAATCGTTTAGTAACCCAATGACCCTCATTCATCGTGTAGATGATCCGATCATGGAGCCTACCGGACCTACCCTGCCAAAACTCAAATGTTTCGGGAGAAATTAAGAACCCGCCCCAAGATTCTGGCTTAGGAACAGCGCTTCCCTCTGGATAATTTTGCTGAAACGCATTAAACTTCTTCTCTAGCGCATTCCGATCCTCTATTGCCTTGCTTTGGTCAGAAGCGGCAGCACCTATTTGACTAAGCCAAGGCCTCGTCTTAAAATACTTCTCATTCTCTTGCTCATCAAGTTTACTTACGGTTCCTGTAATACGTATTTGACGCTCTTGTTCACGCCAATAAAAAAGCGAACTGATATTAGGATTCTCCATAAGTTGTTGCCCCTTGTCTGACGCGTAGTTCGTGTAGAATACCAAACCATCTTTACGCACCTCCTTTAACAACACAATTCTATTCTGGGGTATACCGTTTCCATCTACAGTAGCAATTGCCATTGCATTGGCATCTTTTACTCTTAAAAGTTGATAACTCTCAAACCAATCTTTAAATTGATCAACAGGGTTTTTCTGTAGATTCGCTTCAAGCAATGAATCGAACTTATAATCTTCGCGAATGTTGTGTAAATCCATGTTACTAAATTAGTGTAATGCAAAACAAAAACCGTCCACAAAAAGGCGTACTCTTAATTTCTAAACCGCTTATTGGTGATGGCTTTTTTGAGCAATCGGTTGTATACCTAACAGCTCACGATAAAGACGGTTCGCTTGGATTCACTCTTAATAAGAACTCTTCACTCCTTGCTCAAGACTTTATGAATCAGCTTCCTGGAGAAGACCCTATCTATTACGGTGGTCCTGTAGAGCAGGATGCGCTCTTTTATTTACATACGATGGATACCTTAAACGGTGCAATGGACGCTGGGAATGGCCTCTATTTAGGTGGCGATTATACTATTTTACAAGAAGCCATTAGAACCGCGAGAGAATTGAATATTCAATCGGTACGATGCAAGTTTTTCTTAGGTTATAGTGGTTGGGCGGCTAGGCAACTTGAAGAAGAAATTGGTCAAGGGACTTGGATTGTACTGAAACCGCCATTTGAGATAGAACCACTTGAGCTCACTAGTGAGGCGTGGCGTAAATACATGAAGACATTGGGTGGTGAATTCGCACTATGGGCTAATGCCCCAGAAGATCCTTGGATGAATTAAAGGGCACCTAAGACATTGAGCTTACGGTTAATCATATCAATCATTTCCTTCGCTTTCGTTGCACCAAATGTCTTTTTACGGTACTGCTCAACCCACTGAATACCACGAATTGTATTTGTGATCCATACTTCATCCGCTTTTTGCAAGTCAAATGGGTTAATAGAGGCCTCTTGCACTTCGAGCCCTATATCCTTCGCCCAATCGAGTACATTCTTCCTAAAAATGCCTCGTAATGCGCCATCCTCTAAAGGGGCGGTGCGTAGAATGTTGCCTTGAACGAGAAATACATTACCGTAATTCGCTTCGACCAATTGCTTAGCATCATTCACTAAAAGTACCGCATCGAATTGATTCTCTTTAGCATAAATGCTTCCTAAAACATAGGGCAAGGCATTACTACTCTTTAATGTAGATAGTAGCCCTGGCTGTACGTAATGATCTTTAAAGAGCTCCACTTTCAAGCCTACATGATTTAAAACGTAATCCTTGGTCTCAATCGGTTCTAATTCCATCCACCAATCAATCGCGTTGCTATTAGGTGTATAGGTACCGCCACCACGACGAACGATCTGTAATCGCAAGCGACCGTTTTCAAAACCGCGCTCCTCAGCAAGCCTCAATGATTGATCCACAATAAATTCTGGAGTGAACTCCATAGGAATAGCCATGCGCAGTATACGCATGCTAGCCATCAATCGGAAATAGTGATCTTCTATGAAGAGTAATTTACCTTCACGCATCCTGATGGTCTCAAAAACACCATCACCATAACGTGCTGCACGCTCTAAAGCAGTAATAGGTAGTTTTTCGAGTGCTTGAAGTTCCGTATTGAAATTAATCATTTGGTTTTCCTTTATCGTGGGCAAATTTATGGCAAAAAAAAGTCCCCATACGTTCGTATGAGGACTCTATTAACATTAAGCGCGGTCGATTAGTTTACAACGATGCGTTTGACTTGGACACCATTTTCGGTTGCTATCTGCACCAAATAGATTCCATTATTCCAATTCGAAACATCAATGCTTAACCTGTTGCCAGTTGCATCCGATGCGTACACTACTCTACCAGTAATATCGAAAGCTTGTATACTTGTAAACATACTGCCATTCGTTCCTTTGATAGCCACTAGATCAGAGGCTGGGTTTGGATAAACCTCGAACGATTGCGCCGTTTCAACGATACCTGCTGGCACCCCTTCTGCTTGCAATACAGTAGCCATACGTGGTACTATGAATGACATAACCGTATCCATCCAAGCTATTGAAGTACTCTTCACATTTGGATTGGCATCAGTTGCTGTAATATTCGGATCATTTGGATCATACCAATTCCAAGGAGAAGTATGAACAATCCATGGGGTTGCTGCTTGGGCAGGAGCAATTTCAACAGTATATAAACACTCTTCACCTGTTGGGTTAGTTGCTTGTTGGTCTACCCATACTGCATCAGTATAGTTTTCGTTTAAGAATATATCATTATTGCCTAATGCGTTAGCTGCTTTAATTGCGCCGTATGATCCGGTTACACTCACAACTGCAAAGAATTGTGCTCCTATTGGTACGTAAACCATACCGGTATCATATGGTGCGAAGAAATCGAATTTACTATGGATACTCAACATAGGAACATCACCTTGTTCCAACCAAGCACCATCTCCCATAGCGCCTCCCATATTGATAGTCATAAGAATATCATCCGGCATACCTGGATGATTAATATAATTACGACCAGGAGAGCTGTAGTCCATTGTTGGTAAACCTAATGCATTCTGTCCAGTGACAACTACCTCTGCACCAAAGCCGTCGATATCACCGACAATAGACGTGTCGACATAAGAGTCGCCAGGAAGTACAGGCTGACCGAAGATGCCGGTTGAATCCTGATACTTAAATTTGTTTGGCCCTGCGACTTCTGAATGTTTGTCTATTGTGGCATATGCAAATGTTAAGTAACCGCCTGAACCTTGACCTACCATAATGGTATTACTTGCGTTAATACCGTATGGATTACCAGCACCCATTTGTGTTAAGTTCAAATAGCGTACGAGCGCTTTTGCATCTTGGATAGAATAGTAGACCGCGAGTAAGTTACTTCCGCGACGTACATCTAGATTGGTACTATTTGCCAACCAACCTAAACGGTAAGAAGCAGCAATACTCACGTATCCCATTTTTGCAAAACGATGACACATCTCTACTACTGCGCTGTCTTGACGCGTTCCTAATGGAGAGCCATTTATCCCTTTAGGAAGGAATGAACCAGTATGCCATACAATAACAACCGGACGGTTAGTAACTGTATCTACAGCAGGGGAAGGCATATAGAAGTCTGCTTGCAACGGTTGAAGGTTCGTTCCTCCAAGCAATGCAGAATCTATGTAAGGGTTGAAATTAACACCATAACTGACATCTGATGATACAATAATTTCATTGTCATTGAATATTTCAGTAGTGTAGCGCTGTGCAACAACAGTAACTGAAAAGAGCAATGAACATAGTAAAAGTGTAAACTTTTTCATAGGCATGTTCTTTAAAAGAGGTTAATTAATTTGAATACTTAGATAAGCCAACCTCCCTACTAAAGGCCCCCCAAATACTTGATATACTTTATTGTTTAAGACGTTACTAGCGCCTATTTTATATGTAATGGTACGTTTTTTATTTGAGTTTTCCTTTACTCGGGTCAGTGATACTTGTGCATCACATAAGCCGTAAGAGGGTATAGAGCCTGTAAATTGGGGTGATCCTTCAAATATAAATCCCTCAACCCATTTGTAGTTCACACCGGCACCAATAAGCTTTGAATCGTCATTCTTCCATGGGTAATTACGAATATTCCATCCTAGATTGAACTTGTGCTCTGGAGTGTTAAAGGCCGGTACTATAGGATCAGATACCGCAGATGTAAGTTTATTCCAACTGTAATTACCAGTTAATGTCTGATAATCACCGACAAATGTGTTCATACCAATGCTGAAACCTTGAGTCGTTACTTGCTCCGTTGCATTCGCGGCAACGCGATAGACCTGCAATGACTTCAATCTGTCAATGGCTGTTGTTCCTTCTTCAATGTCTGCTCCTATTATGTATCCTATAAAATCATCATAAAGACTGTAATAGTAATTTGCATCAACAAAAATGCGCTTCCCTATAGTCGCTCGATAACCTGCCTCAGCAGTTTTTACCTTTTCAGGTCGTATGGCATCTACATTGAAATAACCAAAATCGTGTGAAAGTCTTCCATTCGCTGGCTTGCCTAAATATTCCACAATATTGTCTAAAGTCACTAATGAGTCAAAGCCACCTAGGTTACCTAGAAGCACGGCTCTACCGACATTATAATTTAGATACTGGTCAGCCAATGTTGGGTTACGAATGGCGCTTGAAAAGCTTAGACGAAAAGTTTGGTTCTCTGTCGCATTGTATACAGAAGAAACTGCTGGAGAAACCAATGCTCGAAAATTTTGATTTTTATCGATTCTCCCAGTTGCACTTAATTTAAGGCGCTCATCTAAAAAGGATTGCTCCCACCCTCCGTAGAGTCCGGCTTCTCTATTTGTTATAGTGGTACCAGCTGTATCTGAGAATATTGTACCTGCACTTTTCGGTGTGTAAAGCCGGACATTAGCACCAACTCGAAATATTGCGCCATTATCAAAAGTAAACGTACGTTCACCCTGTGTGTGGTACAGTGCCGATTTATCATAAAAACGGCTGCCACCGTCAGTAAATAAGGTAGAAGTAATATGATTCTTCAAATTGTCAAATTCTGATGTTCCGGGTGTTAGTTGATTAGCAAAACTCTGAAGTTCCTCAATGGTAACTGCACCTAATGCGTCAGATGCTGTAGCTATCGATACATTATTCCTGTTGTCTTCGTGTAATTGGTTGAAAAAATCCGGGTTACTTGCGATCAAAGAATCCATAATAGATTGATACTGGCTCATAGGAAGACTGTTGGCCGGAGCCCCGGGCATGGCGCGAACTTTCGGTTTATTGAAAATATTCCAAAGGCCCGTATAGTAGAGATTGTAGGACTGATTCGATACCACACTGTCTTGCATTCTTAATGCCGTAAAATAAGCGTCGTAACTATTACCAGCATCTTCATGGGTGGAATAAGCTCGCCAAAACCACTTGTCCTTCTTTTGCAGCTCTACCCTATTCTGAAGGAATAGAATGTCCTTGAGACTGTATCTGTTATCTCCTTGGTAAACGGTTGTACCTGAACCGAAATTAACAGCATAAATCGCTGTTAAATCCTCTTTTATCTTATAGTGTAGCGCCGTGGTTAACTTGATGTTTTCGGTATCATAATCCACTAAATATTTCTCTTCAATACCAGCACGATAAAATCTTCCTAGCCCGGGGAATGTCTTTGAATCACCGCCATCGTCCCACCAATCTTCATCTCCGTAACGATTAACGGCATCATAACCACCTGGATTCGTTGCATCGTCTCTACTCACATCCGTAGGATCCATATTGTTCGCTTCCCAATCGTCTGCCTTTAGTGCGAACACGTTGATTTTATAGGCAAATTTTTCATTTACTTTCGCCGCCCAACGTAAGGAAAACTCAGTGAGATTGCGCTCTCCCGCCTTTAAGCTTGCACTCAACCCTGTAAATTGAAAGGGATCCTTCGTTTGCATAGCAATTACGCCGTTGAACGCACTGGGACCGTAAAATGCGGTACTTGCACCAGCAATAACGTCAACAGTTACAATATCGAGGTCTGGTGCACCTAGGAAATTACCTAAACTAAAATTCAATCCAGGGCTCTGATTATCAACTCCATCAATAAGTTGTAACGATCGTACAGGCGACGTGCTATTGAAACCTCTTGTATTGATGATTTTAAATCCTATGCTAGCGCTTGTCAAATCGACGCCTTTTAGCGTACCTAAATGATCGTAAAAACTGACACTGGGGCTCTCTTTAATAGCCAATGCATCCATACTTTCTACGGTGAGGGCACTCTTTTCTTGCTGCGCACTCAAACGCTGTTGTACCACGCTGACCTCTTTAAGAAGGTTTTGATCCGGTTGCAACACAATTCGATTATCAGTCCCTGTAGTTTTGAAATCTAAGGATTGAAATCCCATGCTTTGAACTCGAACGGCAGCGCGCTCCGCATTCTTACCATAGATGTTTAAGGACCAATTTCCATCAAAATCGGTCACTGTACCAATATTTGTTGGCATGGTTCCATTCAATACTATGACGCTTGCTCCTACAATAGGCTCTCCACGGGAATCAACAACTATACCGCTAAGTTGCGCATATAGTGAGCTGCTGCACAGAAGTGCGATAAAAAGAAGGGTTTTGTTCATTCCCTTAAAATAGAAAGATTTTCAATTAAAAAAGGTGCCTGCACCTCTTATTCTAACTTATTTGTTAGCAGCACGTTGAAGACGGTCGTTCACAGCTCTACCTAAACCATATTCAGGTAATAAGTGTACATAGATTCTTGTTACAGGAGCCCTACCTATGAGTCGCAATCCTTTAAATAGATTACAAGCAGCTTCCAAATCTGATCGTTGCTCACTCAAATTAAAGCTGCTAGCATGGGCTATAGTCTCACCCCAATAGAGTATTCCTATGGCATCAGAATCCTCCAACTGTAAAGCAGCCAAGAGAGCTTCTCTATCATTAAATAACTCAACAGGGGCCCCGGGGTTGTAGTGCGAGGTGAGCATTCCAGGTGCATTTGGATTTGAAGAACTTAACTGCGTAGAAATCGGACCAAGGACTCGTTCTAATTGTTCCAACGCCATTCCTCCTAAGCGCAATACTTTAGGTGCATCACTACTCATATCGACTATGGTACTTTCAATACCGATACTACAAGGACCACCATCGACAACGCCTGAAATCAAGTTGCCTAACTGGTCCAATACATGTTGAGCCGTTGTCGGTGATGCAAAACCAAACGGATTTGCGCTTGGCGCAGCGATGTAAAGCCCACTAGATTGCAATACCGACAGCATCAGAGGGTGTGCCGGAATTCTAACAGCCACAGTGGGATGTCCGCTTGTTACAAGATCTGGAATAGTATCCTTTTTTGGCAAAACAACCGTTAATGGACCGGGGCTAAAAGCAAGGAAAAGCTGCTCGGCTGCTTCGGATAATTCCGCAATCTCTCTTACTGCAGCCAAAGTAGGCACGTGCACAATCAGTGGATCAAAACGGGGTCTGTTCTTTGCTATAAATACCTGAGCTACCGCAGACTCATTGGTAGCATCTGCACCTAAACCATAGACCGTCTCTGTAGGCAAACCCACGATTTGCCCTTGTAGCAGAACATCAACAGCTTCTGTAACTGAAAGTACCTTACCCATAGCTTAAGGAATATGCATGTATTTGTGGGTCTGTAAGCTCACCTTCCACTTCGGATTGTTCATCACATAATCAACAATGAAAGGCATCATCTCCTCACGCTTACTCCATTCAGGTTGTAAAAATAATTGGCAGCCTTCATGCATCTTAGCTGCATGCTCTTCCGCCCATTTAAAGTCGTTTAGATTGTAGATGATCACCTTTAATTCATGCGCAGCTTTGTAGTAAGCTTCCTTAGGTTTCGCTGTCTTCTTTGGGCTTAGACAAATCCAATCCCAATCTCCAGTTAGCTTATACGCTCCCGAAGTTTCAACATATACTTGCATACCCTTCGTTTTCAATGAGGAAACTAAGGGCTCCATATTCCACGTTAAAGGCTCACCTCCTGTGACAACAACCGTTGAACTGTACTTCTTTGCATTTTCTACAATGGCCTCGATCGATGTTGGCGGATGACTATCTGGGTTCCAGCTTTCTTTTACATCGCACCAATGGCAACCTACATCACAGCCACCTATTCGTATAAAATAAGCGGCTTTACCAGTATGAAAACCTTCACCTTGTATAGTATAAAATTCTTCCATAAGAGGAACCACTAGTCCATCTCTTATGTCCGACTGCTGATAGCTGGATGAGGTTTGAATATCTTTCACTTAGTCTGCAAGCTCTGTTACCTTCATTGTATTCATCATCAAAGCGGCACGAGTCATTGGCCCCACACCTCCTGGTACAGGTGTTATGAAACTGCATTTAGGCGCGACTGCCTCATAGTCCACATCACCAAGCAACCTAAAGCCGCTCTTCTTGGTGCTATCGTCTACTCTCGTAATTCCTACATCAATGACACATGCACCCTCCTTAACCATATCTGCTGTTATAAATCCAGGACGACCTAAGGCTGCAACTATAATATCTGCATTTCGGCAAACATCTTCAAGGTTTTGAGTACGACTGTGGCAAAGTGTCACGGTACAATTTCCCGGGTAATTATGCTGACTCAGTAAAATCGACATAGGCGAACCTACAATGTGCGAGCGACCAATTACGACACAATTTTTTCCTTCAGTGGGAACTTCATATCGACGCAATAATTCAACGATTCCTTGAGGTGTAGCAGGAATGTAGGTCGGTAGATTCAGCGTCATCTTGCCAACATTCTGTGGATGAAATCCGTCCACATCTTTTTTAGGATCAACAGCCAATAAAACCTTCGTTTCATCTATATGCTTAGGTAATGGCAGTTGTACTATGTAGCCGTCAATATCCTCATCATTATTGAGCTTGGTTATGGCTTTGAGAAGCTCATCCTCAGTAGTTTCCGATGGAAGTTTTATCAATGTTGACCCGAATCCCACCTCTTCACAGTCACGAACTTTGGCATTTACATAGGTGCGAGAAGCCCCGTCCTCTCCTACTAAGATCGCTGCAAGATGCGGAACCTTTTTACCCTGAGCCTTTAATTCTTTGACCTTAATGGCCAATTCCTGTCTGATTTTGGCTGAGGTTACTTTTCCATCTAAAACTACCATAGCTTATTTTTTAGCGCATTCCACGCATCATATTCATCATTCCACGTTTTCCACCGCCGCTTTGCATCATTTTCATGACTTTGCGCATATCCGTAAACTGCTTTAAAAGATTATTGACATCCTGAACTGTACGACCAGAGCCGGAAGCAATACGTTTTCTTCGCGATCCATTTATAGTATCCGGCTGCTGACGTTCAATAGGAGTCATAGAATTGATCATTGCTTCAATATGCTTGAAAGCATCATCATCTATTTCCACATTTTTTAAGGCTTTTCCCATACCAGGAATCATCCCCATTAAATCTTTCATGTTCCCCATCTTCTTGATTTGCTGGATTTGCTCCATAAAATCATCAAAACCGAAGGCATCCTGAGAGATTTTCTTGCTCATCTTTCGAGCACTCTCTTCATCAAATTGTTCTTGTGCTTTTTCAACAAGACTAACTACGTCACCCATCCCTAAGATACGGTCCGCCATACGGTCCGGATGGAAGACGTCTAATGCTTCCATTTTCTCACCCGTACCAATAAACTTAATGGGTTTGTTGACTATAGATTTAATGGTTAATGCTGCACCACCTCTAGTATCACCGTCGAGTTTCGTAAGAATAACACCTTCAAAATCCAAAACATCGTTAAATGCTTTAGCAGTATTGACAGCATCTTGACCCGTCATCGCATCCACTACAAAAAGAGTTTCCTGAGGAGCTACAGCTTTATGTATACGGCCTATTTCGTCCATCATCGCGGCATCCACAGCCAAACGACCTGCAGTATCCACAATGACCGTATTGTACCCTTTGCTTTTCGCATGCTTCACTGCATTCTCGGCAATACTTACGGGATCCTGATTACCAACTTCGGCATAGACTTCAATACCCAGTTGTTCACCCAATACCTGCAATTGATTGATTGCAGCAGGTCTGTAGACATCACAAGCTACCAATAAGGGTTTACGTGATTTCTTAAGCAGTAAATAATTGGCCAACTTCGCACTGTGGGTGGTTTTACCAGAACCCTGAAGACCAGCCATTAATATGATTGTTGGCGTTGAAGTGAGGTCCAAACTTTCAGCCTGTCCACCCATCAATTCAGCCATCTCATCGCGAACGATCTTCACCATGGCCTGGCCTGGCTTAACTGCAGTAATAACGCCTTGACCTATGGCTTTTGTTTTGACCGTATTGGTAAAGTCTTTTGCAATCTTAAAACTAACATCTGCCTCTACTAAAGCGCGACGGATTTGCTTGACGCTATCCGCGATGTTTAATTCAGTTATCTTATTATTCCCTTTGAGAATATCAAAGGCACCTTCTAAACGGTCACTTAAACTTTCAAACATGTGCTTAAACGTTTGGTATATTTTCTAAAGTCGCTAAAAAGAATTTCCAACTCTTCTGTACAGAACTGATTTGACATTTTTCATCAGGAGAATGTGCTCCACGAATATTTGGGCCGAAAGAAATCAATTCCATTTCAGGATAATTGGTTCCTAAAATTCCACATTCTAAACCTGCATGGCACGCTTGAATTTTCGGTTCAGCATTGAAAAGATCGCGGTACAACCCACTCATGGTTGTAAGGATGTTGCTTTTAGGGTTCGGTGCCCAACCGGGGTAATCACCACTCAAATCAACAGCACATCCTGCTGTTTCAAAAATCCGTTGTATTCCGCGTGCAAGATCCATCTTCTCGGTCTCTACTGCACTGCGCGTAAGACACATTACGGTAAAATCACCATCCTTTAAAGCTACACGAGCAAGATTGTTTGACGTTTGAACTAAGCCAGCAATGTCTGGAGACATACGATAAATGCCGTTTGGACAAGCATAAATTGCACTAATGATTAATTGGCTTGCTGCTACAGAGAGCGCCACATCTGGACGGTCTATGGTTTCGCAACTGATCTCAATATCTGAATCCGTGGTTGCGTGTTCATCTATAAATTCTTCTCCAACACTGGTAATTACTTCTTCGAATGATTCTTCATTACCGTTCCATAAAACATGAGCAACACTCTCTCTTGGAATAGCATTACGCAAGCTTCCTCCATCTAAGGCAATGAGTTGAACTCCATCGCCCAATCGATCGATCAAACGGTTCATGAGTTTATTTGCATTACCCAAACCTTTATGAATATCCATACCACTGTGACCACCATTCAATCCTTTGATAGTAATCTCATAAGCTAGAGCATTGCTTTGTGCTGGTTCCATATCAAAAGAATGGGTGGCAGTAACATCTATACCTCCTGCACAACCAATGGTCAATTCGTCATCATCCTCTGTATCGATATTCAACAGAATCTTACCGTTTAACATACCTCCCTTTAGCTCCAAAGCTCCAGTCATTCCTGTTTCCTCGTCGATAGTAAAAAGAGCGTCTATTGCAGGATGTGCGATGGTATCTGAAGACAATACTGCCATTATAAAGGCCACACCCATGCCATTATCAGATCCAAGTGTTGTGCCTTGTGCCTTTACCCAATCACCTTCGACCAACATCTTAATCCCTTCTGTATCAAAGTCAAATGTGGTATCATTATTCTTTTGATGTACCATATCGAGATGGGCCTGTAATACCACCGGAGTCTTGTCTTCCATTCCGGCAGACGCCGGTTTACGAATGAATACGTTACCAATATGATCCACCTCTGTGAGTAGGTTTAGTTTGTGGCCGAAATCGACCATGAACTGAATCACACGCTCTTCCTTTTTAGACGGACGCGGAACTGCATTTAAATCTGCAAAGTGATTCCAAACGTTATTTGGCGCTAAGGCCCTTACTTCATTACTCATCTTACATTCTATTTGGCACTTGGATACCCAAGCAATTCATCGAAGCCTTAATTACTTCGCCTACTTTCTTACTCAACAACAAACGAAAGACAATGCTTTGTTCTGTTTCCGCTTTCAAAATGCTATTATTTTGATAAAATCCATTGTATTTCTTGACCAATTCATAAGTATAGTTAGCTAAAACTGCCGGAGAAAAGTTTCTAGCCGCCTGGTCAACTACATCTGGATATTGAAGGAGCGCTTTAATTACTATAGTTTCATCCTCATTCGGGGTCAAAGCTGTCCAATCCAATACCATGCCTTGTGGTGCCTTGCGCTGCAAGCTTTGAATTCGTGCGTGTGCGTACTGTATAAAGGGACCTGTATGTCCGTTAAAGTCTATACTTTCAGCAGGGTTAAAGAGCATGCGCTTTTTTGGATCGACTTTTAAAATAAAGTATTTTAGTGCACCTAAGCCTAGTGTGGTGAATAACTCTTGTTGTTCCGCCTCCTCGAGACCGTCTAATTTGCCTAGTTCATTTGAAATACTTTCGGCATCCGCTACCATTCCATCGATCAGATCATCGGCGTCCACTACGGTACCTTCTCTACTTTTCATTTTACCTGAAGGAAGATCGACCATCCCATAGCTTAAATGATGCAGTTGCTCCGCCCATGCATAGCCCAGTTTCGATAATATTAAAAAGAGCACTTTAAAATGATAGTCTTGCTCATTTCCAACGACATAGGTCATCCCCTTTGCCTGGAAATCCTTGAATCGCTGAATGGCCGTACCGATGTCCTGTGTCATGTAAACGCTAGTACCGTCACTTCGAAGGACCAATTTGTGATCTAAACCATTACTCTCAAGATCGATCCAAACAGATCCATCTTCTTTTTTATAAAAGACGCCCGATTCTAGTCCCTTAGCGACATCGTCTTTACCAAGGACATAGGTTAGGCTTTCGTAATAGTTCTTATCAAAGTCTACTCCCAATTTCGCGTAGGTGGTATTAAAACCGCTATACACCCATTCGTTCATAGTTCTCCAAAGCGCTACGATATCAGTATCTCCTTGCTCCCATTTCAAAAGCATCTCCTGTGCTTTCAATAGTGACGGTGCTTGCTTTTTAGCTTCCTCTTCAGTTCTACCCTCAGCTATTAACGCCTTGATCTCATTTTTATAAACCTGATCAAATTTGACGTAGTATTTGCCCACCAAATGATCTCCTTTCAATCCCGAGGAATCCGGTGTTTCACCATTTCCATACTCTTGCCAAGCCAGCATAGACTTACAAATATGAATGCCTCGGTCATTGATAATCTGCACCTTAGATACGTCAATACCATTAGCCTTCAAAATCTCAGCAACAGAATAGCCAAGAAGGTTATTGCGAATATGCCCCAGGTGAAGAGGTTTATTTGTATTCGGTGAACTGTATTCCACAATATATGATCCTTTTGATCCCGGGTCCGGGAGACCAAAACGAGGATCTGAAGCAAAGGTTTGGAATTGGTCAACATATACCCCACGATCTAAACTTAAGTTTAAGAACCCTTTTACTACGTTGTAACCAGCCACAGCGGACATTTCTAACAGCTTCACCCCCAATTCTTCTGCTACTTCTTCAGGTTTCTTTTTAGCCGCACGAACGAATGGGAAAACTACCAGAGTAACATCACCATCGAATTCTTTTCGCGTTTCTTGAAGCTCCGGCTGTACCTGAACACCATAGAGCTCATTGAGCGCTTTACTAATGTTTTGTTCTAAACTCATTTATGCCGTTTTTGTCAAATATATTTCAGCCAACATGCAGCGTGCACTGCCTCCTCCAAGGGTTTCAATGGTATGTAAATCGCTGTGAAGGATGGTGTGGTATTGCTGTATAAAGTCAATTTGTTCCGCAGTTAGTGAGCTGTAGGCACTTGAACTCATCACCAAAAATAATTGGTTCGCAGTTCCTTTGACAAGCAGCATGTTGCCGGCAAAATTACTTTTTTGTTCCACGCTTATTTCCAAAACTTGTTTTCCGCTATTGCGTATGGCAGTCTCTACTCCAGCCCGCTCAATTGAATCATGAATAGTATCCAAACAAACCAAAACATATTTGTCCGTTACGCACATCATCACATTTGTATGATAAATCTTCCCTACACCATCCGGGGTGTCTTGATATGCAGTAAAAACAAAGGGTGTATAGTCAAAGTCCGTACAAAAAGTTCGGAATAATCCTTCATCTGCGCGCTGTGACTTCGCTAAGTAGGCAATTTTAGCATCGTGATCGAGCACCATAGAACCAGTACCTTCTAAGTAAATCTCTTTGTCCTCCGATGGTGTATAATCTATAGTCGAGCCAATTTTATATCCCCGACGTTTCAATTCCTCAAAAATATCAGATCTTCGCTCCAATCGTCTATTTTCTGCTTTCATAGGGTATATGGCGATGCGCCCGTCCTCGTGCATACTAATCCAATTGTTTGGAAATATACTGTCGGGTGTATGCGGCATTAACGTGTCTTCTAAGACTTCGACCAAAACGCCCTGAGCCCGTAAATTTTTGACGAATCCATCAAACTCCTCACAGGCCAGTTTTTGAGCATTTTGTTCGCTGGTTCCCTTCTTTTGATAGAAGTTGTCTACGGCCGTTTGTTCATTCAAAGCGAACGCAACGGGTCGTACCATCAACAATGTATTAGTCGCATTTTTTGTCATTTACACGCGCTTTAAAGGCATGGTTGTACATCTTAGTAAACCACCCATTTTAACTATTTCATCGTACACAATACTGTGCACATTTAATCCTCGTTCCCTCAACCAGTATTGCATGGCCTCACATTTTTCTGATACAATAATATCCTTTGGACTAAAGCTAAATACATTAGTAGCGAGCGAGTAGGCCTCTTCAGGCGAACAAGAGTAGACATTCGTTTCCCCATATCGTTCAATTAACCACTGTACATCCGATTCGTTCTTAAACAAATGCGGTGCGATAAGCGCTCCACCACCAATGGGCTGAAAGGCACAATCTAAATGCAAGGACCCCTTCAGAGGATCACGATCGTCCTTATGCAGCTCAAACCCTTTAAACTCTTTAGCCGGAAATTCATCTTCTAAATAATCCATTCCCCTAAAATTCGTCCGTGCCGTTTTAAAACGGTCGAACGTTTCATCGTTGCTTACTCCTACAAACACATGGTCATTGTCCACAATAACATCTCCGCCCTCTGCAAAGCAACCGCTTGGCATCATGATAATATTCCATGACGGAATGATTTTCTCAATTTCAGCCATCGCATCGCGCTCCTTCGCCCGGTCAGCAATGACATTGGGAATGATATATTGATCCTCAATAACGAAAGCAATATCTCTTGAAAATACTTGATTCAATGAATGAATCAATGAGGGGTATATGACTTTTACTCCGTTTTGTTCCAGGATAGAAATCAAACTCTTTAGCTGCGAACTACATGACTCTTCTTTTGGGAACATACCCAACTTTGCAGACTCATAACTGCGTGCATCATAGCAATCCTCCAATTCCGGAATACCACCCATTTTTGATGCCAAACCAACAACTACAGTGTCTAAACGCCCGTATTCATTTTGAATTTCTGGTAGAATTTGCATGAAAAACTGTTAAAAGACAAAAATAGGGCTTTAATGTGTTGATAACGCTATTGAAAGGCCCGAGTTTACTAACCACTACAGGCTTATTTTTGAAAGTACAACGCACCGACAACCATGGCAAAGAAATCCGCAAAAAAGACATCAAAGGAACCGTCGAAGTTCTCTATTCAAATAAAGCAGCTAACGACTGATACTAAGGAAATTACAGATGACCCTACCACAAAGATTTTCGGTTCGCTCTTACTGGTGATGATTGGTTTTTTTGCTGGTGTAGCGATTATTAGTTATTACCAAAACTGGGCTCAGGACTTTAGTTTGTCCACAACTTCAAGTGGAACATTCATAAATCCAAGCTATGTAGGGAACATTTTTGGAAGACTTGGAAACGCTGTCGGTACGCTCCTAGTTCTGAAAGGTTTCGGTCTAACCGGATTACTTCTTCCACTTTGGTTGATGCTTTTTGGACTTAAACATGCTTTCGCTTTAAAACGTATCAAACCATGGGTTCTCTTTAACCACTTTTTAGTCAATACACTGCTGCTTTCTATATTTTTTGGCTGGCTAGCAAGTCAACACCCTACCCTTTTATCTGGATTATCGGGCTTCTATCTATATTTGAAACTTGCTCTGTATTTAGGCAGAATGGGGGTGCTACTGGTGCTTTTTACAGTTGTAATTCTTTATATCGTTGTTGCACTTAAAATAAGATCGCTCACTTTTAATTGGCGTGCTCCTAAACCTTTGCAATCCGTAAATGCCCCTCCTATCGAAACCAATCGTGATGGAACAGGAAAAATTATTCCGGAGCCTGATGAGCCTTTCGCAAGCGAAAGCATAAAATTGGCCCCGGAACCGGATGTAGAATTGCTTCCTGAACCTGCACTTGTTTCGCCACCAATTGAAGCCACGAACGCAACGCCCCATGAATCTCAAAATGAGAGTGATTCCGCAATCGATGTGGTAGTTGAAGTACATCAAGAAGCAGTTGAAGATGACAAGTCTATTAACAAGAAGGTCAAGGATTTCGGCGAATACGACCCTACACTAGATTTGAGTAAATTTCAGTTACCCAAAATTGAACTCTTACAGCCCTACGGCGACGGGAAAATCACATTTGACAAAGAAGAAATTGAGGCCAATAAAAATCGAATTGTAGATACATTAAAAAACTACAATATTGAGATTAAGGAAATTAAAGCTACAATAGGTCCAACCGTTACACTCTATGAAATAGTACCGGCTGCAGGTATTCGAATTTCGAAGATCAAAAATCTTGAAGACGATATTGCATTAAGCCTGGCTGCTTTGGGTATTCGAATAATAGCACCCATTCCTGGAAAAGGGACTATCGGTATAGAGGTTCCCAATGCGAATCCACAGGTGGTAAGTATGCGTCAGGTCATTGCAAGTAAGAAGTTCCAAGAATCTAATATGGAACTTCCAGTAGCTATGGGGCGGACTATTACTAATGAAAATTTCATTTTCGACTTAGCAAAAATGCCTCACCTTCTCATGGCAGGTGCTACCGGACAAGGGAAATCTGTCGGCTTAAATGCAATCTTGACTTCCTTGTTGTATAAGAAACACCCGAGTCAGTTAAAGTTTGTACTAGTAGATCCAAAGAAGGTAGAATTAACCCTCTACAACAAAATAGAACGCCATTATCTCGCAGTACTTCCAGATACTGACGAAGCCATTATAACAGATACCGCAAAAGTGATTAATACACTAAATTCATTGTGTATTGAAATGGACAACCGTTATGAGCTGCTTAAAGGAGCTATGGTAAGAAACATAAAAGAATACAATGCCAAATTCATCTCACGTCGTCTAAATCCTGAAGAAGGACATAAATTTTTACCCTACATCGTCTTGGTGATTGACGAATTCGCAGACCTTATTATGACTGCTGGGAAGGAAGTTGAAATGCCCATTGCTCGCTTAGCACAACTTGCCAGAGCCATTGGAATCCACTTAATCGTAGCAACACAGCGTCCTTCTGTAAATGTGATTACGGGTATCATAAAAGCAAACTTTCCTGCAAGAGCAGCCTTTAGGGTGACCTCTAAAATAGATTCTCGAACTATTCTTGATGCTGGGGGTGCAGATCAGCTTATAGGTAAGGGAGATATGTTATTTTCTCAAGGTTCAGACTTGGTTCGACTTCAATGTGCTTTTGTAGATACTCCTGAAGTTGAAGAAATATGTGATTTCATAGGCAATCAGCAGGCATATCCTATGGCATATCAGTTGCCAGAATACGTAGGTGAAGAAGGCGGTGGTGTTGGTGATATAGACCCATCCGACCGTGATTCTTTATTCATGGACGCGGCTCGTTTAGTCGTTCAAACGCAACAAGGTTCGACCTCGATGATCCAAAGAAAGTTAAAGTTAGGCTACAACAGAGCGGGTCGTATTGTTGACCAATTGGAAGCTGCAGGTATCCTCGGTCCGTTCGAAGGATCTAAGGCTCGACAAGTTTTAGTACCAGATGAAATCGCTTTGGAACAGAAATTGAAAGGAGATGCGTAAATTCGCCGATATGAAATTATTCGCTTTACTTCTTTTCCCCTTTTTAGTCCAGGCTCAAACGCACAATACTGCAAAGGATTTACTTAACGACGTTTACGAACATACCCTAACGCTCGAAACACAACATATCGCTTTTACCAATACTATTGGCGCGCCCAGCAATGGCGGCATGAAGGAGCGTT
>JAOMWM010000001.1 GCA_028357285.1 Schleiferiaceae bacterium | reverse complement strand
CATACCATAGTTTGAACGAACGCGTGGCTAATCTTGTAGAAAAAGGAGCTGTTGGTGTACTGCTCATTAACCCTGAAGGGACAGCCTCGGATACGCGAGAATTCTTTAAAAGTATCAACGCTTCTGCAGTACCCGTATTCTTCGTGAGAAACGAAAAATGGGCAGTTAAACTAATGAAGCGTTCACTAAAAACGACGATGGCTGTTAACATGTCCGAGCGTTTTAGTGATGGCTATAATGTGATTGGCTACATCCATAACAACAAGCGTAAAACGGTTGTGTTGGGTGCACATTACGATCACCTTGGAATGGGTGGTGAAAACAGTTTGTACAAAGGACCCGCCGCTATTCACAACGGTGCAGATGATAACGGTTCAGGAACGACACTGCTGTTGGAGGCTATGCGCTATTATACCCGACGCCAAGACACGAATTACAATTATTTAATACAGTTTTACAGCGCTGAGGAGTTGGGCTTGATTGGATCAAAGCATTGGACAAACCACCCGACCTTTCCATTGAAAGAGATTGAATTCATGATCAACAGCGACATGGTTGGCCGCTTACGCGAAAACCGATTGCAACTCTCCGGAACAGGAACTGCTGCTGAATGGGATGAAATTCTCGACACCCCTGTGCATGGACTGGACATTAAGAAAGATCCAGCGGGCGTAGGTCCCTCAGATCAGACTTCTTTTTATTACAAGGATATTCCTGTACTGCACCTGTTCACGGGAACGCACAATGACTACCATAAGCCTACGGATGATGCCGATAAGATCAATTATAAAGGCATGGCAAAACTAGCGTCTTTGGTATACACCATAACTGCGCGTTCAGCGAACTATGAAGGGTTGAATTTTCAGCGAACTACATCCTCTGAACAAAAGACAACACCCAATTTCTCGGTGACTTTGGGAGTAGTACCGGACTACCTTTTCGGAGGTCCTGGACTTAGAATAGACGGTGCAACAGAGGGCCGTCCTGGTTCAAATGCTGGCTTACAGGCGGGCGACATCATCCTTAAGATTGGCGATATTACTATCGACGATATTTATGCCTACATGACAGCATTGGGTGCGTTTAAGAAAGGGGATACGACTTCTCTCAGCTATTCAAGAGATGACGAGGTTATTGAATCAGAAATCACATTCTAATGAAGACGTTATCTGATACAGTTCCAAAAGTAGCGGTCATTGGTGGGGGATCCTTCGGGACTGCCGTGGTGAAAATGGTGAGCGAGAATACAGGTGTTTGCCGTTGGTGGATGCACAACGAAGAAAGTGCTGCGCATATCCGGGAATACCACCACAATCCACGCTACCTTTCTTCGGTTGCTTTTGATGAAGGAAGCGTAGATATATATACGGATATCAATGCTGCAATCGAAGGTTGCGATATCGTCATCTTTGCCGTTCCAAGCGCCTTCGTTAAGGAGGTATTATTGAATATGAATGCGGGTGCGCTTGATGGAAAACTGGTGTGTTCAACCATAAAGGGCATCATTCCAGATGAGAACATGATTGTCGGAGAATACTTGCGTGAAGTAGTGGGCGTTCCTGAAAATCATATCGTTGTCATTACGGGCCCTTGTCATGCGGAAGAAATCGCATTGGAACGATTAAGTTTTCTTACCGTTGCCGCGATAGACGCAAGCGCATCTAAAAAGGTAGCAAGCGTTTTACAAAGCCATTACGTACGGTGTACGTTGAGCACGGATATCTACGGTACAGAGTATGCTGCGGTAATGAAGAACATCTATGCAATAGCGGCAGGGATGTGTCACGGTTTAGGTTACGGGGATAATTTTCAAGCAGTACTTATTTCAAATGCGGCGCGCGAGATGCGCCGCTTCATGAAGAGTACCTGTGAAGGTCGCATCAACATTAAAAAGAGCGCCTATCTAGGTGATTTATTAGTGACCTGTTACAGCCAGTTCTCTAGAAACCGAATGCTTGGGAACATGTTAGGTAAAGGCTACACCATCAAAAGTGCAAAAGCTGAGATGACCATGGTTGCAGAGGGCTATTATGCAGCTGCCTTGGTGGCAAAAATTCGTAAAAAGCAAGAGGTTAGAATGCCTATTGTCAAAGCAGTGTATGAGGTCCTGTACGAAGGAAAATCTGCGAAAAAGACCATGGCAAAATTGGCCCAAAAATTAACCTAAGGCTGCGCAAACTTACCCGTTGACAATGCGTTACTAAGTTAGACTCACAATTATGACGACAAAAGTTTTCAAAACCTTTATCCTGCTGTGTTTTTCTGTAACACTATTTGCGCAGAGTCCCAGTTCCATTCTCCAAAAAGCGGAGGCCAAATTATCTGGTGCAGATCTCGCTGCTGAGGTCAGTATTCGTACCGTCCGCCCTCGTTGGGAGCGTACTATGGAAGCTAAAATTTGGAACCAGGGGTTAGACAAAACCATGATTTTAATCACCGGTCCGGCGCGTGAAAAAGGAACTGTGTTTCTTCGAAACGGTGAGGATGTTTGGCATTTTGTGCCAGGCATCAAGAAAATTGTTGCGCTGCCCGCGGCGATGGTGCAGAGTTGGATGGGTACGGATTTCACGAACGATGCGTTGATCAACGCTGGTTCATTGGTTGAAGACTACACCCCGACTTTATTAGGTATAATCTCTGTGAATGGCACGAATTGCTTTAAAATTGCGCTTACACCTAAGGCAGATGCAGCAGTAGTATGGGGCGAGGTAATCACTTTTGTATCTGTAGACGAATTTCTCCAACTGCGAACGGAATTTTACGATGAAGACGAATACTTAATCACCACGCTCGAAGCGACAGAAATCAAATCTTTTGGTGGTAGAACATTGCCTTCAGTTTTGCGGATCACCCCAGCTGAGGAAGAGGGAAAATTTACCGAAATGACTTACAAGGCGCTCAACTTTAATCCCACTTTTGAAGAAGGGTTTTTCGAGCGCAGTAACATGAAACGGGTCGAATAATGTTCAAATTAGCTTGGCGTAACATTTGGCGTAACAAAGGAAGAAGTATCATCACCATAGCGGCAGTTATGTTTTGTGTGATTTTCGCTGTGGTGCTTCGCAGCTTTCAAGTGGGTGTGTGGGAACACATGGTCGGTGATATCGTCGCAAACAACTTTGGCTATCTACAGGTGCATCAAAAGGGATTTTGGGGCGACCAGAGTCTGGATTTAAGTATGGACGAGACAACGCTGGACTGGGATGCCATGGAAAATGTACCCGGAGTTCGTTCGCTTGTACCCCGGTTAGAGAGCTTTTCTTTAGTAAGCACAGGTGAAAGTAATAGGGGCAGTTTGGTACTGGGTATTCATCCGGAGGAGGAATTGTCTGGCTTGCGTTTAACGGACCAATTGATTGACGGTCGCCTCTTCGCACCTGCCTCTAATGAAGTGGTTGTTTCGGAGGGACTTGCAGAATATTTACATGTTGAGCTCGGGGATTCACTTATGTTTTTGGGACAAGGATATCGCGGAGCAAGCGCCTATGGTCAATTCATGGTATCGGGGATTGCCAAAATATCGAATCCAGAACTCAATAAACAGCTTGTTGTCCTGCCCCTAGAAACGGCTCAATGGATGTACAATGCCATGGGGTTATTGACGACAGTGGTGGTAGATCTAGAACCCAACGCGGATTTCGCAGAAGTGAAAGCGTCACTCGAGCCATTATTAGGATCAGATTTTGAACTGTTAGATTGGGAACAGTTGTTTCCAGAATTGGTCCAAACCATTGAAGCAGATATGGCCGGAGGTCAAATTTTTGTGACCATTCTGTATTTTATTATATCCTTCGTGTTGCTCGGTACGGTCATCATGATGGTCAGTGAACGCGAGCGGGAGTTTGGAATTTTGGTGAGTATAGGCATGCGCAAAACGACACTAGCTGCGGTTACTGTTTTAGAAAATTTAATGCTTCTCGTAGGCGGCGCCGTAGTGGGAATGGCCGTGGTCAAACCGGTCCAATTTTACTTTAAATACAACCCCATCGATCTCAGTGGTCAGATGAAGGAAGCCATTGAACAATTCGATTTTGAACCCAAACTCTATACCACCACCTCATTCATCATTAATTTGAATCATGGCGCGATCGTCTTCGTTATCGGTGTGTTAGTAAGCAGTTATGCCGTCTGGAAAATCATGAAATTGAACCCTGTAAAAAGTATGCGCGCATGATTTTTAAAGTGGCTTGGCGAAACATCTGGCGTGCAAAGGTGCGCTCCTTTATAGTAATTGGATCTATCGCTGTAGGAATTTGGGCGGGCTTACTCATCATAGGTTTCTCTTTCGGAATGAATAACGAGCGCACGGCATCCGCTATTGGAACGACCACTGGACATGCGCAGATTCACCACGAAGATTTTGATGCCGAACCACTATCCACTGCGGTGGTCGCGGATTCCTCATCAGTGTTGGCCCTTCGTAAAACCGTAGAAGCGTTGCCATTTGTAAGCGGCACTGCACAACGCACGGTATTGGGCGGAATGATTAATTCTACCAAAAGTGCTCGTGCGGTTCGCATTATGGGCATATGGCCGGAAGAAGAGCGTATTCAAACGACGCTGGCCGACTGCATGGTAGAAGGCGATTTCTTTGAGGCTTCCGGTCGCAATCGACTGCTAATCGGCGAAAAATTAGCGAAACGATTGGGATTAAAATTACGTAGTAAAGTAGTCCTCACTTTTCAAGATGCTGAAGGTAATCTCAGTAGAGCATCGTTCCGGATTTCAGGAATCTATAAAACATTGAATGCCACTTGGGATGAGTTTCACTTATATGTGCATCACGAGGATTTAGAAAAAACTCTAGGCGCTCCATTAGTACACGAGGTATTGGTACGTTTTGAGGAGACCGTGGATACAGAGGAAAAAGCAAGTACGTTAGCGGCTTCTATGCCTGAAGGATTGGCAGTGAAGTCTTGGAAACAGGTGCGTCCTGAATTGGGCTTTGCAGATGATATGATGGCCATCATGCTCGTATTGGTATTAGGTATTATCATGATGGCACTTTTGTTCGGTATTATCAACAATATGCTTATGGCCATATTAGAACGCCGCAGAGAATTAGGCATGCTCATGGCTGTAGGAATGAATAAGCGCAAGCTATTTTTAATGATTCTAGTTGAAACGTTGATGTTGGGATTTGTTGGTGGCCCTATCGGGATTTTTCTTGGAGATCTAAGCACACGCGCCATGATGCGTATCGGTATAGATTTATCGAGCAAGCAGGACGGTTTGGCAGAATTGGGCGTGCAGAGTATGATTTACCCAGAAATCGTCCCCAGCTATTACCTCATTATTGCCGTAATGGTAATCACGACGGCTTTGATTGCCTCCATTTTACCTGCAATTAAGGCGCTAAAATTGAACCCTGTAGAAGCCATACGTGGTATTTAAGTTATGAGTAAACCAGTTATCGAAGTTAAAAACCTAGAAAAGGTCTACGAGGGGGCTGTTCCTGTACACGCTGTGAACGGCATTAGTCTTACCATAACGCAAGGAGAGTTTACGGCACTTAAGGGGCCGTCGGGCTGTGGAAAAACCACGTTGCTAAATATGCTTGGAGGGCTCGACCAGCCAACGGCAGGATCTATTGCTATTGGAGGGGTGGACATTACCACGCTGAGTGAAAATGCGTTGATCGACTTTAGATTGCGCAATATTGGATTTGTCTTTCAAGCCTACAATCTTATACCTGTGCTTTCTGCGCAGGAAAATGTAAGTTTCATTATGCTTTTGCAAGACAGGCCAAAGGAGGAACGTGAAGTGCGTGCGCAACAATTACTCGAAGCAGTTGGACTAAAGGGTAAGGAAGATAAAAGACCAGGTCAGCTTTCAGGCGGTCAACAGCAGCGCGTTGCTGTTGCCAGAGCTTTGGCTTCAAAACCTCAATTTGTTTTGGCAGATGAACCTACGGCGAACCTCGATTCGCAGAGCACGGCAAATCTATTGGATATAATGGAGCGGTTGAATAAAGAGGAGGGCATGACGTTTGTTTTCGCAACCCATGATGATCGTGTGATTAAAAAAGCACGTCGAATCATTAGTATTGAGGATGGAAAAGTCCTTAGCGACGACTAAAGCCTTATTTTAGGATTATGGATTCTAAATTTCGACGGTATACACCCTGGCCGGCTTCTGATACAGATGCTCGTGCGTTATTTGAAAACTTTGAGACTGCGCTTCAAACTAGACGCAGCCTGCGCATGTACAGCAAAAGGTCGATCCCTCGGACTACTATAGAGCGTCTTATCGGTTTAGCGGCTTCGGCGCCTTCAGGAGCGAATAAACAGCCTTGGCATTTTGTCGCAGTGCAAAACCCTGAGATCAAAAGAAAAATACGTGAAGCGGCGGAAGAGGAAGAAAAATCCTTTTATGGGGGCCGTGCAACCGAGGAATGGCTGGAGGACCTTAAGCCGTTCGCGACCAATTGGGAAAAGCCATTTTTAGAAGATGCGCCTTGGCTCATCGTGGTTTTCAGAAAGAATTATGATGTTGAAGCAAACGGATCGAAAGCAAAGAATTATTACGTACAAGAGAGCGTAGGTATTGCATGCGGATTCTTAATAGCGGCCATACATGCTGCAGGATTAGTTACGCTGACGCATACACCATCGCCCATGGGCTTTCTCTCTGAAATTCTAGGCCGTCCTTCAAATGAAAAGCCCTTTTTACTTTTACCCGTCGGGTATCCTGCAGATGGCGCAGAAGTACCGGACATTTCTAAGAAAGGATTGGACGAGATCAGCGATTTTATCTGACCTTTGAAAAAAATCACACCATTATGTTTGAAGGAACGTCTGTACAATTTGTTGTAGATGCTGACGAGGTTCGTCAAGAGCTCAAAGCAGCCCAATTGAATTGGCCTATTGTAAAGATTTTAGGTCAAGAGGATGAAGAAGAAAAAGATCCTGAAGACATGAGCGTCAGTGGTGAAGGCGTAGCCATTTATATTGACAGTATCGAAGTGATTCTCAAAGAACGCATCGAAAAGGCAAAAGAAATCGTTGCTACAGTTGCTCGAATGATTCAATATTTCAACGAACGCGACGAAACCGCAGTACTCTTCTTTCACGTCAGCTGGGAGACCTATTTGATCGACGAAAAATAGGAAGTAAGAATCCCTGCTTTTGAGTGACCAACAACTTCTTGCAATTGCTCAGGACTAGCAGCTTTAATGTTCTTAACGCTTTTAAAAACCTTGATAAGGTCTTTGATGGTTTCCGGGCCGATCCCTTTAATCCCCTCCAGCTCACTTTTAAACGCACCCTTGCTTCGACGTGAACGGTGGTGATTTAAACTGAACCTGTGTGCTTCGTCCCGAGCTTGCTGAATGATTTTTAAGGTTTCAGAACGTTTATCTAAATGCAACGGATATGGATCTCCTGGGAAATAGAGTTCTTCCAGTCTTTTTGCAATACCGATGATTGTGATTTTTCCGCGCAGCCCTAATCGCTCTAAAGATTTAAGCGCAGCGCCTAATTGGCCTTTACCTCCATCAATCACAATGAGCTGAGGCAATGGTTCACCTTCTTCTTGAAGTCGACGGTATCTGCGGTGTACCACTTCTTCCATAGAAGCATAGTCGTCTGGACCTTCTACTGTTTTAATATTGAATTTGCGGTAATCCTTTTTTGAAGGTTTACCGTCTTTAAAGACCACACAAGCACTCGCTGGATTTGTTCCTTGGATATTCGAATTGTCGAAACACTCAATATGTCTGGGCTCAACGGGCATGCGCAAGTCTTGCTTCATTTGCGTCATAATTCGTTTCACATGTCGGTCTGGGTCAACAATCTGAATGTTCTTCAGTTTTTCTTGACGGAAATACGTGGCATTTTTAATGCTCAATTCAATGAGTTTACGTTTTTCGCCTTTCTGAGGAACAGTGAATGTGCTTCCTTCAATGAGTAAATTGATCGGATGTGAAGTATAGATTAAACGCGAGGTAGAGCCAAAAAGAGAGCGGATTTCAGGAATTGCGATATGCAGAAAATCCTGCGGCTCTTCTTCCAATTTTTTCTTGATTTCAACGGTGTAACTTTGGACAATGGCACCTTCAATAACTTGCAAGTAATTCACGTATCCAAATTCAGCATCCATACTAACGCTATAGACGTCGATATTGGTGAGTTGGTTACTCACAACGGTGCTCTTTGCAGCATATTTTTCTAATGCATCCAATTTTTCTTTACATAACTGTGCTTGCTCAAATTCGAGTGCCTCTGCATGATTCATCATGCGCTCTTTTAAATGCCTTTTGACCGAGCTCAGCTGTCCTTTGATAATATTACGGGCGGCGCTAACATCCGCTTCATATTCCTCTTCCGTTTGTAATGCTTCACAAGGTGCTTTACAATTTCCGATGTGATACTCTAGGCAAATTTTGAATTTCCCTTTTTCAATATTTTCTTCACTCAGATTGTATTTGCAGGTGCGGGTCGGATACATCTGGCGGATAAGCTCAAGTACGGCTTTCATGGCCTTTACATTCGGGTAAGGCCCATAGTATTCACTTCCGTCTCTGATAATGTTACGAAGTCCATAAATACGAGGAAATCGTTCACGACGTATGGTGATGTAGGGGTAACTCTTATCGTCTTTAAGGTTGATATTGTAGCGGGGTTGATGCTCTTTGATGAGGTTGTTTTCTAGAAGCAGTGCATCCCCTTCTGAATCTGTGACGATCACCTTTATATCCGCTACTTTCCTTACCATAACGGCGATACGTGCGCTAGTTACACTTTTCGTAAAGTAAGAGCTCACGCGCTTTTTGAGATCTTTAGCTTTACCGATGTAGAGAATATTGCCTGCTTTATCCATATGCTGATACACCCCCGGTTTGTTCGGTAGGGTTTTCAGCAAATTCTTGATGTGGATACTCTCAGCCATGCTTCAAAGATAAAAAAGGCCCGGCTCCCTTTGGGGCCGGGCCAGTGTTCTCGTGTTTAACGAGTGGGGACTAAGTTGTTAAGAATGCTATTGGGCATCCATAATAGTGACGGTACCATTGACTGAATATTCATAGTCGTCAGAGGCATTCACTAATTCCAAGGTGTACATGTATACACCGTCTGCGAGCTTCGTACCGTTTTGATTCGTACCGCGCCATGGGTTGGCATTATCGTATAGGTATTCGCTTTGCCATACACGATCGCCCCATCTGTTGTAGATGGTTAACTGACTCAGGTCTTCATAATCATCAATATTCTGAATGATGAAGCCATCATTTACGTTATCGCCGTTCGGGGTAATGAAGTTTGGCACTACCACGGTATCTGGGTAAGGAGGCGTATTAATGATGATCGGTAAACAGTTGGAATATGCAGTATACTGCGTATCTATTGGATCCGTAGTTCTTACACAAACGCGGTATTCCCCAGGAGCTAGCTCTAGGAACATACGGTAAGTGGTATCAGGCGCGAGAACTGGATTCTGAGGTGAAGCCACGTGGTCGTGAATCCATTCACCCATCCATGTGCCACCGATTTTTTCTTGTAGGAATACAGTATAACTGTCAACAGCCCACCCGTTGTACTGGTTCCAAATAAGGTCCACAGACATCGTATCAGGATCAATGATTGGTACCATACCGTTGCTGCGTTCGAGAAGCATGCTTTCAATGCTGTTCGTTTCTCCTTGCATGTCATCGTTGAGCTTCATGTCAATGCGATATTCATAGCTGTCCTGATCTACTTTAATGAAACCGATCTGGTTGTCTTTAAAGTCGTATTTGTATTGGTTGAAAACAGTACCAACTTTCTGGTATTGCGTCTGACCTGGATCCTTGCGGAAGATTTGCCACTCCTGGAAAAGATAATCTGGGTACGATGAGGTATCAGCACTCCATTCGATAACAGGGTTTTTATCTTCTTCAATGGTCACGTTTTCCATTTCATAAATAGCATTGAAACATCCTGTTACATTGAGCTGGATAGTATCAAATTCATTCATCGGGAAACCACATTTATTCAAGAGAGTATTGCCGTCATTACCAACCTTCGAGTACAAGAAGTATTTTCCGTTTTTCGATAGCGGCTTGTAAAGCTTGATAGTCATCTGAGTTGCTTCGTAGTTGTTATCACAGTTGGCTGTGAACGATTCAATCGCGAGCGGTTGACCGTCGGGCTTCGTTAATCGGAAGTCTGTACCATCAGGAGAGATGGATGAACAGTCTAGTTTTACTTTGAATTTCAAGGTTACAGTGGAGTCCAAACAGTTATAATCTACTGTTGGCAGACCATTATCTGGATCTTGATAGATGCCTGGTGCCTGGTAGTCTAGCTGGACCCCTGCTTGCGCATTCGGGGTACATGCGGAGGCGATGGCAATCTGCATATCACGGTTTACTTCACCAATCTTTCGCCACACATAAAGCACAGAGTCGTAACGGTATTCATCTATAGTAACTGCCATTACATCGATTTCAACGGCAGATGGTTTGAATGTAATTAAACCCGAACTAGGGTTCATGGTAAGTGAATTTGCTGGTGACGTAGTGATCGGCTGATCATAAGTCCAACCCGCTGCATAATTAATATTCGTAGGTGTACAGTTTGAACTAGCTCCTGCTTTCACATGAGTTATTCTGTAGTAGATAGAATCACCGTCTGGCTCAACAGAACTCTGCTTCCAGTTAAAAGTACGTCCAGTACAGAAAGCACGAACGGGCTCACTAACGAATTCAGGCGATGTATTCTGACCGATTTGGTTATTTAATTTAGCCTCAATGTAGAACCCCTGTGAGGAAGGGTTTACAATATTATCTACTGCTGGATTTCTACAACAAGTCGAGAATGAGAACGTCCAATCCGGTGCGTTGCCAGGTATAGTTATTTCACCTTCGTAAGTAACAACGTGAATGGTAACACCTGCACTTGCTGAGCTCACACAATCAAACAAGGTCGGTGCCACTACTCCCGAACCGCTCGTTGAAGGGGTCGTCTCAGTCAGCGTCGCACTAACGGTGGCGTAGTTCGCGGAACAAGCGTAAATGGTTGCACTCGTAGGCAACGTAATACCGTTATTATCGCGGTAAAGGCGCATGTAAATTTTATACTTGTGGCTGCTACCTGTAGAGCTAACGTATTCGTAGTGAAGATCTCCTCCGGCATTGTGAGATGCTGAGGCATTTTGAACGAAAAAAACGAGGGCTATAGCGGTAAAAAGTGTTCTAAACAATGATTTCATGAACGTGAGTGTTTGTAAGCCTAAATAATTGAACCTTAAATATCTTCAATTACTTCTTCTTACACAAGCGAAATGAGTAAACGTTTAGCTTTGGTGAGAGAGTAATACGTAAACGGTGGAAAATCCAAGTAAACCGCCAGATAGAAGCTCTTGGAGCGTGTGTCTTTTAAGACTAATTCGAGACCAAGCAACCGCGCCTAATACAAGCAAAAGTAATAGTAGGTATTCGGGCTTTCCTACTCCGTAACGGTGATGTAGTCTCAGGAACAATGCAAAGAATCCAGTTGCTCCTGCCATATGAGCACTGCTCTTGAAGTAAGGGATGAGTATGGTACTTACAATGAGCACGAATGCAGTGCCGTAAACACTAAGGTAAATTTCCTCCGGCGCCATGGCCTTTTTAAGAAATGCGGCAGTCGCGAAGGCGCAAGCTGCACCTGTGATGTAAGGATAAATACGGTCTTCACGTTTGATAAGGTGCACGCTGGAAATGATTTTTGTTGCACGAAATAAAACGATAGCGATTAGTGGTGAGGCGTATGTGCCGACAAAAACAGTGGATGTTATTTTCAAAATAGTATTCCAGGAATACATTTCCGGAACGGACCAAAGCACAAAAAATGCGCCTACAGTGGGCATAATGCCCGGATGAAACATGTAGCTAATGAACTGACTAAAGCTGTGTTTTAAGCCTTGCATTTAGAGTTCTTTTCGCATTCTTGCTACTGGAATATCTAGCTGTTCTCTATATTTCGCAACGGTACGACGGGCAATAGGATAACCTTTTTCTTTTAGGATTTTTGCGAGCGCATCGTCAGTCATGGGTTTTCGTTTGTTCTCTTCGGATACTGTATCCTCTAAAATTTTCTTGATTTCCCGAGTACTTACTTCCTCACCGTCTGCATTGGTCATGGATTCGGAGAAAAACCGTTTGATCAGAAATGTGCCGTAAGGCGTCTGGATATATTTGTTTGAGGCGACACGACTGACCGTAGAAATGTCCATGCCGATTTCTTCTGCAATGTCCTTAAGTATCATTGGACGAAGCTTGCGCTCATCGCCCGTAAGAAAATAATCCTGTTGATAATTAAGAATGGACTGCATCGTGAGCATTAAGGTTTGTTGCCGCTGTACAATGGCATCGATAAACCATTTTGCGCTGTCCAATTTTTGTTTCACAAATAAGGCGGCCTCTTTCTCAGCTTTATTTTTTTCCTTGCTTGCTTTATAGTGCTCAAGCATTTCACGGTACTGGTTGCTCAAGCTTAATTCGGGCGCATTTCGACCGTTCAGCGTAAGTTGAAGCTCTTCGTCAACAATCTCTAAGTTGTAATCCGGTATTACATTTTCAGTGGGTCGACTAAGATTAGAAGAGCCACCCGGTTTTGGATTTAACCGTCCAACTTCTTCAATGGCGTCGCGGAGTTCATCCTCGTTAACGCCTAATCGATCCATCAATTTTTGATAGTGGCGTTTCACGAAGCTGTCGAAATGATCTTCGAGTATACTGAGTGCGAGATTCACCTTAAAGGAAGGCCGTTTGCGTTCTAGTTGGAGGATCAGGCACTCCCTTAAATTGCGACCACCTACCCCAGGAGGGTCTAAATCTTGAATCAATTCCAAGAGTCGTTCCAGTTCCTTTTCTTCGGTAAAGACTCCTTGCGAAAAGGCCAAATCGTCAACGATATCTATGAGTTCACGTCGCAAAAGTCCGTCATCATCAATCGTGCCTACAAGGTAAGTGGCCAATTCAAGTTCCTCAGCATTTAAGTCCCTCAGACGCAATTGTGAAATGAGACTATCGTGAAAGGTCTCGTTGACTATGACCGGTGCTTCGTACAGCTCGTCATCTGAGCTGTAATTATTGGCTTTGGTTCTATAATCGGGCGTATCGTCGTCTCCAAGATAATCGTCCCAATTTATTTCCTCCATGGAGTCACGTACTTCGCGTTCGTCGGAAGCATCGTTGTCAAAAGTGTCTTCAGTTTTTTCTTTTCCCTCCTGTAAGGCGGGATTTTCCTCAATCTCTTGCTTGATTCGTGCCTCTAAACTTTGTGTGGGCAATTGCACAAGCTTCATAAGTTGAATCTGTTGTGGACTCAGCTTCTGTTGAAGTTTTTGTGCAAGAGTTTGCTTTAGCATAAGTTAGGAGGGGATCGTATTAGAAGTTTGCGCTACCCGGAGTTCTAGGGAATGGAATGACATCACGAATGTTGCCCATTCCTGTTGAGAATTGGACTAAGCGCTCAAAGCCTAGTCCGAAACCGCTGTGTACACAGGTTCCGAACTTTCGAGTTTCGAGATACCACCAGAGTTCTTCTTCTGGGATTCCTACAGCAGCGACTTTTTCTTTAAGAACATCGTAGCGTTCCTCGCGTTGAGAGCCTCCAACAATCTCCCCAATTCCAGGGAAAAGAATATCCATGGCTCGTACAGTCTTACCGTCCTCGTTTAAGCGCATGTAAAACGCCTTAATAGATGCTGGATAATCGTACAAAACTACAGGTGCCTTGAAGTGTTTTTCTACTAAGAAACGTTCGTGCTCACTTTGAAGATCTGCGCCCCATTCTTCAATGCGGTATTTGAATTTCTTCTTTTTGTTGGGCTTGCTGTTTTTCAGGATTTCAATGGCCTCGGTATACGAAAGACGAACGAAATCATTATTCGCTACAAACTCTAATTTCTCAATGAGGCCTTGCTCCGCGCGTTCATTTTGGGGTTTCCCTTTTTGCTCCTCTGCAAAGCGACTGTCCAGGAACGCCAAATCTTCACGGCAGTTGTCCAGAATGTAACGTAAACAGTATTTTAAAAAGTCTTCAGCGAGGTCCATATTCATGTTTAAATCATGAAATGCCATTTCTGGTTCGACCATCCAAAATTCAGCTAAATGGCGAGTTGTGTTTGAGTTCTCTGCTCTGAAAGTCGGTCCGAAAGTGTAAATCTTTCCTAAAGCCAATGCCCCTAGTTCACCCTCGAGTTGACCGCTGACGGTTAAATGCGTTTCCTTGCCGAAAAAATCTTCAGCAGGGTCACCTCCTGATGCAGGGAGGGTACTGACTCGGAACATCTCACCCGCACCTTCGGCATCAGATCCTGTGATGATGGGGCTGTGCCAGTTGACAAAACCTTCCTTGTTAAAGTAGTTGTGAATGGCAAATGAAAGTGCGTGGCGTACTCGGAATACAGCGCTGAAGGTATTTGTACGTGGTCGTAAATGCGCGATCTCGCGTAGGAATTCTAAGCTGTGCTTTTTTGGTTGGAGCGGATAGTCTTCGACAGGAGCGTCGCCTAAAATCTCAAACGAATCCACAATGATTTCTACCGTTTGTCCTTTTCCTTGGCTTTCTACAAGCTGACCAGAAATAGAAAGACACGATCCTGTAGTGATGCGCTTTAGTTCGCTTTCGTCCTCTTTTTCAAAATCGACAACACATTGAAGGTTTGCTAGTGTCGATCCGTCATTAATGGAAACGAAACGATTACTGCGAAAAGCGCGAACCCATCCTTTGACGGTGATGTTGGTGCCAATAGGCGGCGATTGTAAGAGGTGTTTAATGCTCATGATTCTACTTTATTTACAACAAAGATGCTATTTCGGCGTGATATTTCATTACGATTGCCGCACGTTTTTCAAAAAAAACATAGGCTTTGGCACGAAAGTTGTTCGAAAGGGGAAACAGTGGAAACATTTTTTAGAACATTTGTTTCCATCGTGGGTTATCCTCGTGTAAACACCCTACCTAACTGATCGAATTAAATGGAATCTGAATTGTCCCGCGTATTGTTCACTAGCATCGAATTGTTTCTGCAGTTCGGTATAAAGAGCGTGAATATGGATCAGATTGCGAGCAGTTGTGGAATGTCGAAAAAGACATTATACAAGCACGTAAAAAACAAAGAGGATTTATTGGAGAAAGCCTTCGAGCAAGCCGTAGCATTTATGAAAGCGGAACTGGAAGAAGCCATTATCAGTGCAGATGGGAATGCAATTGATCAACTTTTTGCAATGGAGCGTTTCGCTGAGGTGCACATGCGCGACGATAAGGACCGCTTATTGCACCAATTGGAACATTATTATCCATCTATTGCAAACGGCATGAAGGCCAAACGTGAGGAAATCGTCTTCACGGTTACAAAACGTAATTTGGAATGCGGTATTCGGGAAGGCTTGTACCGGGAAGATCTTTATGTTGACCACATCGCGCTGTTATACTATGGCCATGTTTTGGCAGTACATGAGGGTGTGATTTCAAACGAGCATATAAAATTGGACCAATTGCGCAAGACAAGTTTGCGCTATCACATTCGCGGTATCGCAACTGCCAATGGACTAGAATATTTGAATCAATTAACAGTAAGACAATAATGAGAAAAACAGTAGTGCTTTTCAGCATGATTTGTAGCGCCTTCATTGGCCAAGCGCAAGAGAAATTCACTCTAGCCTCGGCGCAAGAGTACGCCCTTGATCATGCATACGGTTTGCAAATCGCGGAATTAGAAATTAAACGTGCACGTCAGATTTATCTCCAAAATTTAGCCATTGGACTGCCACAAGCATCTGCCAGTGGACAGTACGTTTACAACGTAGAGTTGGGTGCGTTGGTCACTGATTTTGATGGAGACGGCGTGTTAGATGAGTTGGTATTTGGTACAGATTACCAAGCACAAGGCGGATTGGTGGTGAACCAATTGATTTTTGACGGCTCGTATGTTGTCGCGTTAATGGCAGCTAAGGTGCTGAGGGAAAGTGCGGAAATAGGTATGGACCAGAGTAAGGCTGAGTTGAAGCGTGAGGTGGCGAAAGCCTACCATTTAGCTCTTCTTAGTGAAGAGAGTATTGCCGTATTAAGGGCGAATAAAGACTATTTAGCAGATCTCGCTTCAGAAATGAAGAAAATGAATGAAGCGGGATTGGTGAGTAAAGCCGATGCAGATCAAATGATGTTGAACTATAACAACATTGAAAATGCCCTTCGTTACAGCGAGGGTCAGGCAAATGTTGCTAAGATGTTGCTGAAGTTACAGATGGGTTATCCAGTACAGCAAGCGCTGCTTCTGGCGGATAAAATGGAAGATTTAGTCGTGAATGCCTCCGCAGCTAGCACATTGACGACTATTGGGTTTGATCCTACAAAATCCGTAGACTACCTAGGTATGTCAAATCAGGTGGAAGGCGCGAAATTACAACTGTTGAACAAGCAGCTGGCTTACTTGCCATCAATTGGAGTGAGTTACCAGAATAATATTCAATACATGAGTAGTGAAGCAAATATTTTTGGGGATGCGTCAGTTGATATCCCAAGCAGTTTGGTTGCAGGAAGCATTAGTGTGCCTTTATTTTCTTCAGGAAATGGACGAGCGCAGGTGCAGGAGGCGAAAATTCAACGCGATCAAGCAATGATTGGACTACAGCAATTGGAGGAAGGCTTGATTATGCAACACGGGGCTTTGGTGAACGAATTCCATCAGGGTATTGCCAATTTTTTAGCACAAAAAGAAAACGTGGCATTAGCGAAACGCATTCGTGATCAGCGACGAAAAGAATACGACGCGGGGTTAGCTTCTTCTATGGAATTGACACAAACTGAAACCCAATACCAGGATGCGCTGCAGTCTATGTTTATGGCTGCACAGAACGCATTGGACAAAAAGTCCGAACTAGAATATTTAATGACAAAACAGCAAAAGCAATAATACCGGAACATGAAAAAATTAGGATTCATATTAGGAAGCGTAGTTCTCGCATCGTGTGGTGCACCAGAACAATCTGTAGGTACCATGGAGGAGCTCATGGCAAAGAAAGACAGCCTTGTTGATGCACGGGCGACAGTGGATGCAGAAATTGCTGCCATTGATGAAAAATTGGTTGCGTTAGACACTGTCGAGCGTTACGACCGCGTAACGTCGATCGAAGTAAACCCATCGACTTTCGTTCATTATTTCGATGTCTTCGGTATTGTAGTGGCGGATAAGAGCATCAATCTATACCCAACTGCCAGCGGGAAAGTTGAGAAGATATACGTGCGCAATGGACAGCGCGTTGAAAAGGGCCAATTATTAATGACGCTGGATACAGACCTTCTAAAGTCGTCTTTAAAAGAAGTAGAAAATGGATTGGCGCTTGCAAAAACAGTTTTCGAGAAGCAAGAGCAACTTTGGATCAACGAACAAATCGGTTCAGAGATTCAATATTTACAGACTAAGAACAACTTCGACGGTTTGGTTCAAAAGGTAACCACTCTAAAAGAGCAAATCGCACTAAGTGAAATTCGAGCGCCCTTCGCAGGGGCAATCGATAACATTTTTGCAAAAGAAGGGGAATTGGCAGGTCCTCAAATGCCGTCAATGCGCTTAGTAAATACCTCAGGGGTATATGTCAAAGCGGACGTTCCAGAGTCGTATGCGAATCGTGTTCGTGTGGGAACAGCAGCAAATGTTGCTTTCACTTCTATGGACTATGAGGTAGCCGCTCAGGTACTTCAGGTAGGTCAATTCATACAGGAAGGTAACCGTACGTTCTCCATCAACGTAAGCCTTCCGGTAAGTGAGGGTGCCAAGCCAAACCAAATGGTACATGTAGCGCTTCAAGATTATAGCAACGCAGCAGCGTTAACCGTACCTGCAAGCCTAGTTCAGCAAGACGTTGAAGGCAATGATTTCATCTACACGTTGAACGTAGTTGAAGGAGGTACACATTACGAAGTGGTTAAAACTTGGGTAAGCACGGGCTTAACTTTTGAAGGTAAAACAGAAATTTTAACGGGACTCGAAGCAGGAACCGTAGTTGTGGACAAGGGATCGCGTAGCGTTCGTACCGGCCAGAACGTTGTTATAGGATAATCTAAACAGGCTACACTAGCATGGAAGAAAAGAAAAGTCTCATTAAACAGTTCGGTCCCTCCACCTTTTCGGTGAAGAACACGATGACTGTCTTTGTGCTTACTGCGATCATTTTTATCGCAGGCATTAAAAGTTATACATCGATGCCTTCAGAGGCCTTTCCGGAAATTGTAACCCCAGAGATCTATGTGGGGACGCCGTATCCAGGAAACTCTCCGTTGGATATTGAGAAACTCATCACACGTCCACTAGAAAAAGAAATCAATGGGATTTCAGGCGTGGATAAAATCAACTCTACTTCGGTAGAAGGGTATTCTACCATTCAGGTCAAATTCAATTTTGATGTGACCCCGGATGAAGCGCTGCGTAAAGTAAAAGATAAAGTCGATGCGGCTATGGGTCAGCCAGACTTCCCTACAGATTTGCCCGCAGATCCGAACGTTTTTGAATTGAACTTCTCTGAATTAATGCCCATCATGAACATCAATATGTCGGGTGAATTTTCATTGGACCAATTGAAGGAATATGGTGAATACCTCGAAGAAAAAGTCGAAGAATTGACCGAGATTTCAAAGGTGGACATCCGCGGTATTGACGCGAAAGAAGTACGCGTTTTAGTGGACAGTAAAAAGCTCGAAAGCATGCAGCTGGGCTTCCGCGATATCGCCGGTGCGATTCAAAACGAAAACATGACCATCTCTGGGGGTAACCTTCTTGTAGATGGTTACCGCCGAAACGTTCGCGTGGTTGGTGAGATTCGCGATTTGGATGAATTGCGAAATGTGATTATCAAGAGTGAAAAAATGCAATTGGTCCGTTTAGGAGATGTTGCAGAGATTGAATTCGATGAAGTTGAACGTCAATCCTACGCTCGTCAATACGGCGCTTCGGTGGTGATGCTGGATGTCTTCAAGCGTTCTGGTGAAAACCAGATTATTGTGAGTGAAAAAATTGCAGGTTTGCTGGCTGATGCGCAAGACGGGTACTTCCCGGACAATCTGAATATTTCAGTAACAAACGATACTTCGGAGCAAACGAAAACACAGGTGGCAGATCTTGAGAATTCCATCATTTTCGGTATGCTGTTAGTCGTATTAGTATTGATGTTCTTCTTAGGACTTCGCAACGCGATGTTCGTTGGGATTGCAATTCCTATGTCGATGTTGATGAGTTTCGTCATTCTAAATGCTTTGGGTATTTCCCTAAACACCATCGTGCTTTTCGCATTGGTATTGGCATTGGGAATGCTTGTTGATAATGGAATTGTGGTCGTAGAGAACATTTACCGATTTATGGACGAAGGTTACGATCGCATTACTGCGGCGAAACTGGGTGCCGGTGAGGTAGCTCTGCCGATCATTGCCTCTACCGCAACGACGCTCGCAGCGTTCTTACCACTGGCTTTCTGGCCTGGGCTCTTTGGTGAATTCATGAAGTATTTGCCGCTGACCTTGATCACGGTATTGTCATCTTCACTCTTTGTGGCATTGGTCATAAATCCAGGATTGACGGCGGCGTTGATGAAAGTTGAGGAGGCGCCATTGAATAAGAGAAAACTCACTATTCGCTCGATCATAGCGATCGTTATCGGTGTAGGGATTGCTTATGGAGCCGGTAAAATGGCATTCGGTAACTTATTTATTTATAGTGGAGGCTTTGCACTTATCTATGCCTATTTCGTCATTCCCGCAACCAAATGGTTCCAGGGCACTGCTTTACCTGCGCTAGAGAACGGCTTTAAAAAGACGTTGGCTTATGCTTTGAGCGGTAAGAAACCAATCTTCTTCTTTAGTGGTACTGTCGTGCTCCTCATCTTCTCAGGGGTATTACTAGGCGCATTCCCGCCGAAGACTTTGTTCTTCCCGGAAAACATGCCGAACCAGGCCATGGTATACATCCAGATGCCCATAGGTACTGATATAGAAGAGACGAACGCAGTGACGTTGGAATTGGAAAAAGAAGTAATGGCCATTGTGCAGTCGTATGGATACACGGACGATAACGGTGAAGCTCAGAATTACATGGTTGAATCTGTTATTGCTCAGGTTGGTGAAGGGACTTCAGACCCTAATGCCGGTCCTTCGATGGCGCAAACACCAAACAAAGCGAAAATTACTGTTCAGTTCCACAAGTTCGCAGATCGTATAGATCTTGAGGGGAATCGTGTGAATTCCGCGGATGTTTTGAATAAGATTCGTGAGACTTTAAGTGATTACCCTGGTGTGATTGTATCTGTAGATAAGGACAGTAATGGTCCTCCAACGGGCCCACCGGTTAACATTGAGATCAGTGGTGATAATTACTTTGAATTGGTCGAAACGGCCGATGAAATTCGTGCGTTTATCGACGCGAAACGCATCGCAGGTATAGAGGAGTTGAAGCTCGATGTAGAGACGGGTAAACCGGAAATGCCTATCGAAGTGGACCGCGTAAAAGCGCGTGCCTTAGGCTTAAGTTCAGCACAAATTGGCGATGCCATGCGTACAGCATTGTTCGGTAAAGAAGTAAGCCGATTCAAAGACGGTGAAGACGACTACCCCATTAATATTCGTATGAGTAATGCGTACAGATATAATGTGGAAGATTTGATGAATCAGAAAATCACATTCCGTGATCAAGCATCGGGTCGAATTAAGCAAGTGCCTATTTCAGCAGTGGCAAAGGCGAAGAAAACATCGACGTTCTCTTCGGTGAAGCGTAAGAATTTGAAACGTGTAATCTCTATTCAGTCGAATGTACTAGAAGGAGCAAACCCAACGGAAACGGTTGATGCGATTAAAGCAGCGATGGCTAATTACACCTTACCTTCTGGTATGAATGTAGACTTTACAGGCGAACAGGAAGAGCAAGCCAAAGAATTGAGCTTTCTTTCTGGAGCGTTATTGATGGCAGTCTTCTTGATTTTCTTAATCCTGGTAAGCCAATTTAATTCGGCATCTACACCTTTCATTATCCTTGTTACGGTAGTTTTCTCGTTGATTGGAGTATTGCTAGGTTTGGTCATCTTCCGCATGGAATTTGTCATCATGATGACTATGATTGGTATTATATCGCTTGCGGGAATTGTGGTTAACAATGCCATTGTCTTGATTGACTTTATCAAGCAACTGACTGCGCGTAAGCGAGTAGAATTAGGCTTGGATGAGAAAGCTTTGTTGCCCGTTCCTGAGCTGGTTGAGACCATCGTAGAAGCAGGACGTACGCGTTTGCGTCCGGTACTGCTTACAGCAATCACAACTATTTTGGGTTTGATTCCTTTGGCGACGGGTATGAACATCAACTTCTACACCCTGTTCAGTGAAAATAATCCGCACATTTTCTTTGGTGGTGATAACGTAGTCTTCTGGGGGCCAATGTCCTGGACCGTCATCTTCGGTTTGACTTTCGCAACCTTCCTCACCTTAGTAATTGTACCGGTGATGTATTATTTATTTGAACGCATTCAGCGCACAATGGCGCGGTGGTTCGCTTAAATAAATGACCATATAAACCGTTAAAGTGAAAAACCCGCGGCGCAGCGCGCCGCGGGTTTTTATTTGCGCTAATTTTGAGCCATGATCGCAGAACTCCGTGCATTAGAACCACCGCAACTAGAAGACTTTACCAATTCCTTGGTAGAGCAGGTCGTCGCTGCGGTCACGGATAAGATTCCACACCTCGAAAGTTCCCTTGCTGTTGCTGAATTGACGGTGGCTTTACATTACGTTTTAAACACGCCAGAAGACGTGTTGGTATGGGACGTAGGACACCAAGCTTACGTGCACAAAGCGCTCACGGGTCGATTAAACGAATTAGCAAACATGCGCAAACCGGGCGGTATATCTGGTTTTTTGAGTCGTGCTGAAAGCTCATACGATTTCTTTGGAGCGGGTCATGCATCTACTAGTATTTCGGCACTAACAGGCGTTTGTCTTGCGGACCAGATCGCAAATAGAACGAGACATCGTGTAGCAGTGATAGGCGACGGTTCTCTTACCGGCGGTCAAAGCTTTGAGGCGCTTAACCACTTAGGTACTTTGGGTGCAGATGCACTAGTTATTATCAATGATAATGAGGGTAGTATTGACCCAACGGTTGGTGCTTTACACAACGAACAATCCTATGGTACCTACATGCAATCCTTAGGTTGGCATTACACCTTCCTCGAGCAGGGGAATGATGTGCGGGCCCTAGTGGATGCACTGCAGCAGGTATTGGCACAGCCGGGCCCGCAGGCCCTCCACATTAAGACGAAGCGCCCGGACTTGAGTCCGCCTAGGTCCTACAAACCCGGGACGACTTTTCAGTGGTGGGCTGCAGAAACCATGGATACAATTTTCGAGTCAAATTCAAATATTCAAATACTCAGTCCGGCCATGTTTGCAGGCAGTGGTTTTGCCCCATTGCGCGAACGCTTTTCAGACCGACTGATTGATACAGGAATCAACGAAGCACATACGGTGACTACTGCGGCGGGTATCGCTGCTGCCGGAGGACGACCATGGGTGCATATCTACAGTACATTTTTACAACGGGCTTTTGACCAAATCATTCACGACATTGCCTTGCAGCAATTGCTTGTGGTATTTCTGGTCGATCGCGCAGGTCTGGTAGGATCGGACGGCCCCACGCATCACGGTGTATTCGACGGGGATTTTTTGATGAACATTCCTGGGGTGACGGTATGGAGTCCGCGAAACGGCAATGAGTTACAAGGAATGCTTTTAGAGGCTGCAGCACGACCTTTAGATGGGCCACTATTTATTCGTTACCCGAAAGCGCGAACAGAAGGAGGAACGCCGATGGATTTTCATACCCATGAATGGTTGCAACAATCAGATGAATCGAGCCTTTTAATAAGTACGGGTGTACTTTCGGATTTAATTAAAAAAGGTGAAAACCACCTGCATTTGGCGCAAAACTGGCCGTTTTTTGATGATTTTGGTGCGATTTTGTCCGATTTTGATGAAATACACATTTTTGAAGAAAGTACAGGATTGGGCGGATTAGCCGGTGCGGTGAGCGCACTCATGGCAGAATTAGACCACCCCGGAAAATGCATCACACATAAACTTCCTTTGGAATTTATCGAACATGGACCCCGTCTTCAGATGTTAAGGGAGCATGGTTTTAATAATTTCCTCTAAGATGATACGAACGTTACTACTCGCGGCACTTTTTGTTTATTCGTCGGCACTGGTTTCGCAACCGGTTGAGAGGCAGCTGACCGGAACCGTTTCTTTTGAGATAAAGGAGTTTATATTCAGTACGGTGAAGGGAAGTTTTTCAGAAGTTCAAGGTCAAGCTTTTATGAATTCGGGTATGTTGACTTCTTTCGAAGCATGCCTTCCAGCGAATACCTTTAAAACGTCAATCGCTGCACGGGATAAAAACGTTAAAGAAAAGCAAGAGTATCTTGACATAAACCAGTACCCAACTATTTGTTTTACAGCGGATAAAATTGATTTTGTGGGGAAAATAGGTGACGAAACCACCTACGACATGCAAGGAGGCCTTACCTTGCGAGACGAAACACATCCTATAAGTGTTCGCGTCGTTCAACGTACAAACAGTGAATGGGTTGCGACCTTTACGATCGACCGCACGCAATGGTCGGTGGGCACTGGCCCTTCGTCCTTAGCTATTTCCAATACAATGGAACTGGTGGCGTATTTAAGCCTAAACTAATTGAATGAAATTTTCAGAATTTAAATTAAACGAAACCATACTCGATGCCTTGTTCTACATGAACTTTGAAGAGGCAACAGAGATTCAGATAAAAGCTATACCGACCATATTAGATGGAAAAGACCTGATCGGCTGTGCGCAGACAGGAACGGGAAAAACGGCAGCTTTCGTATTACCTACATTAAACCAGATTGCTGATGCGCCAAGCGACGGCGTACAGGTACTCATTTTGTGTCCCACACGTGAATTAGCCATTCAAATTGACCAGCAGATTCAAGGGATTGCCTATTTCACGAATGCATCTTGTTACCCCGTTTACGGTGGTGGCGATGGTGTAAGCTGGGAAGCAGAAGCGGATGCCCTCAAAGGCGGTGCCGATATCATTGTGGCAACTCCGGGCCGATTAATGGCCCATATGGCACGCGGCTACGTGAAATTCGATACGGTTAAGCATTTGATACTCGATGAGGCAGACCGGATGCTGGACATTGGTTTCTACGATGACATCATCAAAATAATCGACGCCTTACCAGCGAAGCGCCAGAGTTTAATGTTCTCTGCAACTATGGCTTCGAAGATTCGCAAATTGGCGAAAGAAATCTTAAGTGAACCCGAAGAAATCAGTGTTGCTATTTCGAAGCCGGCGGATGGTGTAACTCAGAAGGTCTACCTCGCGCACGAAGAGCAGAAGGTGGCTCTAGTTCGTCATATATTGGGCGATAAAGACGATTTTCAGGCCATCATCATTTTCTGTTCGACGAAGAAAAAGGTGGAGAAATTGTCTCGAACGTTATTACAAAAGGGCTACGCATGTCAGGGCATATCGTCCGATTACGAGCAAGATGCACGCGAAGAAGCATTGCGCGATTTCCGCAGCGGAAAGACCCGTATTATGGTTGCAACGGACGTTATGTCTAGAGGGATTGACATCAAAGGAATTGATTTAGTGATTAATTATGATGTACCTGGCGATGCGGAAGATTATGTACACCGTATAGGACGTACAGCGCGTGCAAAAACTGAAGGAATGGCGGTGACGTTGGTGTGTGCTGACGATATGTTCAAATTCTCAAAGATTGAGCAGCTCATTGACCGTGAATTAGAGAAAGATCAACCTCCTTCGGAATTAGGCGAGGGTCCTTCGTGGAGGGGTCAGAGCCGCGGTAAATCCGGCTCAAAAGGCGGCGGCAAAAATGACCGTGGTCCTAAGCAAGAGAAATCGCGTAATGCAAAAGATGGAAAATCGGACCGTAAACCGCCTCGTAATAAGAAGGATGGCGATCAACCTAAGCGCGAAAAGAAAAAGCGCGAACCAACGGAGTATCGACTTATTTATGATGCGCTACCCAATCCAAAAAAAGGAAAATCTGCAGGATCGGCTATGCCGGAGGTAAAAGAATAAGCAGCAGACCAAAATCTAAGCCAACTCTATATTCGAGGGCATTTTTATGATCAATAATGATATTTACAGACGCCTGCGGTATTTGTTTGGCTACCACTACGATCATGTCGTTACACTTTTTGCCTCTACAGGTTTTGAAGTGAGCGAATCACAGTATAAAGGTTGGGCTGGCAAGGAAGAAGAGGACAGATTTATAATGATGACCGATCGCGAATTGGCCATTTTTTTAAACGGTATTATTATTGAACGTAGAGGTGCGCAAGACGGACCGCCGCCAGCACCGGAAGACGAAATGAGCAATAATACCATTTTGCGAAAGTTAAAAATCGCATTCAATATGCGATCTGAAGATATGCTAGAGATTTTCGCTTTGGTAGATCGCAAGTTGAGTCCCCATGAGCTGAGTGCGTTTTTTAGAAAACCTTCGCATAAATCTTTCCGCTACGTAAAAGGACAGTATTTGCGTAACTTCCTAATGGGACTTCAGTTGAAGTACAAGTCTTCATTGAGCCATCCAAAATAATTGCAGATGAAAGCAGAGCAACCTAAACGCAAAGAAGTACTTAAAAGCTTCCTTGAAAAATTCGATATTTCTACTTTAAACCCGATGCAGACAGAGGCTAGAAAGGCCATTTACGCAGGAAATGATGTCGCCGTTTTATCGCCTACAGGAAGTGGAAAAACATTGGCTTTTTTATTACCCATTATTGAGCGATTAGATCCAAATATCTCAGAAGTTCAAGCACTTGTTTTGGTGCCATCCCGTGAGCTTGCCATGCAGATTGAGCAAGTTGCGCGAAAATTGGGTTCTGGTTTTAAAATTAATGCTGTTTACGGTGGCCGTTCAGGTGCTCTGGATAAAGCGGACCTGAAACACCGACCGGCGCTATTGATTGGAACACCGGGCCGTATTGCTGATCGCTTTCGTCGTGATGATATCGATTTAACACGCGTCAAAACGCTGGTATTAGATGAATTTGATAAGTCGCTTGAAGTGGGCTTTGAGCGCGAGATGTCTGAGATTGTTCGGAGTTTAGGAGCAGTAGAACAACGTGTTCTAACGTCAGCAACAGACGCGGTGGCAATTCCAAAGTTTTTAGGTTTAAACGACCCATTAACGATCGATTATTTGAACCAGCACCGTCCTCAGTTAACAGTCAAGACCATTGCATCGCCCATAGGGAAACAATTGGATACCCTACGCTCAGCGGTAGATGCATTAAAAGGACAGCCGGGTATTATTTTTTGCAACTTCAAGGAGTCGCTGCACGAAGTCAGTGATTTTCTTTTTGACAATGCGATTGAACACGAATGTTTTTATGGCGGACTAGAACAGATTGATCGCGAACGCGCTTTGGTAAAGTTTCGCAACGGTACATGCCAATTACTTTTGGCCACTGATCTCGCTGCCCGCGGCCTCGATATTCCAGAGATTAAATTCATCATCCATTTCGAGCTTCCGTACCATTCCAACGAATTCACGCACCGCAACGGACGGACAGCACGTATGAATGCAGAGGGTGCAGCTTATGTGCTCCACACTGAGGGTAAACGTCTACCTGACTTTATTAAATCCGCCAATCCTGAAACTGAATCTATAGAAGCGCTTCGTGCAGCAAAAATCAAAGACGTCGATGCTTGGAGTACGTTGTACATTACTGGAGGACGACAAGACAAAATTTCTAAAGGCGATATTGCTGGAATGTTCTTTAAAACTGGTGGACTAACGAAGGATGAATTGGGAATTATAGAACTCCAGCAGAATTGTGCTTTTGTCGCAGTAAAACGCACCATTGCCCATCGGGTGATTGAACGCACAAATAACCAAAGATTGAAAAAGAAGAAGGTCAGGGTGACGCTGGTGCGTTAAGACTTTTCCTAATCTATCAATATAAATTTCCCTGCATACGTAAGCGAAGGTGTTGTTATACGTAGAATATAGAGATCACGGGCGAAGGTGGAAACGTCGATGGTGGTGTTGAATTGGCCCAGGAAATGGGAATATTTGGTCTCCCAAACCAATTGGCCAGCAGTGTTGTAAATTCCTAGAGTCATGTTTTCTTGTTGACCCATTAAGAATTGGACCGTAAGGGCATCGACCGCCGGATTCGGGAACAAATGAATGTCGTAGTTTCCTTGATTCACGATGAACGTTTCGGATTGGATTTCACACGAATCAAAACGAACCGTGAGTTGGTAATTTCCATCTAACGGATTGTAAATAACACTGTCCGTAGATACCGGGGTTCCATTGTAAAACCATACGTAAGAAGGATTCGTCACAGCAATCGAGACGGCAGCTTTGAGCATCTTTTCTGACAGCTGAATCGTAGCGTCCACCACATTTTTACAAGTATCAAAATGCGCAACTAATGTCGTATTCGCTGCAACTGCAACTTCTATGGAATCTTGCAATACATTATTGTAGGCCGTTGCTGTAGAGTACCAATGTGAGAACAGAAAACCTCGGCTTGGAATTGCCTGAGCTGTTACAGGACATGCACCGTGGTATACACCGTCCCAAGGCAATTCTGGCACGATGCTATTGAGCTTGATGTGACCAGCAGCGATAGGGAAGGCATCCAAATCCACAGTATGTTGACCTTGAAGTGAGAGGCTTTGATTCAAATGTTGACGTGCCGTAGCGATCCGTCCGCTGTTGTAGCTTTTTATACCGTTTACTGCATTCAGCCAATCGGTATAGGAATACGGGCCCATTTGATTACTCCAATTTGCTACATGATCTGGTATGGCCGGTGCCAATTCCGATTTCAGCTCGTCCGTTACTGCATTAAAATGACCCGTCTGGAACGTCGTGTTGATGAGATCATTGTAGCGGTTCGTGAATCGGCACTTAAAATCCGCGTTATCTAAGATGTGATCGAAGATTTGAGAATGTTGGTTGGGGTAACTCGGGTTGCGTGCTTTGTCGATATAGTTTTGATAGATGTTCCCACCGTAGAGCCCGAATGCAAAGTCAGTATCGTACATCATATAGCGCCAAGTGGCACCGAGCGTATCTTGTCGCCAAAGTTTAATGTTATTGAGTTCCCAATCGATACCCATCCAATCCCGGTTTTGGATGTAGGTTTCAAAGACGAAGTAGTCGATGTAATTATCTAAATCAAAACGACCGCTCAGAACCTCCACGAAGTTGGGCGTAGATGTGCTAATACTGGTAATGATTTGGTGCGATTCTAAGAAGTGGCTGGCGTCACCAACAAGCGCGCCTTCTCGATTTAATAATTGGATTTCATCCTTATCAACCCCATGATTACTTTCTACATAGTGCTCGTCAAACTTTTCACGAATGCCATATAAGCCCCAATAAGCACCGTTTAGATACACGATGCAAGCTTGATACCCCATACGGTCAATGTTTGTGCCTTCAGATAGTCGGCTCATGACGGCATCTTGAATGCGATCAAACAGGCTGTGCTGCCCACCGTTTCTTAGATTGAAATTATTGAAGCTTGTAATTTCTGGTTTTCGTTCAATCAACGAATATTCGATATCCCCAGTATACTTCGATTTCGCATCTATACGAAATGACTTTTGCGGTTCAGCTCTGGACCAACCGCCATGAATTTCTAGATCGAAAACGGCATCGAATTGTTTCGTTTTGGAGCTGTCGAAGAATTCCATCCGTGATTTTCTCGACCACGGCTCCCAAAAATTACTTCCAAAATAGGGGTAGTTAGCGCTTGCGTTTGGACCCATAACATAGATCCCGCTATTCCAGTCCCACAAATGATTTTCCGTAGTTATAATGGAAACCACTGGAAGTCCATGATTGTCTTCATCAATGATGTAGGTTCGGTCAACCACTGCACTGGGTAGCTTTTGACCAATATCACTGAACGTTCGTACGCTCAACACGCTGGTGCCATAAATGTATATGGGGCCATTGACCTCCGTATCGTTTTGATCTGGAACATCACCGTTAGTGGTGTAGTAGGATGTGGTATTGTTGGGCGTAGTAATAGTCACCTGTTGCGCTGAAGAATACCATCCAGAGGCAAGATCAAGTGTTGGGGTTTCGGTGATTCCGGAATAACAGGTGTTTTGACTGTTAGACTGGTTTGGAGAAGGGGCATTGAAGTAGCACCAATTCCCAGTTCCGTCAGGCAAGCGCCCCTTGCTTATGGAGCGAGAGATATCGTAGGGGATGTAAACGCTGTCCATTAGCGCTTCGTTGGAATCGCTGATGCAAATGGTTTCGCCGTGTGATAGTTTGAAATCCGCATGGGGTAAAATCAATGGCGTTTGTATCCAGCTGGGTAGGCTTTGGTAGCTGAAATTCGCAGATGCGATTCCGGCGGATAAATAGAAATTACTGCTCATGTCGGAGGAATTCGCACTGGCGTTGTGAACGCGTACGGCCAGAACGTTAGTCCCCGATTGAAGTAAATCCTGGACCGATTCCGTATCAAAAAATGCACTTTCAGGAATTCCACCGGTATACATCACGGCCTCCTTATCGTAGGCTGTGAATTCATTATAAGCAGGAGTGGCGCTAGCGAAATTATCCGAACGCATGATTTCTACTCCGTTCAAATAGGCGATGAACCCATCGTCGTAATCTGCATGAAACAAGAGGTGCGTTATGTCTTGAATATCGACGATCTGAAATTCTTTACGCATGAGGATGGAAGGCGTAGCGGCAATGGTAGTATTATCGTCATTATCCCCGTAACCAATTCCTCCTTGTCCTGAATTCCAACTCTGATCGTTAAAGCCCAATTGGTTCCAATCATTGTAGTTGGTAGGGGGGCTCGATCCGTTCCAATACTTCCAAATTTCGTCAGCTAAAACCAGCGCCTCCCAATGGTTGGGAAATTTTGCATCTTCCCTACCCGATGCACATATCGTAATAAGCTCTTGGCTGCCTAGATAGGTGTTTGGAAATTGCCATTTATCGAGGTTATCCGGGTTATCGCTGAGAAAATAATCCGCGAGAAACACTGAATCACTGGAGTAGTTGAATACCTCAATCCAATCCACATCATCCCCATTTTCGTCGGTAAAACCGCGCTTGCTAGCAAATTCATTTACCGCAAGCTGCCCATGGGAAGTGGCGGCATAGAAAATGAGCCCAAGGGCCAAGATTTGTTTTATTGACGTCTTCAATATTCAGTTAACTATCCGCCACGAAGTTAAGTCGTTTATGGCAGTTTTGTGTTTCTTGAGTAGGTAATTAAGTGGTATTAGAGATTAGTCGGCATTAATTATCTTAGAAAAAAACCAAGCCAAATGAATAAGCTGAGGATACTTGCGCTGCTAATCACTTTCCAATCCAGTGTCAGCGCCCAAATAATAAATGTGGTAGAAGGCGAGTGGGACGCAGATTTTACCGTCTTTTTTACATCTTTTGAATGGAACGCAGATGTCATTGTTTGCCGAGCGAAATCTGCACACCATGCACAAAACATGAACGGCTATTGGAGTCTTACCGAACAACGTTTAGAAAGGAATGATGATTGGATGAATATTTACATAGTGGATAAAGCTGCCTTCGCAGATATCAAAGTTTTCTTTACGGACGACGAGTCAAAAATTAATACCAATGCGCTTTATAAAACTAAATTAAATAAACGGCGAAAAAGAAAAAGACGCGACCAAGAAACGGATACGCTCTCTTTAAAATCGGATTAAATAGAAGACCGCATTACACATATTTTGAAAGGATTTGCCAGCGATATGAAAGTATGCCTTACCTACCTGCGAGGATTAAAAGTGGAGCAGTTGGATGTTGAGGACTTGCCAGAGTTGTGAATGGGCAAAATGAAACAAGAAACTACTGTAGATTCATTAAATTCCGATTAGATAATTTCATAACCAAATGGACTAATTAACTAATAATTATTATGAAAAAACTATTTATCACTTGCATGGCCTTTGCGTTTTGCACGGCAGCTTCGGCTCAAGACAACTTTTCCTTTTGGAAAAAAGACAGGGCATACGCCAAGAATTCATTTAGTATTAATACCGGTGGTCCTTATCAATCGGTTGGGTTTCAATTTGACCACCAGCTTTCAAAGAAAACCACAGTTTCTGTTCACTATGGTGAACAAGTCCCAATTGATAACGGTGTTGATATAAACGGTGTTACCTATACTGGTACTTTTGGGGATGCAAGTAGTTGGTCAGGAGTAAACATTAGTTATCGTCCTATAGAGACATTGCAGGCAATTAGAGTTGTTGCCGGTATTGGAGTTCAGTCTTTAAATGCGCGTTTTGATGACCCTGATGGAAATAGCTATCATTGGCATGACGGCGGAGTATTCACTTTCACCGGTTTCGGTTATGGACTTCGTCCTGTCAAAGGCGTTCGTCTAGGAGTTGATATTGGTCTTATTAAAAGCGGAGGGGGCGTAGTGTATACAAATGGGCTAACCATGGACGCTAACTCAAGAGCACTTGATTTTCAGATAGCAAACTCAGGTGGTTGGTACCCTAACCTTCAGTTGACCGCTGGGTGGGGGTTTTAAATAACTGCTGAATAAAACTTTTACATTTTCATTCACTGGAAATAAGTAAATACAAACGACTTTAGATTATAGAGCCTCTTCTTCGGAAGGGGCTTTTTTATGGATGAAACACCGACTATGTAATCAGTTTAAAACCAAGGCTGTTATTCATATCTCCATGTATTTTGAGCAACTATTAGTTGCTAACAAACAGGATCTGTAAGCTCTCTACAACTGGTAACGGGTAAGAGCTACATGAAAGTATCACTTACCTATTTAAAGGGATTAGAATTGAAGCAGTTGGATGTTGAGGATTCGCCAGAGTTGTAAATATTTCCCAGCAATGAAACTTATAAGCGGAATTGAGTTAACCTTATAGGGATACAAGAGTAAATGTGTCTGTACGTGAGATTATATCTTATGACGGAGGAATTACAAATTGTTACCTTCCTACTACACAAAATCGCTTATACCTATGAAACTACTTACTACCATTGCAGCAGTACTGATATCAGTCTCTGGTTTCAGTCAAGACTACATAAAATACGAGAATGGAACCTTCACTCAGAATGGAGAAGAATTGTCAATGGAACAGATTGGTGTTTTAACCCTACTAAATAAAGCTGGAAGGGGGAATTTTCGCAGAGGGAATAGATTTATCCGTTTCCATAAGAATCAAAACTACCGTATTGCGAACAACACTGGGAGCTTCGTGGTAGGTAGTGCAACTGGTTTATCCGGAGGTTTTTTGGTTTTGGTATCTGGGTATTATGTCTGGTGGTTTGAAAAGGTAAACTTAGAAGCATTCGGCTACGCAGCTCCAGGAGCAGGTCTTAGCGTAGTCTCTTACAAAGCATTTTCAAGGATTGCTTTATCACCAGAAGGATGTCTCAGAAAAAGAGATAAGGAATTCTCCAAAGTTGCAGATAAGTTGAATGAAGCTATCAAGGCTTCTAAGCAGTAATACACCTATGAAACTACTTACTACAATTGCAGCCGTACTGATATCAATCTCTGCTTTCAGTCAGAGCTATATTAAATATGAAAATCAGTCTTTTTTTCTTAATGAAGAAACAATTGAAATGAGGGATATGAAAAGACTAACGAGACAATATCGCACTGGAGGACAAAATTTAAGTAACGGTATTGCATCTTTTAATACAGTGAAATATCCTGTTTCAAGAGTCCCTCTATTTTTAGGTGGCGCTTCTGTAGTATTGTTTGGTCCTTTAATAGTGCTTATAGCTAGTGAATCTGGTCCTGCATCGGCTCCTGACCAATTTTCAACAGTATTGACAGGTAGTTCTTTTGTTGTTGCTGGGGGGGTGATAATGTCAAGGTCGTTTTTAAGTAATGAAAAATTTATTAAACGAGCCGACAAGCAATTTCAAAAGGTAGCGGATAAATTAAATGAGGCTATTAATCAGCAAGGAATTAAGAAGCTTCAGAAGGTGATGGGTCAATAGCTCTCAAAGCGTCCCTTACTTACTTGAGAGGATTAGAAGCGAAACAATTGGATGCGGAGGACTTGCCAGAGTTATGAAGCCAGAATGAAACAATGATTTATTAGGGATTTTATATTTTTAATACAAACCGATACACCTATGAAACTACTAACTACAATTGCAGCAGTATTGATATCAATCTTTGCTTTTAGCCAAGACTATGTTGATTACAATGAAGGTGTTTTCTTTAGATATGGAAAAGAAATTTCTTTAGACAAAGTGGAAGGTTTAATGAATCAATACCAAGTTCCATTCTACCAAGTGCGTTTGAATGGAGTAAAAAAACAAATAAGAAATTGCGAAAATAAATTTAGGCGTGTTGGTATGCTATCGCTATCTATCATAGAAACTCCTGTTGCGGCTCTTGGAACTGGATTATTTGGACTTCTTTCTCTTATCTCTGCAGACAGCGGGGATATGGTAGGTGCAGTAGGGTTTGGAGTTATAACAGTTGGTCTCGCATCAGCGACTGCTTATTTTCCTCATTTGGCTTATGTCCATTCTACAAAGGACAGGTGTCAAAAAAAAGTTGACAAACTATGTGAGAAATTAGTAGAGAAGTTGAATAAAAAGATAGAAGCTAAATACAAACTGCTCGGATATTAAAACCGATATAACTACTCAAGCTACAGCAGGTAATGGGACATAGCGATATGAAAGTATCACTCACCTACCTGCGAGGATTAAAAGTGGAGCAGTTGGATGTTGAGGACTTGCCAGAGTTGTGAATATTTCTCAGAAACGAAACGTATAATCGGAGATGAGTTAATTTTTAAGGGCTACAACTGCAAAAGTGTCGGTACCAGAGATTATATCTTATGACGGAGGTTTTAAGCAATGGTCATCTTACGAGTAGGTAGAAATCAATGCACCTCTTTAGATATAATAGACTTATTCAATGATTTTACGAATTGAGAACTATACCACAGGGTTTAGAATACTTAATGGCGATACAGCAATACTTAGAGCTAATCACGTTAAATGGTATCGTGATGCGATTAGTTACGAGTATGATGATAAAAAAGGGATGATGGAACTATTGGACCTGTTTGGCACCAAGTCCAACCTTATTAAAGATGAACGTTTATGTGGTGAAATCAACTGGAATTGGGGTATACCGAAAAACGTCATCAATAGCGTTATTGTACCTCCCTGGTTTTGGGGTGGATATGTATACAATCCCGTTAATTCTATAGATTCGTATTACTTAAAAGAACCTGAAATTTTGTCAAATCGTCCAGGGAATGTTGAATATTATAACCTTATTCGCACAACGGATAATGAAACTATATTTTCAATCACGGTGCGAGGAGGTTTTATATCAAAACCTAAAATTCAAATAGATTATCACGGTTCACATATTGATGAGGATTTACTTGCTTTTGCGGTGTTTGCTTTTAAATCGATCCAACGATCTAGCCGACGCCCTTTGTACACTTAGTCCTAAACTAATACACCAATGAAACTCCTTACTACAATTGCAGCAGTACTGATATCAATCGCTGCTTTCAGCCAAGACCTTATTGAATACGATAATGGAACCTTCACTCAGAATGGAGAAGAATTGTCAATGGAACAGATTGGTGTTTTAACCCTACTAAATAAAGCTGGAAGGTGGAATTTTCGCAGAGGGAATAGATTAATCCGTATGCACAAGAATAATAACCTACGTCTTGGTAATAACACCTTGAATTTTGTAGGTGGTGCTTGGGCTGGTTCCGTCGGAGGTGTGGTATTAGTTGGTACGGGTATGTATATAGGGCTTGTAGAGAGAGTACTGTTTGACGCAATAGGCAGCGGGGCGATAGGAGCAGGCCTTTGTGCAGTCTCGTATAAAGCATTTTCAAGGATTGCTTCATCACCAGAAGGGTGTCTCAGAAAAAGAGATAAGGAATTCTACAAAGTTGCAGATAAGTTGAATGAAGCTATCAAGGCTTCTAATCAGTAACACACCTATGAAATTTAGATTCCCATTTAAAGATTACGCATTGCGCTGGAAAGATGATGCGACTATGACTGAAAAGCTCTTTTGGGGTTTTATTTCATCAATACTTGGTTTAATACTAGGAAACCTCATATTCTAATATCTTTCTTAATTACGAGCCTTGAAGTAAGCAAGCGGGATGTTGAGGACTTGCCCTAATTCTGAATTAATACATTAAATGAACTTTCTCCTTATTCCGCCAACCCGTTCTTGACTCGTATTCAACAAAGTAGATTTTTAAGTCGGCTTGTGATTCGTATTTGACAAAGTAGATACTCTTATCTGCCTGTGATTGGTAATCCACGAAAAACCAATTCCCTTCGTTCCCCTTAGCACGAGACGAATAGTCCTCTTTGAAGACCAGTAGGTCGGCTTGGGACTCATACTCTACCACATAGACCTTAACATCTGCCTGTGATTCATACTTAACAGAATATACAGTTTGGGCATTAAGCCCCAACCCTAACAGGAATAGAAAGGTTGCTAATAGAAGTCGCTTATTCATTAGGTATAATTTGAAACCTAATATAAGAATAGTAGGATGTAGTTAGATAATAATCTCCTTCTCTTAACCTATATTTGCGCCTCGTTGGGGATGTAGCTCAGTTGGCTAGAGCGTTTGACTGGCAGTCAAGAGGTCGTGGGTTCGAATCCCATCTTCTCCACTTAAAAAGCACTTCCAAACGGGAGTGCTTTTTTATTTTAAGACGAACCGTGCATCACTTTATATTGTTGAATTAGTATGATGAAAAAAAAACTACTATTTGCAGGGTTGCTGCTTTCCCAAAGCATATTTGGCCAGGTGACCAATTTCCAAAAGGAATTCAACTCTATCAATGAGCATCTCATGCTCGGCCTAGGTTCCTATGCCTTGGCAAACTTCGCGATCAGCGGTGCGGGATATTTTTATAGTGATGATGAGTCGTCCAAGCGGTTCCATGAAATGAATGTGATGTGGAATACAGTGAATATTGGACTGGCATTGCCTGGGTACATAAAGGCGCGTCGCGGTGGACAGCCTATGACCAGAGAAGAACTGCTGAAGGCGCAGAAAAAGATAAAATCGATTTTTTTATTTAATGACGTTTTAGACGTTGGATACATTGCAGCAGGAATTTGGATGCGAGAAGTGGCCCCGAACCAATTGGACCAAGAAAATCTTTTCAAAGGCTACGGTAATAGCCTAATACTTCAAGGCTCGTTTTTACTAGTATTTGATGCAGTGGCGTATTATATCCATCATAATCATGGTAAGAAACTTCCAGCATTCGAAAAAGTCTCATGGAGTACTACAGGTGGCGGAGTAGGACTTAAAATTGCATTGGATTAAACTAAAAACCAGCCCTCAAGGGCTGGTTTTTTTGCTTTAGATAGGTGCTAAAGGACGCTGTTTATAATTGGGTGCGACTGGTTTAGTGTTGATTCATTCTGAAATCTGCATAGGCGGACATACCACTGTGCTCTGCTTGGTCTAGTCCGTCGAGTTCCTCTTCCCGCTCAACTCGAAGGCCCCAACGCTTACTAATCAAGCTGAGAAAGCTGAAACTGAACGTTAAGCAGAATGCTGCTACAAGGAGCACACCGACCAATTGAACTAAGAATTGTTGAGTGCCAGCAGCACTTCCGAAAAGACCTACGGCGAGCGTTCCCCAGATGCCTGTACCCAAATGAACGGCTACCGCACCCACCGGGTCATCTAGTTTCAATTTATCAAGCAAAGACACGGCAAGTACAACAACGATTCCCCCGATGGCTCCAATAAAAATGGCATCCGTGATGCCCATAAGGTCAGCCCCAGCGGTAATACTAACGAGTCCTCCGAGTATGCCGTTCATGAACATGGTTAAATCAAAATTTTTGTAAACAACATGCACGAAGCCTGCTGCTGCAAGACCACCGGCTGCTGCAGAGATGGACGTGGTTGTGAGCACTAGGGAAGTCAACGCCGGATCTGCGCTGAGTACGGATCCACCATTGAATCCAAACCATCCAAGCCATAATATAAGAACGCCTGCTGCCGCAAATGGCAGATTGTGTCCTGGAATTGCACGCGCGCTTCCGTCTTTTTCAAACTTGCCAATTCGAGCACCTAATTTGGTAATATATACGAGCGCAGCCCAACCCCCGACGGAGTGAACTAATGTTGAACCTGCGAAATCATAGAATCCCCATTGATTTAAAAATCCACCGCCCCACTTCCACGAACCTACAATCGGGTATGCGAGTCCCACATAAAGCACGGAAAAGGCAAAAAACGATCCTAGTTTTGCACGTTCTGCGACCGCGCCGGATACGATAGTAGCGGCAGTTGCAGCGAACATGCCTTGAAATAAGAAATCGGTCCAATACGTATAGCCTGTATTGTAAGTTAAATCTAGTCCTTCTGCGTTTTGCGGGCTTTCCAGGCCAAAAAGGCCGACAAAGTAATTTGGTACTATCCCATGCCAGAACGATGACGGATACATGAGGTTGAATCCGATGAGCGCATACAGGACCAATCCAATGCAGATGATGAAGAAGTTTTTGAATAGAATGTTGACTGTGTTTTTCTGTCTGGTGAGTCCAATTTCCAGCAGACTAAAACCCAAGTGCATAAAAAACACGAGAGCCGTACAGATCATCATCCATAGATTATTAACCGTAAGCGTTAGTGTAGTGTCCATTTGCTGTATGTTATTATTTCAGAGTAAGACCGCCACTTTCACCAGTACGAATGCGATACGCTTCTTCCACCGGTGTTACGAATATTTTCCCGTCGCCTACCTCTCCAGTCTTTGCAGCTTCAAGAATGGCATGCAAGGTTTTTTCTACGAAATCGTCATTTACAATGATGCTTAGATAACGTCTTTGTATATCGGATGAGCTATAGGCAACTCCTCGATAGAGATGTTCCTTCTTTTCATGACCTACACCAGTAACGTCCCAGTAACTGAAGAAATACACATTAACATCATGAAGTGCCTGACGGACCTCGTGAAATTTCGATTTCCTAATTATTGCGTCTATTTTTTTCATTCTGATGATCGTTTAATGCAAAAATATGTCATTTATTCAAAACACCCCTTAATTATAAGTGCAAATGATAAAATAACCATATAAATAATTATTCAACCCCCTAAAATAGATGGGTACTTGTGTTGATATTTCGTGTTTTGACCCATGACCCCCATGAATTTAGTGGTCTGTTGATTTTTGTTGGTGATAATCTGAGAATCGGGACTTGTGAGCATAAAAAAACCCGATCCAGTGAATGGATCGGGTTGACTTAAGGTTTATTGGTTCAGCTTCTTTAATTGACTTCTAAAGTGGCTTGTTTTTATTGGTTGATACAAATATGCAGTGAAACTTGAAGTTCTATCCTATATTTGCGTTTAAACGTATGTGTAACATGTATATAAAACGTATTTCACTTAAAATTAGTATAGCGCTATTAATTAGCTTAATGTTCTGTAATTCAGCGTATTCGAATGGTTATGTTTCTTGGAAACTACCTAGAGATAATGCTATTCAACGCGTATCGGTAGTTACAGGTGAAAATATTGTGTTTTATGAGAATCACATAGATACACTTCCACAATATACGCTTGCGTACGACATGTATCAGAATGAACTGAACATAAATGGTCACTTATTTTCTACACATGGTGCTTTAAAAGCGGTCTTTCCCGGAACCGGGAAAGTTTTTGAGCTAGACACAGCTGCTGGGGTAGTTACGAGATTAGATGAGACCTACCATCATGGGTATAATTTTGACAGTTACCAATTCATTCGAAAAGACACGGTCTATTCTTTTGGCGGATATGGGTTTTGGATACAGAATAATCTACTGACCTTCTTTAGTGATGTACGCAAGGAATGGAGCTTATATAGTAGAGCGCCCTTTGCCATCACAATACCGGACCTTGGTTTAAGACGTTTTCAGACCACAACCTATGACAAGGTAAACGATGTACTCTTCATACTATTTGCAGGAAATGTTTATGGGTTTGAATTTAAAAACCGAACATGGAAGAATTATGGTCTAGTAAATGAAGAGTTTAATGATGAAATCCGGTATATGATACATCCGTTGTCTGATAGTACGTGTATGCTTATGACAGGATCAAAAACGTTTTGGCTATATCCGGCTGGGAATGAAGTTGCGGATATCACGATGAATAACGGCGCAAATCTTTCTATGAAAAATGCTCCCCTTGGATTTGCATGCGCTTATGAATTTCAAGACGGTTTATTAATTCCGAATCATTCTGACAAATTGGAATTGGGCTACTACTTCGAATATATGGAGCATCGGATGCCAGCGGCTAAATCAATTCAGCCACTATACATTGAAGACAATGGGGGTTATCAAAGTTTACTTTTCGCGTCGTTTGGGTTGATTTCGCTTCTAGGAATACTTGCTACGGTCTTTTTAAGAAGACGTTATTTAAAGAGGCGGAGCGCTATTTTCGATACGATGCAATGGGAGGTCTTAGAGCGTAGTTCGAATGGGATATTAAGTACGGAGGACTTCAATGAGCTCCTAGGCTTGCATGAGGTTTCTTGGGAGGTTCAGAGAAGAAAAAGAAGTGAATTTATCAAGGAGTTGAATGCCGCAGCGATAAGACAGCTGGGTCAAGAGGTATTGCTTCGTGAGCGGTCTGTTGAGGATAAACGGCAAGTGCTTTATGTTCTGAATCCCAGACTGGAAAGTGCTTTGGCACGATTGCTGTAATTTTAGTATTCAAATGACCTAGTGATGAAAATAAAATATCTAATAGTACCTCTTCTGACCTTCATTGTGATGAGCGCTAACGCTCAAAGTCGTTGGGGTTTGCGTACAGGTTTGAATTTTGATATGGCCGGTATTGGGCTGAATGAGGCACTTTCTACTACGCAATCCATTTTTGAAGGTGCTGCAAGTGATGACGGCTATCATTTGGGATTTTTCGGCCGTCAGTTTATTGGGGATCAATTTTACATAGGGGCCAGTGCACTATATGTTAAGAATTCAAAGTTTCTTTCGGGTACGAATGACGGTGTTTTGATGTATGAAAGTTTTGATCATAACCTTCTTCAGCTTGAAACTAGCGCTGGATTACGTCTGTTAAAGTTTGCACGTGCAGAGGCTGGGGTGCACTATCAACACTATCTCGCAGACAATGCATTCACATCCACATTCGAGCCGTCGTCGGCTGGATACAATGTAGGTATCGGGGTTGACCTTTGGAAATTAGGGATTGATTTGCTGTACTACAGTAACTTCAAGAATCACACTGGTGATTGGAACGGGATTCCTTTAAGCTATAACCGTTCACAGTTGTTGTTGAGTCTTTCAGCTAAACTTTAATTTAGTCCATAAAACTTTTGGCATAGCTTTTGTATTAAAATTAAACGCATCCCAATTGAGTGTAAGCGAGTAATTCATTAAGATGCGACATGGTTTTGTTCAGCGAGCCACTCCGTACCCCGGTGTGGCTCGTTCTTTTTTACACCACTTCGAAGTGTGCTGAACCTAGTCCATCGACTGTAACTGCCACATTTTCGGATGCACCTATAAAGTGAGCAGCTGTAGCCGCACCGGCTAAAACAATCATCCCTTTTTTCAGCGGTAAACCGTATCGGTGTGCTAATCGTGTAGCTGCCGCCAGTGCTTCAAATGGATTGTCTAGGATTGCATCGCTTGTTCCTTCCGCAACTATCGTATTATTGAAAGTCTGTATCATGTCTAAACCGTTAAGGCCTAATGGGACTTCACACCAAGGTCCTAGCGCGAATCCGCAGGAGCTGCAATTGTCCGCGACGACATCTTCTAGGGAAAATTTGAAGTTTTCGTAACGTGAATCGATGACTTCAATGGCCGAAGCAACGCCGTCTACAACAGTTAATGCTTCATCAACGCTCAGTGGTGAGGTAATGTCTTGTGAAAGGCGAAAGGCGATTTCAGGTTCGGCCCGAGGGTGTATGCATTTAGAACGCACTAAAGGCGTATTTCTGGTGATTTGCATATCATCCGTTAATTGGCCAATAATCATGTCCTCGACCCCCATTTGCTTCATTTTAGCGACGGAGGTAAATCCCATTTTTACACCGACTATGCTGTGGCCTTCGCCTACACGCTCCTGAATAAGGGCGTGCTGAATGCTATAAGCGTCATCGAGCGTGTAGTTGTGTTGTGTAGAGAATTGGTCACGGGGTTTTTGCGTACGCGCACTTTGGTGAAGGGCTTTTGCCCATTGGTTATGAGGAATCATAGTTTAATGCAAATGTTTTTTGGTTCAGTAAAGAATCGGAGTGCTTCGAAACCGCCTTCCCGGCCTACACCGCTTTGCTTTACACCCCCGAAAGGTGTGCGAAGATCACGCAGTAGCCAGCAGTTCACCCAAATAATGCCAGCGTGCAGGCGAGCGGCCATTCGATGTGCGACCTGGAGGTTCGACGTCCAAACCGTGGCAGCCAAACCGTAGGCCGTGCTGTTGGCCATAGCAAGCGCTTCCTCTTCAGTATCGAAAGGAGTGAGGGTAACGACAGGTCCAAAGATCTCCTCTTGATTGGTGCGGCAAGTTGCGTCCAGGTTTTCGAAAACGGTCGGTGCTATGAAGTAGCCGTTTTTACAACGACCCTCTAATTGGACCGGGTTTCCACCGGTAAGTAGCGTACCGCCTTCATCTATAGCAACGGCAATATGTGAAAGTACTTTTTCAAAATGCGCTTTGCTCACTACTGCACCTGTTCTGGTACTTTCTTCGAGGGGGTCACCAACAGTAAGGCCTTTGACACGAGCCACAAAAGCTTCTTTGAATTTTTCGTAGATGCTGCGTTGGATATAGATGCGTGATCCACACAAACAGATCTGACCCTGGTTGGCGAATGCCGCGCGAACACTGGTTTTAACCGCTTCGTCAAAATCACAATCTTCGAAAATAATATTTGCGTTTTTTCCTCCGAGCTCAAGACTCAATTTTTTAAACATCGGAGCGGCAACAGCACTAATGGCCTTGCCGGTTTGTGTTCCTCCAGTGAAAGAAATGATGGGGATGTCTTGATGGGCAACAATGGCTGCTCCAACTTCTGCACCTAATCCGTGAACGATGTTTAGAACACCTGAAGGAAAGTCAATATCGTCTAAAATCTTACACAATAAAAAAGCCGTTGCTGGGGTCACTTCTGACGGTTTTGCAACAACCGTATTGCCTGCAGCTAGGGCTGGGGCAATTTTCCAGGTAAATAAATAGAGGGGTAAATTCCACGGGGAAATACACCCTGCGACACCTACGGGTTGACGCAGGGTATAGTTGAAGCCATGGGTTCCCATATCGTGCGTTTCATAGGCATCGTGAAGAATCGCAGTAGCGTAAAACTTAAAATTATCCCGAGCGCGAGGAATATCTACAGCAGTGGCTAGGGAAAGCGGTTTCCCATTATCAATAGATTCCGCAAGGGCTAATTCCGGCAAGCGTCGCTCAATCTCATCCGCAACCTTCAACATCCACGCACTTCGCTCCGCTGCAGGCAATGTGCTCCAGTGAGGAAATGCGTCGCGTGCCGCCTTTGTGGCGAGCGTTACATCATTTTCGCCGGACCTAGGTATGCGTCCATAGGCTTCTCCCGTAGCAGGATTAGTATTAGTAAGGTATTGTTTGTGAAGGGGTTCAAGGAACTTTCCTCCAATGTAATTCTGTAAATCCATAGCTGTGATCTGTCCGTACGAATATAAGGAAGGGCGAGGCAGGATGAAATCGGTTTTGAATTTCATAAATTGAGGTCCCAAAGCAAACTCAAATGGCAGTACCAAAACCCTTCAATTTTCAGCAGTGGCTGGATGAAAATAGAGACCTTCTTAAGCCCCCAGTGGCGAATAAGAATTTGACCCCGGAATCGGACGACTACATCGTCATGGTAGTTGCAGGGCCAAACGCTCGAAAAGATTACCATTACAATGAAACGGAGGAGTTTTTCTACCAATTAGAAGGCAACATCACGGTTATAGTACAAGTCGATGGTCAGGCGCATGAACTGCATTTGGGTCCAGGCGATATGATGACCGTTCCGGCGAAAACGCCACACAGTCCTATACGTCATGAAGGCAGTATCGGTCTGGTGATCGAACGCATTCGCGAGGGTCGTGGATTCACGGACGGTTTAATGTGGTTTTGTGATGAATGCAACGGAAAATTACACGAAACCTATTTCGAATTGAAAGATGTTGAAAAAGACTTTCTTCCGCATTTCCGCGAATATTATGGCAACGAATCAAACCGTACCTGCAAGGATTGCGGGCACGTAATGGAGGTTGACCCCAGATTCGTTTAGGCTATGTGTGAGGTTACATCAAGAAATTTTACGGTTGATATCCATACGCATATCCTGCCCGAACACATCCCGAATTTTAGAGAGAAGTTCGGCTATGGAGGATTTATAACGCTCGATCATCACAAGAGCTGTAGTGCTCGAATGATGAAAGATGGCGAGTTTTTTCGCGAGGTTGAGGACAATTGTTGGAGCCCTGAGGCGCGCATGAAAGAATGCGGTCACCACCATGTGGATGTGCAGGTATTGTCGACAGTTCCCGTGATGTTTAGTTATTGGGCGAAGCCGCAAGACACGCTTGATGTGGCCCAGTTTTTAAATGATCACATAGCGGAAATATGCGACCGTTACCCTACCCGTTTTGTTGGTCTAGGGACTTTGCCAATGCAAGCACCAGACCTTGCCATTAAAGAACTGCGTCGGTGCAAAGAAATTGGGCTAAAAGGAATTCAGATTGGAACACACATCAACGCATGGAACCTCGACGCTCCGGAGTTGTTCCCCATTTTTGAGGCGTGTCAAGATTTAGATATGGCCATTTTTGTCCACCCGTGGGACATGATGGCAAAGGAGAAAATGACAAAGTATTGGTTGCCCTGGCTGGTCGGAATGCCGGCTGAAAGTTCGCTGGCCATTTGTTCGATGATTTTCGGTGGTGTTTTTGAGCGCCTTCCAAAGCTGCGTGTTGCTTTTGCGCACGGCGGTGGATCGTTCCCTGCCACGCTCGCTCGTGTACAACACGGCTTTGATGTGCGCCCAGACCTTTGTGCCATAGATAACCCCATTGCCCCAAAAGAGTACATGGGTAAATTTTGGCTCGATTCGTTAGTGCATGATCCTAAGATGCTCGAATATATAGTGGGTCTTGTGGGTGAAAACAGGGTCGCATTGGGGACCGATTATCCTTTCCCACTGGGCGAATTACAACCCGGTAAACTCATCAACGGAATGCCTTGGAGCGAGGAGCGTAAAGGAAAGCTGCTACATGGTGCTGCTCTGGAATGGTTAGGAATGGATTTATCTCACTTACTCCCCTAGAAAATCCTTGGTACACCTGCGAGAATTTCGGTAATTTTGACTCACATTAACACCTCCTATGAGTGATCCCATCAAACACGAGTGTGGCATAGCATTCGTTCGCCTGAGAAAGCCTCTCGAATACTACGTTGAAAAATACGGAACGGCATTTTACGGCCTGAACAAGATGTACCTCCTCATGGAGAAGCAACGCAACCGTGGACAAGACGGTGCGGGTCTTGCGAACATAAAGTTGAATATGGCACCTGGTACACGGTACATTTCGCGTTACCGTTCGGTGGACACTAACAGCATTGGGGACATCTTCGGTAAAGTACAAAAGCGTATTGCCGAAGGTATTGCGGGTGATGCATCGCGTCTTTCTGATGTCCCGTGGTTGAAAGAAAACCTGCCCTTTACAGGGGAAGTGTTTTTAGGCCACTTGCGCTATGGAACCTATGGAGGAAACACCATTGAGGCATGCCACCCGTTCTTGAGACAGAACAACTGGCCGACTCGGAATTTGATTGTTGCGGGAAACTTCAACATGACAAATGTTGATGAACTCTTCAATGAATTGGTCGAATTGGGTCAACATCCGAAAGAGAAGGCGGATACGGTCACAATCATGGAAAAAATTGGTCACTTCCTGGATGAGGCCAACGACGATTTATACTACGAACTCAAGGCAGAGGGCTATTCTAAGAAAGAGGCCACTGCAGAAATCGCGAACCGATTAGACCTGGCAGATATCCTACGCCGCGCCTCAAAAAAATGGGATGGTGGCTACGCAATGGCTGGAATGACCGGACACGGTGATTCCTTTGTATTGCGCGATCCGGCTGGAATTCGACCGGCTTACTATTATTACGATGACGAAATAGTTGTTGTAGCATCAGAACGTCCTGTGATACAGACGGCGATGAATTTAACATCTGAGCAAATCACAGAATTACCCCCAGGGAATGCACTTATCGTGAAGCATCATGGTGAGGTATCAATTGATGAGATTAAAACGCCAACAGAATTTAAAGCGTGTTCTTTTGAGCGCATTTATTTTTCTCGCGGTAATGACAAAGATATTTATAACGAGCGTCTAGAATTGGGCCGTAGACTCATCCCAAGGATTGTCGATGTCGTCGACGGAGAAGTAGAAGACACGGTATTTTCCTTTATACCAAACACCGCTGAGGTGAGCTTTTACGGGATGGTTAAAGGAATGGAAGATCATTTTAATGCCTTGAAATACGACCGTATTACCGGATTAGAAAATCCAACGAACGAGCAGCTTAAAGCGATCCTAAATCTACGCCCACGGGTTGAAAAGGTGGCGTGGAAGGATGTGAAACTGCGCACATTTATTACGGAGGATAGTTCAAGAGATGAATTGGTCAGCCATGTGTACGACATTACTCACGGTTCGGTAAAACCTACAGATCATTTGGTCGCGATTGATGACAGTATTGTACGTGGAACGACTTTGAAGCAAAGTATTCTTCGCATTTTCGATCGATTAAGCCCGAAGCACATCGTCATTGCCTCTTCAGCTCCTCAAATCCGTTATCCCGATTGCTACGGTATTGATATGGCACGTATGGGAGATTTTGTAGCCTTCAGAGCTGCAATTGTTCTACTAAAAGAACGCGGTCAAGAAGATGTGATTCAAACGGTCTATCAAAAATGCAAGGCTCAATCCCATCTGGCCGACCACGAAGTACAGAATTTCGTTAAAGAGATCTATGAGCCGTTTGAACCGCAAGAGATCAGTGATAAGATTGCGGAATTATTGACACCACCTGAGGTCAGAGCAAAGGTTACTGTGCTGTATCAAACCATTGAAGATTTACATTTGAGTTGTCCTAATCATCCTGGTGATTGGTACTTTACTGGCGATTATCCGACACCGGGCGGAAACCGCGTAGTGAACAAGAGCTTCATGTATTACGTTGAAGGTCGTACAGAACGAGCCTACTAAAACATGAAAATTTACACTAAAACTGGCGATCATGGTCAGACATCGCTGTTGAGCGGAAGCCGCGTTTCGAAAGCAGAATTGCGTTTAGAAGCCTACGGTACATTTGATGAGTTGAACAGTCTTTTAGGTGTATTGGCAGCAACGCTCCCTTCCGATTTGTTTCCTTATGCCCAAGCCATTCAAAGCGAACTTTTCGCAATGGGATCTCATCTCGCAGTAGAAGGAACCCCTGATTTTCCTATGCCAAAGTTCAACGAGGATTTAGTAGGTCAATTGGAACGTCAAATAGACCAATGGAATGAGATCCTACCTGAACTCAAGAGTTTCATTTTACCGGGTGCACACGCCCAAAGTGCCCATTGTCATGTCGCGCGCACCGTTTGTCGCCGAGCAGAACGCAGGGTTGTGGCATTAAATGATGAAGCAAAGGTGGCAGTAGAAATCATCACGCTCGTTAATCGGCTTTCAGATTTCCTATTTGTCATGGCGCGCTGGATAGATTTTTCCAACGGTGCACCGGACAGAATTTGGACTCCTAAGTATTAAGCACTTACATTTTTTCTAAAGGTGTTGCATAAGTCAGCAGAAAAACTACTTTTGCACGAATGTTAATACATTAATAGTTGTTTAAGACTTATGTACTGGACCTTAGAACTTGCATCGTATTTGAGTGACGCGCCGTGGCCGGCAACTCGTGACGAGCTTATTGATTATGCCATCCGCACGGGAGCACCGTTGGAGGTAGTAGAGAACCTACAGGCTATTGAAGAAGAAGAAGAAGAAACCTACGAGGGTATCGAGGAGATTTGGCCGGATTATCCGTCCGAAGAAGATTTCCTCTGGAACGAAGAAGAATATTAATTAAAGGCCCCTTTTTTAGGGGCTTTTTTTTGGACGTATTGTTTGTGTCTTACTGAATCGCTGGGGCCGTTGGGAATATTGCGAATTTCCAATCTATATACCGCGTTTTGTGTTGTACTTTTGACTGTAAATCCAATAGATCTGCATGGATAGATTTTCATTTTTAGGAAGTGTTCACGCCCAATTGATCGATGATCAATACGAGCGCTACCTCAAAAATCCGGACGGTATCGAGCCGAGCTGGCGAGCGTTCTTCCAAGGATATGATTTTGCGAAAGAAATCTATTCTGAAGAAGACCTTCAAGGCACGGGTGTGCCCGAAGAGGTGATTAAGGAGTTTCACGTTTTGAATTTAATTCAAGGCTACCGCTCTCGTGGACATCTGTTCACTAAAACGAACCCTGTTCGTATGCGTCGTAGTTATGAGCCTACTTTAGAAATCAAAAACTTTGGATTAAGTAAAGATGATCTCGACACTCCATTTAATGCTGCTACAGAATTGGGGCTACCGGGGGCTACGAAGTTGCGTGAAATCATTGCGCATTTAGAAGCAATTTACTGCCAAAGTACAGGGGTAGAGTACAACTATATTCGCGATCCTGAGCGCCGCACATGGATTAAAAATTGGATCCATAAAGACGATAATCAGCCCAAGCTCTCCATTGAAGAGAAAAAGCATATTCTCCATAAACTCAATCAAGCTGTTAGTTTTGAGTCCTTCTTGAACACAAAATTTGTGGGACAGAAACGCTTTTCGATAGAAGGGGCAGAAGCATTAATTCCGGGGCTAGATGAAGTTGTAAATCATGGTGCGCGTCACGGCGTTAAAGAATTCGTTTTAGGGATGGCACACCGTGGTCGCTTGAATGTGCTGACAAACGTTTTTGGAAAACCACGAAAACAGATATTTTCAGAATTTGAAGGTAAGGCTTTCGATGATGTTACCATCGATGGTGATGTTAAGTATCACTTAGGTCACACTACCGTTCATACCACAGTGGATGGCAAGGAGGTAGTAATGAATATTGCTCCTAACCCGTCGCATCTTGAAGCTGTTGATCCAGTTGTGGAGGGCATTGCTCGTGCAAAAATCAACAACGACTTCGGTATGGAGTCAGGGAAGGTATTGCCTATTCTTATACACGGAGATGCTGCAGTTGCGGCTCAGGGTGTAGTATACGAAACGGTTCAAATGGAAAAGTTGGCCGGTTACAGCACAGGCGGAACATTACATATCGTTATCAATAACCAGGTAGGCTTTACCACAAATTACCTTGATGCACGTTCCTCTACATATTGTACGGATGTTGCGAAAGTCATTTTAGCTCCGGTCTTGCATGTTAACGGGGATGATCCCGAAGCATTAGTCCATGCGATTCGTCTGGCTATCGAATATCGACAGCGTTTTCAGCGCGATATTTTTATTGACCTATTGTGTTACCGGAAATACGGGCACAACGAAGGCGATGAACCTCGATTTACGCAGCCTTTATTGTATAAAGCAATATCTAAACACCCAAACCCGCGTGAGATTTACGCGCAACGTTTGATGAGTGATGGTGTTGCTACACAGGCTATGGTAAAAGAGTTGCAGCAAGAGTTCAAATCTATGCTGGAGGTTGACTTTGATGAAGCGAAAAAAATAAAACGCAATGTCATCACTCCTTTTATGGAGAAAGAGTGGATAAATTATCCGGGCGCAGAGCCTGGTGAAATGTTGCATCCGGTGGATACGACGTTCGAGTTAGACAAGCTCAAGGATATTGCAAAATATATCACGACTTTACCAGAGGGTAAGAAGTTCTTAAAGAAAACTGTTCGCTTGATGGGTGATCGTGCCGCTCAAGTTTTTGAACGCAACTCTATTGACTGGGGTATGGGCGAGTTACTCGCTTACGGCTCCCTTCTGGCAGAAGATTATAACATTCGAATTTCTGGAGAAGATGTAGAACGCGGAACGTTCTCGCACCGACATGCCATTTTAAAGGTGGAGGACAGCGAAGAAGAAGTGAATCTACTCAACGAATATCCAGGAAAAGAAGGCCGTTTTGCCATCTACAATTCATTATTGAGTGAATATGCAGTGATGGGTTTTGATTACGGATATGCCATGGCATCGCCGGATACCTTGACTATTTGGGAGGCCCAATTCGGTGATTTCGCCAACGGCGCCCAGATCATGATTGATCAATTCCTTACCGCAGCAGAGGACAAATGGAAAGTTCAGAACGGATTAGTTTTGCTGCTTCCTCACGGTTATGAAGGACAAGGTGCTGAACACAGTTCTGCGCGGCTTGAACGCTTCTTACAGATGTGTGCGCAAGAAAATATGACTGTTGCGAATTGTACGACTCCAGCAAATTTTTATCATTTGCTACGACGTCAACATAAACGTCAGTTTAGACGTCCGCTAATAGTAATGTCGCCAAAGAGCTTGTTGCGTTTACCTAAAGCGCAAAGTACTATGGAAGAATTGGCCCACGGTACATTCCAACCCATATTGTCGGATACTACAGTAGCCCCAGAAAAAGTAACGAAAGTGGTCTTCTGTTCAGGAAAACTCTACTACGAACTTGCGGACGAGCGTGAAGCACAAGGTGCTGATCATGTGGCCATTATTAGAATAGAACAATTGTACCCGCTTGATGATCTTGCCATAAAGCAGGAAGTAGCAAAATACCCAAACGCAGCGATGCATGTTTGGGCGCAAGAAGAACCAGCGAATATGGGGGCATGGACCTACATGTTGTGGCAGATGCACCAGCCTTTAACGTTAGTAAGTCCTGCGCCAAGCGCTGCGACAGCAAGCGGATCAAATAAAGTGGCTTTGCAGCGCCAAAGAGAAACTATAGAACGAGTATTTAGCATTTAAGTCTATCAGATATGTTAGAAATGAAAGTGCCTTCACCAGGCGAATCCATTACTGAAGTTGAAATCGCAACCTGGTTGGTAAGCGATGGCGACTATGTAGAAAAAGATCAAGCCATTGCAGAGGTCGACTCTGACAAAGCAACGCTTGAATTACCTGCAGAAGAAGGTGGAATTATCACCTTAAAAGCAGAAGAAGGCGACACCGTTGAGGTGGGTCAAGTCGTTTGTTTGATCGATACCAGCGCCGCACGTCCAGAGGGCAGCGCAGCCCCGGCGGCATCAGCACCAAACCCAGAGCCTGTGGCTGCACCAGCAGCGCCGGCAGCAACGACTTATGCTACAGGAACAGCTTCCCCTGCCGCTAAGAAAATGATGTCCGAAACAGGTGCGTCATTGTCGAAAGGAACGGGCAAAGATGGACGTATTACCAAAGCAGACGTTATTGATGCTGTAGCGTCTATGGGTTCATCCGATAAAGGTGAGCGTGCACATACGCGCAAAAAGATGAGCAGCCTTCGTCGCAAATTGGCCAGTAGATTAGTTACTGTAAAAAACGAAACGGCGATGCTTACCACCTTTAACGAGGTAGATATGAAGCCGATTTTTGACTTACGTAACGAATACAAGAATGAGTTCTTCGAAAAGCACGGTGTTAAATTAGGCTTTATGAGCTTCTTCACACTTGCTACGACTCGTGCACTTAAAATGTACCCCTCTACTAATAGCATGATTGACGGTAACGAGCTTGTGAGCTTTGATTATGTGGATATTAGCGTAGCAGTCAGTGGTCCTAAGGGATTGATGGTGCCTGTCGTTCGTAACGCAGAAACGTTAGATTTTGCAGGGGTAGAAAGTGAAATTGGCCGTCTTGCAACGAAAGTGCGCGACGGTAAGATTACGGTAGACGAAATGACGGGTGGAACTTTTACCATCACTAACGGTGGCGTGTTTGGTTCCATGCTTTCTACGCCAATCATTAATCCTCCTCAAAGCGCAATTTTAGGAATGCACAATATCATACAACGTCCAGTTGCGGTCGATGGCGAAGTAGTCATACGTCCCATGATGTACGTTGCATTGAGCTACGACCACCGCGTGATTGATGGTCGTGAAAGTGTGGGTACTTTAGTAGCTATAAAAGAAGCGCTAGAAAATCCAGCAGAGGTATTGATGGAAGGTAATGTTCGTAAAGCTTTAGGCTTATAACGAGGCCTTAAATTCATATATTTGGGAGCGCTGCCTGCAAGGGCAGCGCTCTTTTTGATTTACAAACAGAAATAACAACGCATGAAAAGATTTATTTCGGGTCTACTAACCCTAGCCTTGGTCCTGAGTTCTGTAGTTTCTACGGCACACGAAGGGATGTGGTTGCCTATGCTGATCAAGCGCCTGAACATGGCGGAGATGCAAGCAAATGGTTTGAATTTGACCGCAGAAGAATTGTACGATATTAATAATGCATCTGTAAAAGACGCCATCGTTTCTTTGGGTGGTTTTTGTACGGGTGAGATCATCTCTGATCAGGGATTGATGCTGACCAACCACCACTGTGGTTACGATGCCATACGTTCGCATTCGACAGTTGAAAACGACTACTTAACGGATGGTTTCTGGGCGATGACTCGCGAAGAGGAGCGCACTAATCCAGGTTTGACAGCGGCTATTTTAGTACGTATGGAGGACGTAACTGATAAAGTTATGGCCGAACTCACGGATGATATGTCAGAAGCGGAGCGCGCTGCAAAAGCAAAGGAAGTGGGTGATGCATTGACTAAAGAAGCAACGGAAGGTACCGTTCACAATGGGTATGTCCGCAGCTTCTTTCACAATAATGAATACTACCTTTTTGTCTTTAACACGTATAAAGACGTTCGTCTTGTAGGTGCTCCGCCAAGTAGCGTGGGTAAATACGGTGGCGACACAGACAACTGGATGTGGCCGCGTCATACAGGCGATTTTTCAATGTTCCGTATTTATGCAGATGCAGAAGGCAATCCTTCTGATGCAAGTGCAGATAATGTAGCCTTGACTCCGAAGCACCATTTACCGGTAAGTTTGAACGGTGTGAAAGAAGGAGACTTCAGTATGGTATTTGGCTTCCCAGGTTCTACAGATAGATTCCTTACTTCTACCGGTATTGAGCAAGCCATCAATCTTTACAACCCAACGGTGGTTGAGATTCGCGAGCAAAAATTGGCCATCATGAAAAAGGCGATGGATGCGGATGATGCGGTGCGTATTGCATTGGCCTCTAACTATGCTTCTACAGCGAACTATTGGAAATACTTCATCGGTCAAACAGAACAGCTCAAGAAAAACCGTGTAAAAGAGAAAAAAGAAGCCATCGAGGCACGTTATATGGAGTGGGCTCAAGCAGACCCATCGCGTGCCGAATATACAGGTGCATTGGATCTATTGAATGAAGCGTATGCTGCAACGGACGCCACTGTAAAAGGCGGTGTTTATTTAATGGAAGCCGGAATACGTGGTGCTTCTTTACCACTGTATGCGTTCCGCTTAGGACGCATGTTAAGTGCACTTTCGAGCTCAGAAGATCTTGAAGCAGATAAAGCAGCAGCGCTGGCTTATGCTAAAGACCACTTCGCAGAATACCAAGCGGATGTTGACCGTGCTTTAGCTGCTAAAGTGTGGGGTATGTGGATGGAAAACGTCCCAGCCGATCAGCAGCCGAGCATCTTTACTGAAGTGCGCGATAGCATGGGAGGTGACGTTACAGTACTTGCTACTGAGGTTTACGATAACTCCATTTATGCATCAATGGATGCGCTAAAATCTTGGATGGAAACTATGGACGCTGATGCACTTAAAGCAGATATGGGTGGTAAAGTCGCTTCAAGTTTCATTATGACGTACTTCGGTAATCAACAAGGCAATGCGGAGGTAAGCGAAAAAATGGAAAAGGGCTACCGTCTATTTACGGATGGGCTGCGTCAAGCTATGCCTGAGAAAACATTTGCACCAGATGCCAATTCTACCCCGCGTATGACATGGGGTGTAGTGGGTTCTTACGATCCTCAAGATGCCGTTCACTACGACTATATAACAACACTAGATGGCGTTATGCAGAAAGAAGATCCGAGTAATGATGAATTTATCGTGCCTGCGCGTTTGAAGGAATTGTACAATGCTAAGGACTATGGCCGTTACGCTGATGAGAATGGGGATTTGGTAGTAAACTTCATCTCGAATAACGACATCACCGGCGGTAATTCAGGCTCTCCCGTAATTAACGGTGACGGTGAATTGATCGGAACAGCATTTGACGGAAACTGGGAGGCGATGTCAGGTGATATCTTCTTCGAAGACCAGCTGCAACGTTGTATTTCTGTTGATATCCGCTACACCTTGTTTATCATTGATAAATATGCAGGTGCCGGTCATTTAGTAGATGAGATGACTGTGGTACAAGGAAAGAAGAAACGTAGAAAGCGCCGCAAGTAATACGCCGTTTTAGCAAAATGTTAAAGCCCGCGGACCGGAGGTCCGCGGGCTTTTTATTGGCACAAAATTTGTCCCAAATAGGGTTTTAGATTTGATATAGAAATGATGAAACGAATCCTAACTCTGGCAGTGGTTGCCCTTGGATTAAATGGATGCTCGAGCTGGCAGCCCGTCGAGAATGTGGCGCCGTCAAACCCAAACTGCATTTGTACGATGGAGTACAACCCCGTTTGTATACAAGGCAATGGTAAGATCTTACGTTATTCCAATGCTTGCCAGGCGATGTGCGATGGTTTTGGTCAAGATGATTTTATCAACTGTCCGCCAGAGTAGCGCTACCCCATAGTACTTATCTTCTCCAAAACAGCGGTCCACCATTGTATAAATAGCAGGAACATTAACACTATTCCTGCTAAGCCGAAAATGCCATTGATGATGGCGTAGGATCGTCGGTTTGATTTTCGAACTATTTGAATAATCGCCGAAATTCCTCCCAAATTCATTAAGCCGGAAAAGGGCAAAGCCAAATAGCCGAACCCGAACGCACCGCCATCGGTGATGATAATGTACAAGGTGAGGGGGAAGTACGCGATAAGATTCATTCCAACATTGAGCCAAGGAAGGAATTTGATAATGTTCTTCATCCTCAAATGCCTACTCCTGCAAGTTGTCCTCAACGTAGTTCAACACCTTAGTCATCAAGTGCAGTCTATCCTTTCCACGCACATTGTGTGGGTGCATCGGGTAGGGGAAGAAATCCATTTGGATACCGGCGTCTATGAAGGATTTCACCAAGCTAAGGTTATGTTGCATGACCACGACATCGTCCACGGTTCCGTGGATGAGTAGGAGGTCGCCTTGAAGGTTACTCACGTAGTTGTGCAAACGGTTTTCTGTATAGCCGTCTTCATTCTCCTCTGGGCGGTCCATGTAGCGCTCGCCGTACATCACTTCGTAGTATTTCCAATCGGTCACTGGGCCACCGGCAACACCTGCTTTAAAGGTGCCCGGCTGACGTAACATTAGTGAGGTAGTCATGAACCCACCGTAGCTCCAGCCGTGCACGGCCATGCGATTTCCGTCGACATAGGGTAGAGATTTTAGGTAGGCTACACCGGCCAACTGGTCTTCCATTTCAACAGTGCCCAACTGGCGGTGAATCTGTTGTTCGAAATCTGTCCCGCGATGCGCAGAACCGCGGTTATCGAGAGTAAACACAATGTACCCACGATTCGCAAATTCGTTCATCCAAAACGGGCCACCTCCGTTCCAACGGTTCGTTACCATTTGTGCATGCGGTCCGCCATAGACGTAAACAAGCACGGGGTACTTTTTCGAAGGATCGAAATCAAAAGGCAAATAGGTTCGGGTGTAAAGGGTTGATCCGTCAGGGCCTGTAATACTGCTCAGAATGGGCTTGTGAATGTTCGTGCCCTCGAAAGGATCGCTTGCAGAAGTCAGTTCACGCAAGACCTTTCCTGCCATGCTTCTTAATTCAGTTTTCGAAGGGACATCGATGCTGCTGTAACTGTCAATAAAATACGAGCCGCCCTCTTGTACGGTTGGGCTATGTGTTCCGCTTTCCGTCGTCAATTGGTGCTGTTTTCCCTTAAGACTCACGCTGAAAAGGTGGGATTCACGAGGGTCTTCGCCTGAGGCGGTAAAGAGGATGTCGCCACTTTTATCGCGACCCAGAATTCCGGTAGCTTCAAAGTCATTTGAGGTCAATTGTTGAACCAATTCTCCTTTAGTCGTATGCAAGTAGAGGTTCATGTAACCGTCACGCTCGGAAAGCCATATGAATTCCTTGTTGCTGACCCAATAAGCGGGATGCTCCGGTTCCGCCCATTTGTCATTACTCACACTCAAAAGTGTAGCACCTCTTTTTCCGTTTTTCGCATTGAAAGCGACTACATCGTAGTGGTTTTGTGCTCGGTTGACGATGGCCAAAAGAATGGTCTTACCGTCCGGTGACCAACTCAGGTTAGTGAGGTATTGGTCGTGCTCAACGCCGTCGGTATCCAGGTAGATGGGTGATTTTTTCCCTTTGTGATACACCCCAACGCGCGCATATTCGGAGCCTTGACCTGCCATCGGGTATTTAATTTCATTTAAAGAACCGGGGGTAGTAGAAATGTCGAGCAAAGGATAATTGGCCACGGCACTTTCATTTTTTTCATAAAAGGCTACGGCGTCCCCTGCCTTATTCCAGAATAAGCCTTCAGTAATTCCGAATTCGCTGCGCGCAATGGCTTGGCCAGCGACGACATCAGGATCCTCATGTTTGGTTACTTGAACGGTGCTCTCATCGCCCATCCAGTTTACGAATACGTTATTGCCTACAGTGTATGCAGCGTTTAATTGGGAACTTAGGTGAAGATTGCCACTCCCGGCAGCCATGGTATACCGGGTCGTGATGGTTTTGTTTGCGATAGCATAGGTGTAGAGCGTTCCTTCTTCAGTGAAATACAAGGTATTTTTATCCAGCCAATTCAACATCCATGTGCCACGAATGCTTACTTCGGTGCGGTCTGAATTAGGCCGTCTACCGAAAACTTCAACGCCTTCAAGGGTTTCATTGATTTCTCCGGCGGTGATGCGTCCGGTTTCTTCGCCTGATTTTGCGTCCACCACCACAATGCTCTGGTAGCCGTCTGTAACGTGTGAATAAGCGCCCGTGCCTGGTATCCACTGCGGCATAATGAGCCCTTGTGGGTAATATTTTCTGCCGTTTAATACGGCATCCTCGAGGGTTAAAGTTGTTTGAGCGTAGCCAGAAAGGGCAGTGAATGCTACCAGAAAAAGGAGTGCAAATCTTTTCATTGTATGTTATTTAGAAAGGTCTGAATCTATATTTCCATCCACCAAGCGAATGACGCGTTTGGCATGTTGGGCGATGTCTTCTTCGTGCGTTACAATGACTACGGTATTACCCGCTGCCTGGATATCGTCGAAAAGCTTCATGATCTCCACGGAGGTTTTTGAATCTAAATTTCCAGTGGGCTCATCTGCTAAAATAAGTGCAGGTTTATTGACCAATGCCCTTGCTACCGCTACGCGTTGACGCTGACCACCGGAAAGTTGGTTCGGTTTGTGGTCCATCCGATCGCCTAAGCCGACTTGTTCTAAAACCTCGCTAGCGCGTGCGAGACGCGCCTCTTTTCCCCAGCCAGCATATACTAATGGTAGCGCTACGTTTTCTAGCGCAGTAGAACGTGGCAGAAGATTGAACGTTTGGAATACGAAACCAATTTCATTATTTCTGATTTCTGCGAGTGCATTATCGTCAAGTGCGCTAACATCCGATCCATTCAATATATACGAACCTTCAGTAGGTGTATCTAGACAACCCAATAAATTCATTAACGTAGACTTTCCAGATCCCGAAGGCCCCATAAGTGCCACGTACTGGTTTTTAAAAATATCGAGGTCAATGCCTTTGAGGACATGCACGATTTGCGCGCCCATTTTAAAGTCACGTGTGATATTGCGGAGTTGAAGTATGGCGTTAGAATCGGTCAATGGTGTGAAATTAGTGGGTTAGGAACGGTTCTAAAGTTAGTTATTCGTCGGCAAATTCCGCCAACTCCAACCAGCGCATTTCTTTCTCATCCAATGCTGCTAGCACCGCTTTAACTTCTGTTGCTGCTCGTGCCACCTCTTCAGGGTCTTGGTCTGTACCTTCAAATATCGCATTCAACGCATCGCGTTTTGCTTCTAGCGCCGCAATCTCTTCGGGCAAAGATTCCCATTCCAAACGTTCTTTGAAGCTCAGCTTCACCTTTTCTTTTGGCACTTCTTCAAGTGCCGTTACCGCTGCTTTCTCTTGCGCAACACGTATAGTATCGATACGTTTCTGCTCTTCTCTCCATTCGTAATAATGGCCGTTGAAATCTTTGATTCGACCGCCGCCCTCGAACACGAAGAGGTGATCACATAATTTGTCTAAGAAGTATCGGTCGTGACTCACGACAAGCAAGCAGCCCGGGAAGTCATCCAAAAATTCCTCTAAGGCTTGAAGTGTGAGAATATCTAGATCATTGGTCGGCTCATCTAGAATGAGGAAGTTGGGATTCTTCATTAAAATGGTCAACAGAAACAGCCTTCTCTTTTCCCCACCACTAAGTGTACTAACATAGCTGTATTGCTGGTGTCCGTCAAAGAGAAAGCGCTCACAAAGCTGCGATGCGGTGAGTTTCTGACCCTTTTTCAAAGTGATGTACTCGCCAATCTCTTGAACGACTTCAATCACCTTCAGGTCACCTTTATCTATAATGCCGTCTTGGGTATAGTGGCCAAAAACTACGGTTTCTCCGGTAATGATTTTCCCTTTATCGGGCGTTTCAAGTCCCATGATCATCTTTAGCAGGGTAGATTTTCCACATCCGTTAGGCCCTACAATCCCTGCACGCTCTCCTTTTTTAAAGACGTAACTAAAGTTTTCTAGCAGCAGACGATTCGGGTAGCTTTTGCCCAATTTATGCAGCTCCAAAATCTTTCCACCAAGACGCTGGCTGTTGATTTCCAACGAAACTTCGCTATCATCAATACGCTGTTTTGCCACCTTTTTGATGTCTTTGAATCGGTCAATACGGTCTTTCGACTTTCCCGTTCGCGCGCTCGGCGTTTTACGCATCCAGTCCAATTCCTTTTTAAACAACTGCTTCGCTTTGTGCAAATTTGCCGCTTCATTCGCCTCGCGCACCTCTTTCTGCTCGAGGTAGTAGCTGTAGTTCCCTTCGTATTTATAAAACTGCTTGTTCTCCAGTTCGAAAATGGTGCCACAAACGCGTTCCAAAAAATACCGGTCGTGCGTAATCATTAGTAATGCCCCCCGGTACTGAATGAGGTATTCTTCGAGCCATTCGATGATGTCGAGATCTAAATGGTTGGTGGGCTCGTCCATCAAGATGAGATCGGGCTCTTCAATAAATAATTGGGCCAACGCAAGTCGTTTCACCTCCCCTCCAGAAAAGGAATCAATCACCCGATCCATATCGGGTAGATTCATCTTTCCGTGCATTTCTTGAATCCGGCCTTCTACATTCCACCCGTCAGTCGCTTCCACCTGGTCCAGTGCCCGTTGCATGGCATCGCCGTCTCCGCCCGATTCAATGACTTTTTCGTATTGACGTAATGCCTCGAGACCGGCGTGCTCACTGTTGTACAGCACTTGGCGCACTGTAAGCCCTTTTTCAAAGTTGGGCTGCTGTTCCAGGTAGCGCAGCTTTACCCCGTTGCGAAAGACCACTTCGCCCGTATCCGCTGTGGCTGGATCCATCAACGTTCGCATGAGCGTTGTTTTTCCCGCGCCATTTTTAGCGACGATAGCAACTTTTTCACCTTCATGAATGCCGAAGGTGATGTCTTTATATAAAGTTTTGATGCCATAAGACTTACTGATCTTATGAACGGAAAGCAGGTTTTTTATATCCAAGGGGTAATAATTATTCTTGTGGTAATGAAGTGATCCACGCAGCCATTGCTTCGAGTTGTTCCTTTTCGACCCATGCCATCGGGGCCATTGGAGGGTAATCGGACCAATTTTCCGGTACCGGTTCTTTAATCAACTGCACCAGCTCTTTTTCAGTGTATCCGCGTTGCGCGATGGCTAAGAAAGAGGGTCCCACTAATTTTGAGTCCATTTTATGACATCCTAAACACGTATTTTTCGCCAAAAGACTTTTCATATCTGATGGAATTTCGGTCCCCGCTGTTTGCCCTTTTTTTGAAGGAATCTTCAATACTGGGGCTTCCGGCGTATACGGTTCTGAACCACCACCGCATGCTGTGGTTATACCTGCAATGAAAAGCGCCAAAATAGCGTGACTAAAGGTGTGGAAAAGCTTCATGCCGTGATGTACTTTTGAATTCTATGATAAAGATAAAGCTCAGCCCGTCAGAATGGTTAAAAATCGCCGTTCTCTTTGTAGTATTTGTTGGAGGTTCCATTGCTTCCTATGTGGTTTTACAGCCCAAAAGGGTCTTGCCGATCTACAATCCGTCGGACTTGAATCCAGCTGTGGTGGACGATGATTTGGAGCGTAAAGGACGCGGCCACCGCATCGGCGACTTTGAATTGGTCGATCAATGGGGTAATCCCGTAGACTCCTCGTTGCTTCAAGGCAAAATTTATGTTGCCGATTTTTTCTTTACTACTTGCCCCACCATCTGTATTGATATGGGAAAAACATTTCAGCAAGTACAGGAAGTTTTTAAAGAAGAGCCGCGAGTGAACCTCGTGAGCCACACGGTCATGCCGGAAATTGATACCGTTGAAGTCATGCGCGCATACAGCGATCGCGTGGGTGCCATCAAAGGAAAATGGCATTTATTGACCGGTGAAAAGGAAGAACTGTACCGTATGGCGCGCCGCGAGTATTTTGCGGTTATGGAGCCAGGAACCAGTTTCGATGAACACGATTTCATACATACTGAAAACGTCATTCTGGTGGATGAAAAAAAACGCATCCGTGGCTTTTACGACGGTACCAACGAAGCGGAACGAATCATTGAAGACATTAAAGCGCTTCTCGAACCCCGCTAGAATCCTGACGCGCTGGAAATAGCGGTATGTCCCCTCCGCTGGGCACGGTATCTTTAGGAAGCGGCACTTGGGGTAGTGAATCCATTAAGAGTTGCTGCTCTAAGGTATCCATACCTATGCGGATTTCTCCTGAGGGTTGAAAGGTAAATGCACTGTCCTGAAGCTCGAAAAGGCTGGAAAAACCCACATACGAAGTATCCGAAGCCCGGGTATAACGGGTTGCTACGCCATTGTAGAATTGCCAAAGTTTTTGTGTGCTGTCCGCGGGTGATGTTTGAAGACTGGCCCAATGCTCACCTACCACTCTGCCGTTATCACTAACATAGAATCGGCTGTATTTTTTTCCCTCGAAAAGCCTTGGTCGGAAATACCTAAAATCCTCAATCACACCGTTTACTGAGATGCGCTCGTTTACCTTGAAAGAGCCTTTTTTGTAGTATTCTAATGGAATGGCGTTGGTGTTGTAGCGCTTCTGAAAATCGGTTTCCGCGATTGCTGCAAGTGTATCGTTTTGGGTGACCCTGAGCAGCAATAGTCTATTGATGAGGTAGGGTGCGTGGTCGGGCTTGAAGGAGAGCAATGCATCCTGAGCTTTCAACGCTTTTGGGTAATCTTTAAAAATGCGCCATTCTAGTTCCACCTCTTGTTCTGAAGTGAATGTCCAAAATTCCTTACCGCGCTCAAATCGAAGCAGGTTGTCTTCAATCTGTTCTTGCGCTTTGATGTATTTTTCCCGCTCGATATTAATGACTACGAGCATGAAATAAGGGGTCTGTTTGTCATAGAGCTCACTAAGCGTGTAATAGGTCTTATAGGCCAATTCTTTATCGCCCTTTTCGTAGGCTATCCCTGCTTTAGACAATAAATACTTTTGATAGTTAGGACGCATCTGAAGGCACACTTCGAGATCCGCCAGCGCTGCATCGTATTTTTTAACGGCATAATTCGCCTCTGATCGAAAGAAGTACAGATCTTCTCGCTGCCAACGCTTGGCAATAGCAAGATCATAATGGGATAATGCGCGCATCGGTTGAGGCGGGTCTAAAGCCATAAATGCCCTTCCTACGAATGCATTATCCTGTCCACTGAGCGTCGCTCCTTTGGCAGAATATTCGGTAATGGCCTCGTATTTTTTCGTGTTCCAAAGTCTCGAAATGTAGGATTGCGACTGCGCAGAAATTACCCAAAAACAGCAGGCGAAAACCATCAAGAGCTTAGGCAAACGAATCATCATAACGACAGGGGTTGTTCGAGGTCCCAATTGGCCTTGAGTTCGAAGGATTGTTCCTTAAGAATGGGCTCTGCAATTTTAGCACCGTACCATGACGCAGGCGTCCAAACGGAATCGCTATTAACGTCAGAAAAACCGCTGAAGGTGTATTTTCCAGGCAATTGACTTCCTAGGTCGATAAAGGTGGTATCAGAGATGCCGCGGTTGGGGGCAAAAGTAAACGATTGAACATAGCCGCTTTCGTGAGTGAGCCAACCCAAAACAGTCGTATCGGTGGACGGTACGATAAGCGTTAATTGACCTAAGTTTTCTGGTTTTGCTGTATCGATTACGTTAACTATCGAGTCCGTAAAATGAGTAGTATCCAGTGCGGGAGTCTCGAAAACAGAGTTATAGTAGGGCAGGTCAAATACAGTCGTATCAACGCGTGAGTAAAGATTTTTACGAAATCCGAACGGCTCGTTTTCAGCACTCCATTTTCCATCAAAATTGAAATCTTCAAAGACCAGTACATCAAATGAATCCAATGGCATATAGTTAAATGAAACGAGGCCTTCTTTTGTCGGAATTAAGCTAAATAATGGCGAAGTAACGCTATCTGTATGCGAATCGACAAGCCAAACCTTGAGCGATTCATAGGGTACTTTAGACTGAGGAGTAATGCTGAGGTTGAGTTGTAAACTGTCCACATAATCCCCGGTACTCCAAACCAATTCTAAATTGGAGTATGTATTGTTTTCATTTAAATCCCCAATGGCATCTCCAAAGGTGATGCGATACGTCGTCTGCGTACGCAATTCTTGTTCCTCCCATCGGATGAAGAGCCGTTTACCTTTAATTTCCGCTTCAAGCCCCTCCAAAGGTGGAGTTGCAACCATGGTATTGCGAAGGTCACGGGCTTGAATGTATTCGTCAAAAACGACTGTGGCTTCAGAACCGTTGAACTGTAATGCGCCCATTTCAGGCGATTGCGAAACTATGTTGGGCGGCGTTTCGTCGCGAGGTCCACCTTGCGGCTTACTCTGCACAGCACATCCCGTGAGCAGTGCGAATACGGCCAGAAAATAGATCAATGGTCTCATAGAAAACAAAATTGGCCAATTCCAGCCAAACTACCCTCATCAAAACGTTGCTTTGAATCAGTTATTCTCAACATTCCACTTTTACACCCCGTAGATGGTGGGGTACAAATAGAAATTGACTAAATTTCACCTGTTAATTTAAACGTCACAGTTGTGAAAAAACTTTTACTCTCTATCCTTTTGGGTACTGCAGCATTGGGCTTACAAGCACAAACCTACTGTACTCCATCATACACCACAGGTTGTACCTATGGAGATGATATTGAAGATGTATTCATCGGTACGTTCCAGGACACAGGAACTGGATGTACATCGAGCTACTACAATGTTCAGACGTCAGATACTGTTTTTATTCAACAGACAGCGCCTACGAGCGTTTCGTTTACCTCTAACTGGTCTACGCAGTATTTCGCGGTTTGGATTGATTTCAATGACGATGGTGATTTTGACGATAGTGGCGAGCACCTTTGGTCAAGTCCTACGAACGCATGGAGCAGCACAACGGGTTCAATCACTATTCCTTCAACGGTAAGCTTAGGTTCTTATAGACTACGTGTTCGTTCAAACTACACCGCGGCAATCACAGCAACTCAAAGTTGTTCAAGCTTTACATATGGTGAAGTACATGATTATACAGCCACCATTACCACACCGCCGGCCTGTCCTGCCCCTGTATTTGCGAGCTTAACCGCATCTGACACCACAGCGACATTAAGCTGGACAAGTGCGGATACACTTTTTACAGTAGATTACGGTATTGCTGGGTCAAGCAATGTTCCTACGTCTGTTTCAGTTACGGATACTTTCGTAACTGTGAGCGGATTATCACCAAACACCACATATGAATTTTCCATAGAAACCAATTGTAGTGCAGCGGGTAATGGATATAGCCTAACCGTTGGCCCATACACGGTGAAAACACTTTGTACGGCCCTAAGCACTCCAGTATATGAAGGATTTGATAATGATTCTACAGGTGGATTTAGCAATCCCAACGCCCCGTCGTGTTGGTATTATTTAGAAGAGTCTGGTGCAGCCGGTTACGGCTACATTGACGACGCAACATGGAGCGTTAGCGCCAGGAGTGGAACCAACTATTACTACCTCTACAACAGTTTCGACACAGACTACGAAGCGCTCGTTAGTCCAGCTATTATTGGGTTAGATAGCGGTACCAAGCAAATGGAATTCTATGCCGCAAACACATCATGGTCGGGTGGTAACTCGATTTATATTGGAACCGTGAGCAACACGTCGTCGCTGAATTCTCTGGACATCATAGATACCGTTTTCGTGCCTAACGGCGGAAACTGGAATCAATTCACCATATACTTTGACGCTTCTACGGGCTACAACATGACCGACGATCACATTGCGATCGTGAGTAGTGATTCAACTACCTACAGCGCGGTCTACATAGAAGACATTAGCATTACTAACGCACCGGATTGTTTGCCTCCGTCTGCTATTTCTGTAGGTACAGTGCTGCAAGACAGCGCGCAAATCTCATACACTTCGAATGGTATTCAAACGTATTTAGAATACGGCCCTCCTGGATTTGTACAAGGAACTGGAACTTCAGTTGCAGTAAGTGGCTCGCCAGCATGGCTAACGGGCTTAGATAGCAATACAACCTATGATGTTTACGTGGTGCAAATGTGTGCGGACAGTTCCGTTTCTTCTGGATTCGGCCCTGCAACCTTCAAAACCATGACCTGTTCACCTTCGAACATGTGTACTTTCACTATTGAATTGACAGATTCCTACGGGGACGGATGGAATGGCGCACTCGTTGAGGTGATCAATGCACAAGGCGGTGTTGAATTTGAGCTAGGAACAGCATTCCTTACGGGATCGAGTTATACCGAAACTATAAGTGTCTGTACTGGCGGTTCTTACACTATCGAAGTAAGTGATGCGGGAAGCTACCCAAGTGAAATAGGTTTAAATGTTGTTAGTGGAGGTGCAACCATCGCCACCTACACGAATAGCTCTTCTACAACTCTGGGTACGCAAATGGCAACCTTCCAAGCGAGCTGTAATACCCTTTGTCCGAACCCTAAAGATTTGATTTACACAGCCGGTAAAAATGATGCGTACTTCTCTTTTGACCCGAACGGAAATACAGGGACGTTCATCTACGAGTGGGGTCCACAAGGTTTCGTTCAAGCTACAGGGTCCATGGTTTCATTTACGGATTCTACGACCAACTCTAGCTTCACTGTAACAGGTCTTTCCTCGAATACATGCTACGATATTATTCTTATCGCGGATTGTGGAGGCAATGGCTCCTCAGATACACTAGGACCTATCCCATTTTGCACCAACAGCTGTGATTCAACAGATTTGTGTTCGTATACAATGAGTATGTATGACACCTATGGCGATGGATGGAATGGTGCTACCGTTGATTTATATTACAATGGTGTTTACGGGCAAACGTTTGGTACCGCTTTTACCACGGGAGATAGTTTGATCGTCGACTTTGATGTTTGTACTGGAACTGAAATTGCAGTAGTCAATGGCGCACAAGGTTCGTACCCTTCAGAGGTTTATTATACACTTTCAAATGCTTCAGGTACGCAAAATGTAAGTGTCTCTTCTGGTAACTTCAATGTAGGTGCTGTTGATACGGTAATGTCAAACTGTGTAACTCCTTCATGTCCAACTCCATCCAATTTAGGTGTAGCAAACATGGGAAGTACTTTTGCAGACATTTCATGGACAGGCGGAACAGGATCATTTGTATTCCATTACACTGCACTAGGATCTACGAACACCATGATGGGAACTTCGACTTCCGCAATGGCCTCAATGACTGGTTTACAGCCTGTGACTACTTACAACTTCGATGTTGCTGAAGTGTGTGCCGCTGGGGATACCTCATTGCGCATGAATTATCAGTTTACTACAGATAGTTGCTCTGCCATTAATGTGGGCAACCCGAACTACAATATTGATTCGATCAGTACGACATTTGCAGACATTACCTTTACTTGGGCAGGTGCATCGGGCTACACGTCCTATTTCATCAACTTTGGCGATGGAACTAACGGTTCGGGTACGGGTACTTCGCAATCACATACCTATTCTGCCAATGGCCAGTATACTGCGGTATTGAAACTTTATGGTGACTGTGATACTACGAGCCAGCAAATCTTTGTATCCATTCAAGGTATTGGCCTCGAAGAGCATTCAGATTTGAGCGCGTTAGTAGTATATCCGAATCCAACCCAGGGTTTAATATCTATTAACGGTTCACTTGATCAGGCCGCTCCAGTAGCTGTTCGTATCGTGAACTATTTAGGTCAAGTGATTAGTGTGGACGCGTTTGATGCGCAAGCCGGCGGTTTTGAAAAAACGTATGATTTAAGTGCGGCCGCGAGCGGCACCTATGTCATCGAGATTGAAACGCCAAAAGGCTTATTGCAGAAAACAGTGGTTGTACGTCACTAAAGTTCTTGCGCTAGTGCAAGTAAGTGTACTTCTATCTTTGGATAGTCGTGAAGTACCGCCTCTGCTGCTCGCAATAAAGACGAACCTGTTGTAACAGTATCGTCTATGATAAAGATAAGCGCGTCCTTTGGGACGCGCTTTTTTTTGGTCGTCCTGAGCGCTCCTTTGGTATTGTTCCACCGTTGAAATGGATCAAAATTAATTTGGCTTTTGCGGTGGGCAGTCTTCTCGAGAAGCTCTTCAAAGCATACTTCAACTCCAGCCGCTCGAGCACCTTGCAGTGCGCCACGGGCCAGCGCTTCGCTTTGATTGTAGCCGCGCCCCAAACGTCTTAGCATGTGCACCGGCATGGCAGCAACCACCACTGGCCGGCGCTGGCCCGCGAGCGTGGATACTATCAGCGGTGCAAGGAAGTGTTTACCAAGCACCACCCCCAAAGAATAGTTCCCCCCATATTTGAGGCCGTAGCAATAGATTTGAACGGGCCCTGTGAAATAAAGTGCCGCACGAAAGGAGGTGATTTTCCTTGTTGGCAAGGTGCTCGAGAGCAGCATCGTGCGTTGCGCAGCAATGGAATCTAGTCGTGGAGCGCTGCACAAACAGAATTGGCACAGGCTTTGCTCTAGGATGGACAACACGACGTTGCACTGTAGGCATCTTTGAGGGAATACGGCCCTTGTTAAAAAACTTAACCCATTGGAAAACATTGGAAAGCGGCTTATCGTTAGCTTCGTTACTTAATAAGATAATACTTCACACACATGAGCACAGGAAACAACAAGAGCAAATTAGGACCGGTATTAGTTATCATGGCATTGGCCGTGATCGTATTAGGTGTATTGCTTTATTTACGCAGTGAAGAGAAGCACGAGATTGCACTCGAGAAGCAAGCTTTGACCATGGAATTGGCGGATATGAAAGAAGATCTTGAAGCTCAGGTTGGTCAAAACGATAGCTTGAATGCGTTTGTTCAATACGAAATGACTCGTTTGGGCGGGATCATTGATAGCATCAATGCTGTAAATGTTCAAAATAAAAAGTCTTTAACCGGCTATCGCAGTCGTCTTGGTGCAATGAAGAGAGCAAATGCGACTCTTGTTGGAAAGCTTGATAGCACAAACACTGCTTATGAAGCCTTGCGTTTACGTGAGCAAATGGTTGCAGATAGTCTGAATACAGCTGTGGATGCAAATAATTCTTTGCGCAACGCAAATACGGGACTTACAGAAACGGTTGCAAAAGGAAAGCAATTGGTCATCGCTACTTCTACAACAGAAGCATTCCGTATAGCAGGAAACGGCAAAATGCGCAGAACACGTCGCGCGAAAAAAGCGGACGGTATTACAGCATGCATTACGTTAGCGAAAAACAGAATTGCAGCGAAAGGCGAAGAAACACTTTATGTGAAATGGATTGGTGAAAACGGTAAACCTGTAGATGCGCCAGAACAAAATCAAGCATTGGTAGGCGGCGAGCAATCGGGCTTTAATGGAAAAGCAGTGGTTAACTTCCAAGGCGAAGCAATCGAAGTATGTATCGATGCGAAACGTGCTATTGACGCGCCTGTAGATTTGAATCCAGGCATCTATACGCTTGCTCTTATGACCGATTCCTACCTAGTGGGTACCGTTGCTGTTGAATTAAAATAAACTATGAAAAAGCTACTCATTCTTGCGCTTGTAGGGTTCTTAGGAACTTCTTGTGTCAGCACTAAGGTGCACAAAGCTTTGCAGGATAAATACGACCTGTTGAACAATGAAGCGGACCAATTGCGTCAGAAAAGTGAAACCCGCGCAGCAGAGAATACAGAACTTCAACGCACTTTAACAAATGCGCGTCGTGATAATAAAACGTTGGTAGCGGATACTACTACGAAATTTGACGAACTGCGTGTACTTCAAACCAAATACGATCGTTTGTCAAAACAGTACGACTATTTGCTCGACAACAACAGTTCATTGATCGCCGCAAGTGCACGTGAGAATAAATCACTCATGGATCAGTTGAGCAGTCTTCAAAATCGTCTTCAGGCGAAAGAGGATAGTTTGAATACTGAAAGGTTACTCCTCGAGAAAGGACAGCGTAGAGTGAATGAACTGGAAAGCGTTATTCGTCGTAAGGACAGTACGGTCGCTTTTGTTCGTCAAAAAGTTGCAGATGCACTTCTGGGTTTCACTGGTAAGGGTTTAACAGTTAACATGCGCGATGGAAAGGTTTATGTGAGTCTAGAAAACAGTTTGTTATTCGCTCCCGGTTCTTGGGATGTGGCACCAAAGGGACAAGTTGCCTTAGAAAATTTGGCTCGTGTTCTCGCAGAAAATAACGATATCAGTGTATTGGTAGAAGGACATACAGACAACGATCCGTATCGAGGTCAGAGTCAAGTTCGCGATAACTGGGATTTGAGCGTGATGCGTGCTACCAACGTTGTTAAAATATTGACTACGAATCAAGGTTTAAACCCGGAACGTATAACGGCGGCAGGCCGCGGCGAATTCATCCCATTAGTGGAAAATGATACCCCTGAAAATAAAGCGATCAATCGCCGAACGGAAATTATATTGACACCGGACTTAACGGAATTAGCCAATCTACTGGAAGGCGGAAATTAAAACTTACAGGAACTGGGCTTGAACCAGTTCTTCGATTTTCTTTAATCCCACTATGGCAATGTCGTAGTGGGATTTTTCTATCTGGTGGTGTCCACTGATGTAAATGGTCTCAAAGCCCAATTTCTCCGCCTCTTTAATGCGTTGCTCCACACGTGTGATGGGGCGTACTTCGCCGGTCAACCCAACCTCACCTGCAAAACAGACTTTTCCTGTAATAGGTGCGTCACCGTTTGAACTTAAGATTGCCGCAATCACCGCTAGATCTAGCCCAGGATCATCTACTTTCAATCCACCGGTAACGTTTAGGAAGACATCTTTTTGACCCAATCTGAAGCCGCATCGCTTCTCCAAGACCGCAAGTAACATATTGAGCCTTCGTGTATCAAATCCAGTTGTCGAGCGTTGCGGAGTTCCGTAAACGGCCGTAGAACAAAGCGCTTGTAATTCTATTAACATGGGACGAACGCCTTCTACCATTACTGCCACTGCATTTCCGCTTAGACCCTCGTGTTGTTTTGTCACGAGCAATTCGCTTGGATTTTCGACACCGTAGAGCCCGCCTTGTTCCATAGTGTAAAGACCTATTTCATGGGTAGAGCCGAATCGGTTCTTGTGTGCACGAAGAATACGGTAAAGTAGGTTAGGATCGCCTTCAAATTGGAGCACAACATCCACCATATGCTCGAGAATCTTAGGTCCAGCAATACTGCCCTCTTTATTAATGTGACCTATGAGTAGCACTGGTGTACCTGTCTCTTTAGCATAACGAATGAAACTGGCCGCACTCTCACGAATCTGTGCCACAGAGCCCGGTGTGCTTTCGACGTGGGGAACGTGCAGTGTTTGAATGGAATCCACAATCACGAGATGGGGTCGGACCGATTTTAAGTGGTTGAAAATCGCATCTGTCTTAGTCTCACTGAGTAAATACAATTCACTTACCGCTTTACCAATGCGCTCGCCACGTAATTTTATTTGTGATGGGCTCTCTTCTCCTGATACGTAGGCTACGGTGCCACTAAAACTTAGGGCCAATTGGAGTAAAAGTGTACTTTTTCCTATTCCCGGTTCACCACCTAGTAGCGTTACAGAACCGGGTACAATACCACCGCCTAACACTCGTGAAAATTCAAAATCTTGTACGGGGAAACGTTGCACACTCGTATGCTCGACGTCTTCAATACGTATAGGTTTTGCGGCAGCTTGCTCACCGCTCCAAGCACGTGGATCCGGCTTACTCTTTATCTCGACCTCCTCAACGAGTGTGTTCCACTCCTTGCAGCCCTGGCATTGTCCCATCCACTTGCTGTGTTGGGTGCCGCACTGGGTACAATTAAAAATGCTTTTTTGCTTTGCCATGAGGAAGACTTATTTTCTTCCTGCAAAATAGAGAAAAACAAAGCCTAAGGCGCCGGTAAAGACAAACATTAAACTTTGAGAACTGTGAATAAGGGTAGCGAACGATGTGCCGATAAATGGGGAGAGCCCCAGCACAACAAGCGCTTTAGAGACTAAATAATGGTATGCGCCGATCCCTCCCGGTACGGGAATTACAAACCCTAAACCCGCTGCTACACTCACAAAAAATGCTTGTTCGGCACCGATACCTTGAACTCCCTCGACAATGTTGAAGCCGATGGCTATAGTCACAACGTAACAGGTCCAAATTCCAACAGAGTAAAACCAAAAAAGGGGTTTATTATTAACTGATTTTAAGCTGCGCAAGCCAGTAATCATTCCTGTTGCAAATTCTGTAACTTTTTGCGCCACGGTCCATTGCATCCAAGCTTTTCGAGTCAACACCACTAAGGCAAGAATGGCAACGAATACGGTTGCGATACTTATTGTGCCGGTTAGAGAAAGCTCTGGAATCTGAGCGCCACTTTGCGCCATGAAATCTCTCAATTCATCACCTGAAATAACGACGGTACTCAACGTGACGATAGCAAATAAAAGTGTGTCGACAACGCGTTCTAAGACTACTGTGCCCACGAGTTTATCGATAGGGACTTTATCTGTTCTGTTGAGTGCGGTACAACGGGCTACCTCCCCAACGCGAGGAGTGACTAAGTTCACTAGGTAACTAAAGGCAACTGCAGCGATCGCGCGCATGCCGTGCACCTGGTAGCCTAAACTTTGCAGCATTTGCACCCAGCGCAAACCGCGAAAAACAATAGCTACAAACCCTATACAAGTAACTAAGAGAAGTCCGCTCAACGGTACTTCTTTAAGGTTGTTTCCAAGGTCTACAGGATTGACATTTTTAAAGGTCAGGTAGAGCAAGGCAATTCCAATACTCAAAAAGAGTACATATTGCACAGTCTTTTTTACCCAACCCGCCATTAAACGAGGCGATTCGTAGTCTCGTTCGGGAAAACGATGCTCGGTTTGAAAGATTTAGCTTCTTCTGGACTCATTTGTGCGTAAGCAATGATAATGATGATATCGCCTTTTTGAACTCGACGAGCTGCAGGGCCGTTTAAAGTTACTTCGCCTGCGCCGGGAGAACCTGCGATGGTATATGTGTCGAAACGTTCACCGTTATTGATGTTCACGATATAAACGCGCTCTCCAGGAAGAATTCCAGCGGCGTCCATGAGTTCCGTATCTAGGGTAATAGAACCGATATAATCCAGCTCCGCTCCAGTGACATGAACCCGATGAATTTTACTTTTTACAACCTCTATTTGCATGCGGCAAAAGTAGTTTAAAAAAGAGGAAGGTTATCAATGAGTCGAACTTTTCCACATTGCACTGCAGCAAACACTCGTGTTGGACGAGCGGGGTTAAATTCTTTCACCTGTTGAAGGCTAGCAGCATCGCAGCAGCTCACATATTCCACCTGAATGGAAGGTATTGCATTCAGGGCAGCGGCACACCTCTTTTCGAAGGCTTTCGGGGTCGTTTCTCTTGGGTTTAGTTTAGTCACAGCACTGCTGAGTACCGCGAAAATTTGTGCAGCATCTTCGCGTTCGTGTGACAAAAGCCGCATGTTTCGGCTGCTCATTGCAAGCCCATCGGCTTCCCTTGAGATAGCCGCCGGTACGATTTCGACGGGCCATTCCTCCTTCGCTATTACTTGTCGGATAATGCTTAATTGCTGGAAGTCCTTTTCACCAAATATTGCAAAATCGGGTTCAATTAATTCGAAGAATCGGGTAACGACCGTCGCCATGCCTTCAAAATGCCCCGGACGCCCAGCACCTTCCATGTAGCGGTCCAGTCCTTCAAAATTAAAACTCCTTGACTTCATTCCGTCTGGATAAAGCATTTGCGCATTCGGTAAAAAAACAGCGTCACAGCCCAGTGCTTCCAAAGCGCCGAGGTCCGCTTCAAGTGTGTTTGGATAGGCAGCGAGGTCTTCGGTTCTATTGAATTGTGTGGGATTCACATAAATACTGACTATTGTCTGGTCACTCTTCGACTGACTCAGACGCACCAAACTGAGGTGTCCATCGTGCAATGCGCCCATCGTAGGAACAAAGCCCAACTTTTTTTTACGCTCTTTAGATTTCCAGCGCGCTAACTCCTCAATGCTATGAATGTGTTCCATAAGTGTTAAAAGGGCTCCAAATCTAGGCCATTCTTTGATATAAAGGGCGAAAATAGGTATCTTTGCACCCTATTTTAAATATACTTTCTCCTATGGAAAGCAAGCGCGTATTATTCGTTTCACAAGAAATCCATCCTTATTTACCTGAAAACACCATTTCAAGTACGACTCTAGCTCTAGCTAAGAAGACGAACGACAGTGGTCATCAGGTGCGCGTTTTTATGCCTCGCTTCGGCGTGATAAACGAGCGTAGACACCAGTTACATGAGGTGATTCGCTTGAGCGGTATGAACGTTGTGATCAACGATATGGATATGCCATTGATCATCAAGGTAGCCTCTGTTCCTGGAGCGCGCATGCAAGTATATTTCATTGATAATGAGGAGTACTTTAAACGTAAGTTCACGTATGCAGATGCAGACGGAAAGCAGTTTGAAGACAACGACGAGCGCACGCTCTTCTTCTCGAAAGGTGCCATTGATACTGTAGAGAAATTAGGTTGGAAGCCTGATGTGATTCACGTTCACGGCTGGATGTCGGCTTTAGTTCCTATGTACTTGCGCTTGTTCCAAGCGGACAATCCTATTTTCAAGGATGCAAAAATTGTCTTCTCTGCCTATGACAATGGCTTTGACGGGACTTTAGGTCCAAAGCTAAAAGCAGGAATGGAGTTTGATGAAATAGATTCAGCGCTTTGCGAAGGTTTGGAGGCACCTACCTGTGAGGATTTACAGCTTTTGGCCGCAAAATACGCAGATGTAGTGATTTTAGGTGAAGAAAATACAGGACACGTTGAAGAATTCTGTAAGGCAAATGACATCCCTTGTGTCGACGGAAAAAACTTCCCTGAAGATCCGTCAGAAGCTATCAAAGTGTATGAATCGTTACTTGTTGAAGAAGACGTTGAATAAGTCCCTTTTAGGATTCCTAGCCTTCGTTGGGCTGGCCCTGTTAAGCAGCAGTTGTGAAAAAAGCAACGGCGAAATTGGTGCTGGAAAATTTGTTGAGGATCGCCCTGAATTGGGAGAGAAATTGACCTATGACGTGGTTTCATATACAACCAATTGGGATAGTATTACCACTAAAAATCCTGGCGCGGTTGCTCTAGGTAATCTGAACGATCCCATCTTTGGAAAACTAAATGCAGCCTTTACTTCACGCCTTTTGCTTTCAAAACTATCTCCGGATTTTGGTGATAGCACGATATGTGATTCTGTAAAAGTCCGATTGGCTTACCAAAATACGTACGGCGTCCGCGGCGACTCTATTCATTTACAGGTTTTACCCGTGATTGAGGCAATGACAGATACCATTAACTACTACAGTAACAACATGCCTGTTATAGGTTTGTCTATCATGGATACGACGTTAATGATTGATCCTACTGTTCCTGTATATGATGGTATCGATACTAGTGTGGGTTACCTTACTTTTGATCTTGACCGTGCTTTCTTCCAAGAAAATATCTTCGACCCTTCCATTGCTGGCGAGGACTTTTTAATCGACAATGAAAGCTTCGTGGAAGCAGTTCCTGGTTTGCATTTTAGAGATGCTGGAACGGGAACTAGTGCCTTGTCCTTTTTCAACCTCACAGCCTCCGGTAGTTTAATTCAACTTTTCTATCACACCGGTTCACAAGACACTGTACCAAAGCTTTTTACAATGACCTTTGGTCAAAACTTTGGTGATCCAGGACTTTCCTTTAATACCTACGAAAACGATTTTACATCGGCCGATTTTGCTATCGATATACAAGACACCCTAAACGGTGAAGTGCTTACGTATGTGCAAGGCGCAGGTGGAGCACGCACGGTGCTTGAATTCCCTGGTTTAGATACGCTTATAGGTAAAGGGTACAGTATTAATCGCGCGGAGATTATTACCCATGTTTTACAAGGTACAGCATCACCGTACACCCTTCCGAATACTCTTTTGATTCTTCAGGATCAAGACTCTGCGCAGGCACTTATTAAAGATTATACTAGCCCCATTAACCCCGCTGGTGGAGCAATCAATCGTGCCGATTTACGTGAATTCCGTTACCGTTTCAATGTGACTAGAATGGTTCATGACTTTGTGAATGAAAAGGAAGAAATCTTGCCGGTGATACTAACCCCAGCAAGTTCTAATTCTAGTGCAGCACGCGTTGTTTTAGGTGGAGGTCTACATCCAACCATTCCGGTGGAATTTAATGTCTACTACACGAAATCAGAGTAGTAAAACACGTATTTTAGCCCTACCAAACTTTTAAACTGACGGCACTATGTGTGGTATTGTAGGATACATCGGGGACAGAAAAGCGTTCCCTATTCTCGTGAACGGTCTCAAACGTCTTGAGTACCGCGGATATGATAGTTCAGGCGTAGCCTTAGCACAAGATGGTGAGATCGCTGTTTATAAAAAGCAGGGAATGGTTGTAGCAATGGAAGAGCATGCGCTTGCCAACGACACCTCTGGTTCTACGGGCATTGCACATACACGCTGGGCCACACACGGTCAGCCTTCAGATGAAAACGCCCATCCACATGTAAGTAATTCTGGTAATCTCGTACTAGTACACAACGGAATTATCGAGAACTACCAGAGCTTAAAAGATTTACTTAAAAGCAAGGGGTATACTTTCCATAGTGAAACAGATACTGAAGTTCTCGTAAACTTTATTGAATACGTTCAAAAAGAAGAAGGTTGTGAACTACGTAAAGCTGTTCGCCTAGCATTGACACAGATTATAGGTGCATATGCCATTTGTATCTATGACAAGAATCGTCCAGAGGAAATCGTTGTAGCAAAATTAGGCTCTCCGTTGGTTATAGGCTTAGGTGTGAACGAGAAATTTATAGGTTCAGACGCCACCCCATTTTTAGAGTACACTAAGGACGCTATTTATCTAGAAGATGGTGAGATGGCTTGTCTCACAGCAGAAGGCGAGGTTACTATTCGAATGATTGAAAGTGATGAGTCGGTAGATCCTACCATTCATGCGCTTCAAATGAATCTCGAAAGCATCGAAAAAGGTGGTTATGACTACTTCATGATGAAGGAGATTTACGAACAGCCTCGTGCAATCTACGATACCTTCCGTGGTCGTCTATTACCTGAACAAGGCATGATTAAAATGTCGGGGCTCGAGGAATATGCTGATAAATTTAGAAATGCAGACCGCATTATCATGACTGCTTGTGGTACATCCTGGCACAGCGCCTTAGTCGCAGAATACTTATTTGAAGAGTATGCTAGAATTCCAGTTGAGGTAGAATATGGTTCAGAATTCCGCTACCGAAACCCCATCATCCGTAAAAACGATATTGTCATAGCTATTTCACAAAGTGGGGAAACTGCCGATACGTTAGCCGCTATTAAAATGGCCAAAGCAGCTGGAGCTATGGTTTTTGGAATTTGTAATGTTCCAGGATCCACGATTTCACGCGAAACCCATGCAGGAGCCTACACTCATGCGGGTCCAGAAATAGGCGTTGCATCCACTAAAGCGTTCACCTCTCAGGTAACTGTGCTAACGATGATGGCTCTTGAGCTGGGTAAAATGCGCGGAGAATTTTCCACTTCTGAATACCGTGATTTGATTAATGAACTTAGCGTCATTCCTAAGAAAGTGGAGAAGGTGCTCGAATCAAAAGAACACATCGAAGAAATAGCAGCATTGTATAAAGATGCGTCGAATGCACTTTATTTGGGACGCGGTGTGAATTTCCCTATTGCTCTGGAAGGCGCGTTGAAGTTGAAAGAGATTTCTTACATCCACGCGGAGGGTTATCCAGCGGCGGAAATGAAGCACGGACCTATTGCATTAATTGATGAAAACATGCCAGTGGTCGTGGTTGCACCGAACAACGGGCACTATGAGAAATTAGTCAGTAATGTTCAAGAGGTGAAGGCCCGCGAAGGTAAAGTGATTGCGATTGTAACAGAAGGCGATTCAGAGGTCATCAATAGCGCGGATCACGTGATTGAAATCCCAGAAACATTGGAGGCGCTAACGCCACTCTTGACAGTTATACCGCTGCAGTTATTGAGTTACTACATCGCCGTTATGCGTGGTTGTGATGTGGATCGCCCCCGGAACCTGGCAAAATCGGTTACCGTGGAGTAGGACTTACTTCCTAACTCGTTTTTCAAAGGCGTACGTCAGTACTATTAAATTATTCTCGCTAAAGAGCCCCATACTCAGCGCGCTTTGATTCCATGCTCCATCAGATTTTCCAAAAGAAGTCGTCAAAGACATGGGAGCAGTTAGCGCAATATTAAAGCGTTCGTTCACCTGGTAAAGCGCACCGAATTGATAGAGTAAACTCGGGGCAATGTTGGTATAGTTTATACTGGAAGAATAGTACATCCCTATTTCAGGACCGTGCAAGAAATAAAGTCGATCGGTGACGGGCTTACGCCATTCTTGACCGGTGAAAAATCCAGAACTCATATTGAAGTAATTGTTGTCTTGATACCTTGAGTAATTCATATAAGTCCGTTCTGCACGAATCGTAGATACTCGAGAGATAGATTTCCCCCATTTATATATAGGACGGGCATCAAGCACGGGTCCATACATAATACCCATAGAGGCTGAGGTGACCAGACCTACTTCGCGGTATTGCGCTTGGATGTTATTTATGGTTAGCGTGAAAAGGAGGCAAATACTCCAAAGTTTGATGGCTTTCATAATGTAAGATTCGTTCTGATAAAGGTATGCCAATATTATGTAACTTCTCATTCCTAATACTCACGAGCATCAGTGATTGTTGTCAGTGATACGTACGTTTCAGCGGTTTTTGTAAGGTACTGAAGGAGTAAGAATTCGACATATAATTGAAATCAACCATAAATGAGAAATAGCCGTATAAAAGTGCTAATTACAACCGTCTTTTTAAGTTGTGTTTTTGGTATTCAAGCACAAGAGCAAACCACGCCTTTAGAACAAGTGATGGAAGGGCTTAGCGTTCGAAACATTGGCCCTGCTGGAATGAGTGGCCGGGTGACATGCATTGCTGCACATCCGCATATTGCGACCACTTTGTACGCCGGTTCAGCGAGTGGTGGATTATGGGTAAGTGCGAACAACGGTCAAAATTGGTCTCCGTTGTTTCAAAACGAAAAAGTTGCTTCTATAGGGGCTGTAGCTATTGACCCTAAGCATCCTGATATTATTTATGTAGGTACAGGTGAAGGGAACCCTCGGAATTCGCAAACTAGCGGTTACGGACTATATAAGAGTTACGATGGCGGCCAGAGCTGGGAATGTATCGGGTTAGAGCAAACACGTACTATCCATAGAATATTGATCAATCCGGAGAATACTGATGAGATTTATGTGGGTGCAACCGGATCAGCATGGGGCGATAGTCCGCGTGGCGTTTTTAAAACTACGGATGGCGGTAAGAATTGGACCAATTCTTTATACATCGACGACCGAACAGGAGCTGGGGATCTTGTTATGGATCCAAACAACCCTAAAAAGTTAATTGCCAACATGTGGGAATACCGCAGAGAACCATGGTTCTTTACGAGCGGTGGTCCATCGGGTGGGTTATTTATCACCTACGATGGAGGTGAAAACTGGAAGAAGTTAGGCGAGGACGAAGGTTTACCGAAAGGCGATCTGGGTCGAATGGGTTTAGGCATTGCGCCATCAAATTCAAACATCGTGTACGCCCTTATTGAAACAAGTAAGAAAAATGGAGTTTACAAAAGTAAAGACGGTGGAAAGAATTGGTTCAAAGTGACTGAAAGTGAGCAGGCCGGAAACCGACCGTTCTACTATGCTGACCTACGTGTAGACCCACAAAACCCGGATCGTTTATACAGTTTATGGACGTATGTAACACGCAGTGATGACGGGGGCAAGAATTGGAAAACCATTACACCCTACAATCGTATTCACCCGGATCATCACGCGATGTGGGTCGACCCTGCTAACCCTGCGCATATTATCGAAGGGAACGACGGCGGGATGAATATTTCCTATGATTATGGGGAAAGCTGGCATTTTGTAGAAAATTTGCCGTTGGCCCAATTCTATCATATTAACGTTGATGATCAGCTTCCCTACAATGTGTATGGAGGGATGCAGGATAATGGCTCGTGGATGGGTCCGGCCTACAGTCTAACTACTGACGGTATTCGCAATGAAGAATGGAACGAATTATTTTTTGGTGACGGTTTTGATGTGGTGCCTATTCCGGGGCGTACGGATGCCGTTTATGCACAGAGTCAGGAAGGTAATGTAGGCTTAGTGAACACTGAGACCGGGTATTCAGCGCTTATTAAACCCGTACATCCTGATGGAGAGCGTCTGCGCTGGCATTGGAACGCACCCATTGCGCTCGATCCTCACAAGCCAGAGACGAACCTGTATTTTGGATCGCAATATGTGCATAAGAGCACAGATAATGGAAAGAATTGGACCATCATTAGCCCTGACTTAACAACGAATGACCCTGAAAAGCAGAAGCAGTTGGAGAGTGGTGGACTGACCTACGATGTAACGGGGGCGGAGAATCATACTTGTATACTCGCGATTGCCCCAAGTCCTCTGGATGAAAAGGTGATTTGGGCGGGGTCAGATGACGGTAAGCTTCACGTGACTGTGGATGGCGGAGCGAATTGGATGGATATCAGTAATAAACTTAAGGGACTCCCTGAGGGGTCTTGGATCCCTCAAATACGCGCATCAGATTATACTAAAGGAACGGCATGGGTGGTCGTGAACGACTACCGTCGAAACAATTGGAGCGCGTACCTCTATAAAGTAGAAGACTTTGGAAAGAAAGTAACCAGAGTTGTGGATGATAGCGATGTTTTTGGACCTGTATTGAGTGTCTGGCAAGATCCGGTTGAGCCGAATTTAATTTTTGTCGGTGGTGAATACGGTCTTTACGTCAGTATCGACGCGGGTAATTCGTTTACAAAATGGATGAAGAATGTACCCACAGTGCAAGTAATGGATATGGCTTTTCAGACGCGTGAAAAGGATTTAGTATTGGGTACGTTTGGTCGAGGTGCTTGGGTGATTGATGATATCGAGCCGCTGAGAGTTTTAGCTGCGGGCGAGGGTTTGAAGTCGTTGGCATTCTTTGAACCTCCAACAGCCTACCAGTGGGAGCGAAAGCAAAGTCCAGGCGTAAGATTCGCCGGAATGTCCACCTTCCGCGGTGAAAACCGCCCTTTCGGTGCACGTATGACGGCTTATTTACCTGAAGTCGCTGATGACAATAAGAAAAAAATCCGGGTAGATTATCAAGACGAATCTGGAGATACGATATACACACAGTACATCAAAGTCAAGGAGTCGGGTTTACAGAATTGGCGTTGGGCGATGTGGGAGAAAGGAACGGAATATCCGCGTTTCAAAGTACGCAAGCAGGAGAAGGAACAGAGCGATCGCCGCGGGGCACCTGTACTTCCCGGGCAATACACAGTGACAATTAATTGGGACGGTCAAAGCGCAACCCAGTTGTTAAATGTTGAATACGATTACCGAATGAACAGTTGGGTGAGCAATGAGGATTTAGTTTCACGTCGAGACGCATTCAAAGCGATAGAAGGTATTGAGGCAGACTTAGACCTAGCTGTACAGTCTTTAGCACAAGCGAATGAGAATATAGAGCGTCTTCAGTCGCTATTAAAACGTGCACCCTATGCTTCGGATTCGACATTGGTCGATACAGTTAAAGCTACTGCTAAGGCTTTAGAGGCTGCGCGTCACCATGTCTTCGGTAAGAAAGAAACGAAAGGATATTTCGAGCAGCCTGAGGTTTGGTCGAACCAGTGGGGTAGCTCACTATGGCAGCTCTTAAGCTCTGCAAGCGCATGGGAAAGTAATGAGCAAGCGTTGTTTGATCAATTAGCAAAGCGCACCGAAGAGGCTACAGAAACTGTAATGACATTCCTCGTTGAAGATTACAATAGTTTATTGGAATACTTAGATGATCATCCCGTAGACGTAATGGTTCCCACGAAGATTGAGGAAGAAATTCGAAAATAAAGCGAAGAAAAAAGGCGCCCAGTGGGCGCCTTTTTTTGTGCTCAAATTTTCGGCTCCGCCGGGGCTTCGCTGTGAAGATTCGCTGCTTATTGGATGATCAACGCTTTGCGAATACTGGCGGCTTGGAATAGATAATAGCCTGCCGGAGCTGTAAGCTCGAGGGCGGCGTCTAAATCCAATAAACCTCGTTGTATGGCTTGACCGTCGGTACTGTAAATGGTATACGGTGTTCCAGCAGGTAAACCTTCCACATTGAAACGACCATTACTCGGGTTAGGATAAATACTGATTTGCGCTGCGCTGAGTTCTTTTTGATCAAGCGTAACAGCTAGGTTGAAATCATCGAGGAAGGCATTATTGCCACCTCCAGAAGTAAAGGCAACCTTTATCATGATAGGCTGGTTACCGACAAAATCATCCAGTCCTACAGTTACTTTACGCCAATTACTACTTGTAGTAGGATTCCAAGGATTTGCTTTATTTGTCGCTGCATATAATAGGGGCCCGAGCAAAGTGCGAACGCTTTCCCAGCTTTCCCCACAATCCTGGCTTACACTAACATTGATCTGGTCCATCGCGAAACCAGGCTTACTGGCAACGGCATAACGGAAACTGAAATTCATGGCTGTCGCTCTATTAACATTGATAAAGTTGGTGACCAATGCATCGGTATTATCCGGCTCGTTGTTATAATTATCAAGCTTGACAGAGAAATTTCCTTCAAAACTATTGAAGCTGTTGCGTTCCCATTTAATATTATCGCCTTCAGAATTTTCTACGTGCCAAGTACCGTTGGGGATATCATTAAATTCGAAACCAGAGTTAAAACTATTCGCCCAAATGGTACTGTTCGGCGTATGCACACTCATGTAGCCGTCAATAGAGGATTGTGAAGTTCCTACGGCATTGGTTACAGTTAAAGCAACATCATAATTTTTATAGGACTTGCCCGATGCGTTGTTGTAAGTAACGGTTGGATTCTGCGCAGTTGAGGTAGATGGTGTGCCTCCCGGGAAATACCATGACCAATTGGTGGCATTACCGAAGGTGCTCATATCGGTAAATTGAACCGTAGACCCATTACAAATGGCGGTTTGACTCGCTTTGAAATTCGCTTGCGGCGCGCACGGTAATGCCATTCCTGATTCAATACCGGTATTCTGTGCATTAGTTGTGCTAATCAAATAACCTCGTCTCACGACATTAGCAAGGTTCGAACGCATGATGGCGCGTTGATCGTCTGTGAATAGATTCATGCAGTTGTCGTCTGCATAATCCATATAATTCTCGATCATATCCAGTTTGTTTGGACTGTCGTTGGAACAGGTGTTTGCGTTGGTGTTACAACCATAACTTGCTTCTAAAACGGGAGGCGTATCGGCACAATTGTCCCCTGAGAAACAACCGCCTTTAAACGGATGATCTAGACCTAAATAATGTCCCGCCTCATGCGTTAGTGTTCTACCCATACTTATTCCCGTACCAATTCTACCCATACGATCGTGACGAATCACAATGCCGTCATACGTAGTACCTTGTCCAGGGTTAGGTTTGTAAGCATATCCCAAAACCGTTCCTGTACCACTGCTTGCAAGCGAGATACTATTAACTACCCAAATATTAAGGTATTTATTGTTCGGCCAGCTGATCAGTCCTTTTACGTTATTGTTTGCTCCAACACTCAATGCGCTTTGAGTTCGTGTAATGGCCGTAGTACAGTTTCCTTGTGGGTTCAGTTTTGCCAATTGAAATTCAATCTCACAATCTGCAGCTACCCCTTGAAAAATTGAGCGCGTATTAGAAGTATCGGCATTTAAGCGTCGATAGTCTTCATTTAAACCAATAATAGCGTCACGTACTTGCTTATCGGAAATATTATCGCTTTGCGAATCGTAAATGATGTGCACAACTACGGGAATGGTATGAACGACAGCCTCAGTGAGGTGTGGTTCATTAAAATTTACCGTCGAGATGAATTCAGCTTCGTCCGCTTCGAAGTTGGGGTACAGTCGTTTAACTTCTTCTTCCAGCACGTCGTGCCCACATTTTTGACCAAACAGTGGTGCAGAAAGAAAGATAAATACTGCTAGAATAGGGGATAGTATGTATTTTTGCATGACGTGCAATTTCGTGCTAATTGTCCACGAATCCAACTCAAAAGCGATGCACTATTCAAGATGTCAACAATTTGTGCATAGATTTTTGGTTCTTAGCTAAATAAAGATGTATTTTCGCAGCCCTTTTTGGGGGTTGTACACACAACCACTTTAAACATATAAAACGCATTAGCGGTGAATACATTAAGTTACAAGACAGTTTCAGCCAACGCGGCGTCAGTTGAAAAGAACTGGCTAGTAGTTGACGCAGAAGGTCAAACACTAGGACGTTTGGCATCTAAGGTAGCCTTACTTATTAGAGGTAAGCGCAAGCCTAATTACACACCTCACGTTGACTGTGGCGACAACGTTATTATAGTGAACGCTGAGAAAGTAGTTTTGAGCGGAAATAAAATGACCGACAAAACGTACATATGGCACACGGGTTACCCAGGTGGTCAGCGTACTACAAACCCTGAGCAAATCATGGCAAAGTTCCCAGAGCGCATTGTCGAGAAGGCAGTAAAGGGTATGCTTCCTAAGAATCGCCTTGGTGCTGAGTTGTTCCGCAACTTGCACGTATATGCTGGTCCTGAGCACAAGAATGAAGCTCAGAAGCCAACGGTGATCAACATTAATGAAATCAAATAAGTAATAATAAATGGCAAAGTTTCACGCAATTGGAAGACGTAAAACTTCTGTAGCTCGTGTCTACATGGATGAAGGTACTGGTACCATCACCGTAAATGGCAAGGACTATAAGGACTACTTCAACACTGCGCCGTTGCACTACAAAATGGAGCAGCCTTTCAGTTTGACAGAAACTTCTGGCAAATACGACGTTAAAGTCAATGTATTTGGTGGTGGTATCACTGGTCAAGCTGAGGCGATTCGTTTGGGTGTATCTCGTATTCTTTCTGAGATCGATAACGAGAACCGCACATCGTTGAAGCCTGCCGGACTACTTACTCGTGACCCACGTATGGTTGAGCGTAAGAAATTCGGTCAGAAGAAAGCACGTAAGAAATTCCAGTTCTCTAAACGTTAATCGAGATTTAGTATCCAAATGGACCAGACTCTTACAAGGCTACTGGTACATTGCTTACTAGGGAAAGTAAACTCAAAAAAATGGCAGTAACAGACAACATTAAAAAACTCATGGATGCCGGTGTACACTTTGGACACCTCACCCGTAAGTGGAATCCAAACATGGCGCCTTACATCTTTATGGAGCGCAATGGGATTCACGTAATCGACCTTCACAAGACTGAAGCAAAAATGACAGAGGCTACTGAAGCTCTCCAGAAAATTGCAGCATCAGGTCGTAAAATCCTTTTCGTAGCAACGAAAAAACAAGCTAAAGAAATCGTAGCGAAATACGCAGGCGAAGCAAACATGCCTTACGTAACTGAGCGTTGGCCAGGAGGTATGTTGACGAACTTCGTAACGATCCGTAAAGCCATCAAGAAGATGCAGAGCATCGATAAGATGAAAGAAAACGGAACGTTCGAAACACTTTCAAAGCGCGAGCGTCTTCAGGTAGATCGTCAGCGTGCGAAGCTTGAAAAGGATTTGGGTTCAGTAGCAGATATGAATCGTTTACCGGCTGCCTTATTTATCGTTGACATTAAGCGTGAAAACATTGCTGTAGACGAAGCCATCAAGTTGGGAATCCCAACGTTTGGTATGGTAGATACAAACTCTGACCCTCGCCGCGTAGATTACGCAATTCCATCAAATGATGATGCTTCAAGAAGTATCGCGGCTGTTATGGAATTCGTAACTGAAGGTGTGAAAGCAGGTCTCTCTCAGCGCAAGAGCGATAAAGCTACTGCTGAGCAAGCAAAAATTGACAAGAAAGCGGCTAAGGCTTAATCCTTAACGCTTTGTTGAAACAATAAAGACTTTTTGAGAGAGCCGTAGGGAATACCTTTGCGGCTCTCTTTTTAATTAAAATTTAAAATTAATACTCTATATCATGGCAAAGATTACCGCTGCTGAAGTAAACAAACTCAGAAAGCAAACTGGAGCTGGTATGATGGACTGTAAAAAAGCGTTGGTCGAATCCGAAGGTGATTTCGAAGCTGCAGTTGACATACTAAGAAAGAAAGGTCAGAAAGTAGCTGCAAAGCGCGCTGATCGTGACGCAACCGAAGGTGCTGTTATTGCAAAGACTAACGGTGCTGATAAAGGTGCAGTTATAAAACTGTCTTGTGAAACTGATTTTGTTGCTAAAAACGAAAACTTCGTTGCATTGGCAAACAAGATTGCTGATATCGCTTTGGCTTCTGGCGTATCGACTGCTGAAGAGCTCGGTGCTGTTGAATTTGAAGGTGGCTTAACTGTTGCAGCTAAATTGCAGGAGCAGACTGGTGTTATCGGTGAGAAGATTGAAGTTGCTGAAATGGCGACAGTAAGCGCCCCTTACGTAGCTTCATACATTCACATGGGAAACAAAATTGGCACATTAGTAGGCTTGACTGCTGAAGCTGCTGAAGCAGGTCGTGACGTTGCAATGCAAGCTGCGGCAATGAATCCAGTAGCTTTGAATCGTGATGCTGTATCTCAGGAGGTTATCGATCGTGAATTAGAAGTCGGAAAAGATTTGGCACGTCAAGAAGGCAAGCCAGAGGAAATGCTCGAGAAAATTGCGACAGGTCGTTTGAATAAATTCTTCAAGGAGAATACTTTGGTAGATCAAGACTTTATTAAAGACAGCAAGTTGAGTGTATCGAAATACTTGACTAGCGTTGAAGCAGGTTTAGCAGTAGTAGATTTCAAGCGTGTTAGCTTATAATCACGTACTTAATTGAACGTTTAAAACCGCGATGGCTAGCCATCGCGGTTTTTTTTGGTCTTAAGCGTAAAAGTTGGTAACGGTTTAAAAACTAGAATTAACTCGTTGGATTGCCTATGATAGTTGCGGTATATTTGTCTTCAAATCTACAGATATGAAATACAATCGTGTCCTTCTGAAATTAAGCGGAGAAGCCCTAATGGGTGATAAAGAATTTGGTATCGATTCCAATAGGATTGCTGAGTATGCTGAAGAAATTAAAGCAGTAGCTAGATTAGGAGTGCAAGTAGGAGTGGTTATCGGTGGTGGTAATATATTCCGCGGTATCAGTGGTGCATCGCAAGGTATGGACCGCGTTCAGGCGGACCATATGGGGATGCTGGCCACAGTTATTAATGGTTTAGCTTTGCAAGGTGCTCTTGAAACTGCAGGTGTCAAAACGAGACTTCAGAGTGCTATAGAGATGGATAAAGTGGCTGAGCCTTTTATCCGTCGTCGTGCTATTCGTCATCTCGAAAAAGGCCGTGTGGTTATTTTCTCTGCAGGTACTGGTAATCCATATTTCACAACTGATACTGGTGCTACACTACGTGCAGTTGAAATTCAAGCAGATGTGATTCTAAAAGGAACACGTGTGGATGGTATTTATAGTGCAGATCCAGAAAAAGATGCATCGGCCACGAAATTTGAGAGGCTTAGCTTCAAAGAGGTATATGATAAGGGTTTGAATGTGATGGACATGACTGCATTTACACTCAGCAAAGAGAACGAGCTGCCCATTATTGTATTTGATATGAATACTTCAGGAAACTTGATGAAGGTCATAGAAGGTACTCCAGGAGTGGGCACTTTAGTTAAGAATTAATAAAATCAATTCAACAGGATGCAAGACGAAATAGATTTTGTTTTTGATGCAACGAAGGATGATATGGATCGTGCCATTAGCCATTTAGAAAAGGCGATGGTAAAGATTCGCGCTGGTCGCGCAAACCCTTCCATGCTTGAAGGAGTCATGGTAGAATACTACGGTGCACCTACCCCCTTGTCGCAAGTCAGTAATGTAAACACACCTGATGCACGGACCATTAGCATTCAGCCGTGGGAGAAGCAGTTAATCACTGAGATTGAAAAGGCCATCATGAATGCCGGTTTAGGCTTTAATCCCATGAATAATGGCGAGAGCGTTATCATTAGCGTACCGCCTTTAACGGAAGAGCGTCGTCGTGATCTTGCAAAGCTTGCAAAGGGTGAAAGTGAGAATGCTAAAGTTGGTGTTCGTGCAGCGCGTAAATCTGCGATGGATGAGCTCAAGAAATTAGGCAATGACGGTCTCAGTGAGGATTTACGTAAAGACTTAGAAGCGGACATTCAAAAAATGACAGATGATCACATTACAAAATGTGATGAACTCTTTACGAAGAAAGAAAAGGATATAATGACCGTATAAAATTAAGCTCGCGATAGCGGGTTTTCTTTTTACGAATTCGATGTTTGAACATCAACCTTGTTTTTACGTTAATCCAGCATGGACCTCGAACAAGAAATCAAGCAGAAGGCATTTCGTAGCGAACAGTCAAAGCTCATTGTAAATCTTATTTACACCTATAATCAACTGAAAAGTAGGATTGCCACGGTGCTCAAGGATGAGGGCGTGACCATGCAGCAATACAATGTTTTACGTATTGTGAACGGTGCTGGCGATGAGGGAATTACCACTTCCGAGATTCGCGAGCGTATGTTGGATAAGATGAGCGACGCATCGCGCATGGTAGACCGATTAGAAACGATGGAACTCCTTCTTAAGCAACGCGATCGAGACGATCGACGTGTTGTTCATGTTTTCCTTACCGAAAGAGGGCAAGCCCTGGTAAAGCGTTTAATGGAACAAGAAACCATAGATCAATTGGCTAGTGGTGTGAAAGAAGAAAGCGCCCAACAACTCAATGAGCTGCTGGACGCTTTTAGAGCTTCACTGTAACAGTGTTTATTTCAAATAATTGATCAAAGCGTTGGTAGAACTGTCGTGCTCATGTGGCACACCGCTACCCGTAAGTTCTCCCAAAACAGCTTTTGCTAAAACCTTTCCTAATTCGACACCCCACTGGTCGTAGCTGAAGACATTCCAGATATAACCCTGTATAAAGATTTTGTGCTCATATGCTGCAATTAATTGGCCTAAATGATAAGGGTTTAATTCATCTGCAACAATGCTGTTTGTGGGACGATTCCCTTCAAAAACGCGGAACGGGGCGATTTCTTCGACCGTTGTATCGGAAATTCCAGCTTGACGCATTTCGATCTCAACTTCTGTTCTGGTTTTCCCGGTCATTAATGCCTCTGTTTGAGCAATGAAGTTTGCGAGGAGAATAGGGTGATGATCTTTTAAGCTGTGTTGCGGTTTCTTCGATGCGATGAAATCGGCTGGGATCAGATCGGTACCTTGGTGAATTAATTGGTAGAATGCGTGTTGGCCGTTCGTCCCAGGTTCGCCCCATATAATAGGACCCGTAGCGTAGTTTACTTTTTTACCGTTTCGACCAACATATTTTCCGTTACTCTCCATATCACCTTGTTGGAAATAGGCAGCGAATCTATCCATATATTGATCGTATGGAAGAATAGCATGACTTGCGGCCCCGTGAAAATTGCGGTACCAGATGCCCAACATGGCCATTTGCGCGGGAATGTTTTTGTCCCAATCCTCAGTTGCCACGTGTTTATCCATGGCATGTGCGCCACTTAAAAACTCCTGGAAACCCTGAAAACCGATGGCCAGTATAACTGGAAGACCGATCGCCGACCAAACGCTGTAGCGTCCTCCAACCCAGTCCCAGAATCCAAACATATTTTTGGTGTCAATTCCAAAACCTGCAACACCCTCAGCATTTGTACTTACAGCAACGAAGTGTTTCGCAACTGAGGATTCCGCACCGCCTTTGCTCAGAAACCATGCTTTTGCGCTGTTCGCATTTTTCATGGTTTCTTGCGTGGTAAAGGTTTTAGATGCGATGATAAACAGCGTTGTTTCTGCATCAATTTTACGCAAAACTTCATGTAAATCTGCGCCATCAACATTCGCTACAAAATGGAAATCCATTTCATCTGTAACGAACGGACGAAGTGCATTTATAACCATGCGTGGTCCTAAATCGGAGCCGCCTATACCAATGTTTACTACATCGGTAATGCGTTTTCCAGTATGACCCTTCCAAACCCCTGAGCGAATCTCGTTTGAGAATGCGGCCAACTTTGCCCATGAATCGCGAATACCAGGCATGACGTCTTCACCGTCCATTAGGACTGGGTCGCCCGACATATTTCTTAGAGCTGTATGTAATACTGCACGGTTTTCAGTGACGTTGATTTTTTCCCCGCCTTGTTGTAATTGTATTGCCTCTCGAACATTTGCTTCGTTCAAGAGTTCTTTAAAGAGACTAAAGGTTTCGGAACCTATATGGTTTTTAGAAAAATCGAACAAAAGACCGTCCCACTTGATGTGGTATTTATTGAATCGGTCTGGATCCTCGAAAAAACGTGTTTTTAATGCGCGTTTATCGTTGTCGAAGTTTTTCTGAAGCTTTTTCCAAGCCTTTAGTTCTGTGGGATTTATGTTTTTCAACATTGATGGTTTCATTATTTAAATGCAAATTTACCATATGTTGCGATACTTGGTCCGTTATTTACTAATTTCATCAACTTAATTAACGATTATTTCATGTTAAGATTTAAGAGTTCAAGTGATTTTCAGAAGGAAGTTCGCAAGCGTGTGCGGAATTACTTCAAAGAAGAAAATAAATCTTCCTTAGCGGATTACAGGTATTACTTAAAAGCCATCGCCAATCTTGCGATGTATCTCGTCCCTTTCGTTTTCTTCTTGATGGGCAATCAAAGTTTTGGGATGACTACTTTACTTTGGGCCGTAACAGGTTTAGGTATGGCAGGCGTTGGAATGAATCTCATGCACGATGCCTTGCACAATACAGTAACTCGCAGTGAGTGGTGGAACCGTAGGATTGGGGCATCCATTTACATGTTGGCCGGTAACTCTTACACATGGCGCGTTCAACACAACATGAAACACCATACTCATACGAACGTTGATGGTCACGATGATGATATAGATACGGGGAGCATATTCCGTTTTCACCCGAGTCAGGAATTATTGCCAAAACACAAATATCAGCACATCTATGCACCGTTTGCATATACTTTAATGACCTACAAGTGGTTGTTGGAAAAGGATTTTAAGCAAGTCGTAAACTACAATAAGAGTGATCTTTTCAAAGCAAAAGACCAGAGCTTAGGTATGGTTTGGACGAAACTTATCGTTGGTAAGCTGTTCCACTTTGCAGTATTTTATGCTATGCCCATGTTATTGGGTGCGCCGTGGTATTTAGTTCTTTGGGGAAATGTTATAATGCACTTGATTGCAGGTTTCATTTTATCCATCACATTCCAGCTTGCACACGTAGTAGATAAAGCTGAATTCCCGACTGAAGAGGAAGTTCAGAACATTACGAATATTGAACACCAAATGAAGACTACGGCGAATTTCGCTACGAAAAATTGGTTGGTAACGTGGTATACAGGAGGTCTGAACTTCCAGGTTGAGCACCATATGTTCCCGACTATTAATCATATTCATTATCCTAAAATCGCAGAGATTGTACGTAAGACAGCTGCAGAATTTGAGTTGCCGTACAACGAATACCGTACGACCTTGAGTGCTGTCAAAGGACACTTCCGTCATTTGCGTAACATGGGAATGCAGCCGGCTTAGTAGCCCGCGGCGAGCACTAGAACAAAAAAGGCGGCCCATTGGGCCGCCTTTTTTATGCACTATATTTTTTCGGCCTGCGGCCTTTTAACCATTCACTGCAACGACATCGTCAACGAGGGTTGGCAACATTTTTTGCAAGATGCTTAAAATTCCATTTTTTAAGGTCATGGTCGACGAAGGACAACCGGAACAAGCGCCTTGAAGTTGGACTTCAACAATTTTGTCCTTGTAGCCCATGAAAGCAATGTTTCCGCCATCTTGGGCGACTGCAGGCTTGATGTATTCTTCGAGGATATCCACGATTCGTCCCTCGATCTCACCTAAGTCTTCGTCACGTACCGCTGGTGATCCATCTGCTTCTGTTTCTACAGTTTCCGCCGACGTCAATTGATCCTCATGAACAGCAACGCCGCCCTCTTGAAGAAAATCAGTGATAAAAACGCGCACTTCCTGCGCAACATCATCCCACTCTATCACATCAAATTTTGCAATGGCGATGTAATTCCCTGAGATAAATACTTCTTTAACAAAGGGGAAGTGGAAGAGCTTCGTGGCTAATGGAGACGGTTTAGCTTCTTCGATGTTTCTGAATTCAGCAGAATCGGTCTGTAACAACATTTTGTTGCTCACAAACTTCATGACCTTAGGATTCGGGGTCATTTCTGCATAAATACTTACGGGTACGCGCTTGATGTCCATGATGTGGGGTTGTTTCTGTGTACAAATGTACGTGGTAAAACTCGCAAAGCGTACATTTGAAAAGAGAACCTTAAACGACAATACCATGGCCTTCATTAAGCCTTTGCTAGGACATACGCCCGAATTTGGCTCCGATTGTTTTATAGCTGATAATGCAACCATCATTGGCCAATTTAAATGTGGCGACGGATGCAGTTTCTGGTTTGGAAGCGTCATTCGCGGCGACGTCAACAGCATCACCTTTGGTGACAAGGTGAATGTGCAGGACAACGCCACGGTCCATTGCACCTATGAGAAGTTCCCCACGACCGTTGGAAATAATGTAAGTATAGGTCACAATGCGATTGTGCACGGTTGCAAGATGGAAGACAATGTACTCATCGGTATGGGCGCGATCGTGATGGACGATTGTGTAGTCGGTGAAGGTTGCATCGTGGCTGCTGGTTCTGTTGTGACTCAAGGAAAGAAATTGGCTCCAGGAACTTTATGGGCGGGGGTGCCGGCAAAAGAAATTGGCCCAGTACCCGAACGTTTGCGCAAAGGAGAAATCGAACGCATCGCCAACAATTACCAGAAATATAGTAGCTGGTATAGCGACTCAGAATAAATTTTGAGAATCGAAACTGACCGATTAGAAATGGACCCTATGACGGTCCTTCTGAATATTTCGAGGTGACGTTATAGTCCCAATTTTACTCGAAGATTACGCAACATCGCATCGGTCATGCGATCTAGATCGTACTCCATTGACCAGCCCCAATCGTCTTGAGCGGTGGAATCGTCAATACTTTCAGGCCAAGAAGCCGCAATCTCCTCTCTAAAATCAGGGACGCAGTCGCATTCGAATCCCGGTATTTTTTTCTCAATACTTGCGGCAATGGTCGTTGGATCAAAACTGATGCCTGCAAGATTATAGCTGCTGCGAATCTTTACCTTTTCTTTTGGTGCTTCCGTGAGTTCAATGGTCGCGCGAATGGCATCGTCCATATACATCATAGGCAAGGCACGATGCGCTGATAAAAAGCTCGTGTATCGACCTTCTTCTAAAGCTTTGTAGTAAATCTCCACCGCATAATCTGTAGTACCGCCGCCGGGTTGACTTTTCCAGGAAATGAGTCCAGGGTAGCGAATAGAGCGGACGTCCACACCGTATCTATTAAAGTAATATTCACACCACCGCTCGCCCGCAAGTTTAGATATGCCATAGACTGTTAAAGGTTCCATAACGGTTTGCTGCGGAGTGTTCTGCTTCGGTGTGGTAGGCCCAAAAACTGCTATAGAGCTGGGCCAGAATAGTTTTTGAATCACTTTTTCTCGGGCCAACTCTAGTACGTGCAATAAACTCTGCATATTCAAATCCCAGGCCTTCATTGGAAATTTCTCCCCAGTAGCACTTAACATAGCGACCAGGTGGTATACGGTATGTATTTCATGTTTTTCGCAAACCAAGCGCAGTGCGCTTGCGCTACTGGCGTCGAGCACTTCGAAGGGGCCATTAAGGAGTTCCGAATGTTCAGGTTGACGGATGTCAGAAGCAACAACGCTATCATTGCCGTATTTCTGGCGAAGTGCCAATGTAAGTTCTGTCCCTATTTGCCCACAGGCGCCTAGGATAAGGATGGTTTTATTCATGCTCTGAATGTGATAAAGATCAGAATTGGGTCCCTCAAAGATAACTTATCTTTGCACGATAAATCACCCGCCTATGGATCCAAATGCTGGGAAAAGAATACTCGCTAATAAATTGAGTAGAGAAGAACTGCAGGCCAAGCTTGATGCAGAAACCTTTCACCGTACGACGGTTTCTTTTTACAAATATGTCATCATAGAAAACCCACAGGAGTTGCGCGACGCTTTATTTGCGCAATGGTCACAGTGGGATTGTTTAGGACGTATCTACGTTTCTAGAGAAGGGATTAACGCGCAAATGAATGTTCCTGAGCACCATTGGGATGCGTTTGATGCATATATACACGGGATCGAATATTTCCACGATGTACCCTTTAAATTGGCGGTTACGGATAAGACAGAGGGGAAGTCTTTTTTGAAGCTTGTCGTCAAAGTTCGTGAGCAGATTGTAGCAGACGGTCTTCAGCCTGATGACTATGATGTCACGGATGTTGGCGCTCACCTGACGGCAAAGGATTGGAATGAAGCCATCGAAAAATACGATCCAGTGGTAGTAGATATGCGCAACCATTACGAAAGTGAAATTGGTCATTTTGAAAGTGCAGTGCTTCCTGAGGCCGAGACGTTCCGTGAAGAGCTACCCATGGTTTTAGAAAAACTCAAGGGTCAAGAGGACCGTAAGATTCTTTTGTACTGCACCGGAGGAATCCGCTGCGAGAAGACTTCGGCTTATTTAAAACACCACGGATTTAACGATGTCAACCAATTACACGGGGGTATCATCGATTACGCTCGCCAAATTGAAGAAGATAAATTACCGAACAAATTCCACGGCATCAACTTTGTCTTCGATGAACGATTAGGCGAAGCCATTTCGGATGAGGTCATTTCCGCTTGTCATCAATGCGGGCAGCCCTCTGCGAACCACACAAATTGCGCGAACAAAGCGTGTAATTTACTTTTTATTCAGTGTGAGGAATGCGCTGAAAAACACGAATCATGTTGTACTCCGCAATGCGTTGAAGTTCTCCATTTACCGGAAGAAGAGCAGATTGAAATCCGCAGAAAAGCGAAAGAGACGAAAAGATTCCACAGACATACGAAGGTAAATTTGCGAAATGCCTTCTCCGAGAAGTAAATTGAATCACAGAAACTAGATAAAGAACCACCATGCAAGACAAAAGAGCACACCTTCATGAACTTCAAGAGCAGAGCAAAGTTGGCGGCGGCGAAAAACGCATAGCGGCGCAACACGGAAAAGGTAAGCTCACCGCACGTGAGCGTATACATTTTCTATTAGACGAAGGATCGTTTCAAGAAATGGGTGCTCTCGTTCAGCACCGTAGTAACTTATTCGGCCTGGACGGTCAGAAAATTTTAGGTGACGGTGTAGTTACCGGTTATGGTACAGTTAATGGACGCTTAATCTACGTTTACGCCCAAGATTTCACCGTTTTAGGTGGTTCGCTTGCTGAGGCACATGCAGAGAAAATCACGAAAGTGATGGACCTTGCCATGAAAACGGGTGCTCCAGTGATTGGACTTAACGACAGTGGCGGTGCACGCATTCAAGAAGGAGTCGTCTCGCTCGGCGGGTATAGCGATATTTTTTACCGCAATGTTCAAGCTTCAGGGGTTATTCCCCAGCTCTCTGCGATGATGGGACCTTGTGCGGGAGGCGCAGTGTATAGCCCTGCTTTGACCGATTTTATCATGATGGTCGAGGAATCCTCCTACATGTTCGTCACCGGACCCAATGTTGTCAAAACGGTTACACATGAAGAAGTGAGCTCAGAGGAATTAGGAGGCGCAGGCACGCATGCGACGAAAAGTGGGGTAACCCAATTCACCTATCCTAATGAAATCGCTTTGATCGAAGGGTTAAAGAAATTGCTTTCTTACGTTCCGCAAAACTGTGATGAGGAGCCGCCTTCGCTTCCGTATACTCCAGCCGATGAGCTTCGTATGGGGCTGCAGCACATCATCCCCGAAAGTGCGAACCAGCCTTATGATATGAAAGAGGTCATCGGTGAAATCGTCGATACGGATAGTTTTTTCGAAGTACATAAAGATTTTGCAGAAAATATCGTTGTAGGATTTGCTCGCCTCGCGGGTAAATCCATCGGTGTAGTCGCGAATCAACCGGCCTATCTCGCAGGCGTTTTAGATATTCAGGCCTCCACCAAAGGTGCCCGATTCGTGCGTTTCTGTGACGCTTTCAACATCCCGCTTTTAGTATTGGAAGATGTACCCGGATTTTTACCAGGTACGGATCAAGAGTGGAACGGCATCATTACCAATGGGGCAAAACTGCTCTACGCTTTCAGCGAAGCTACAGTACCGCGTATTACCGTTATCACACGCAAAGCTTACGGGGGTGCCTATTGTGTAATGAATTCTAAGCAGATTGGTGCCGATATGAATTTTGCTTGGCCCACGGCAGAGATTGCGGTAATGGGAGCTAAAGGCGCAGCAGAAATCATCTTTAGAAAAGAAATTGCAAGTGCTGAAAATCCGGAGGAAAAATTGGCAGAAAAAGAAGGCGAATATGCAGAAGCCTTTGCCAACCCGTACCGCGCAGCATCCAGAGGATATATAGATGAAGTCATCCTGCCGGAGCAGACGCGTCAGCGACTCATTCGCGCTTACGCCATGTTAGAAAATAAAGCGGTTCAGTTGCCGAAGAAGAAACACGGTAACCTCCCGCTCTAATGTTTACAGATACGCATTGCCATCTCTATGATGAGGTCTTTGAAACACGTAAAGATCATATCCAGGCATTGGCTTTAGAAAATGGAGTAAATAAAATCTTGCTCCCCAATATTGATGTGAACAGCCTCCCTAAAATGGATGCGGTTGCAGCAAATTATCCGTCCCTCGAGATTCGGAAAATGATCGGTTTGCATCCTTGCTATGTAAAGGAGGATTGGGCGGACCAATTGGACCAAATCGAAGCCTGGTACCACCAAAAGCCTGAGGAATTTTGTGCTGTTGGTGAGATTGGCCTAGATCTCTATTGGGATCAAAGTACCCTCGCTATACAAATAGAAGCATTGAACCGGCAGCTGGATTGGAGTGTCGCTTGGGATCTTCCTATTGCGCTTCATGTGCGCAGCAGCTTTAAAGAACTTTTCCCCGTTCTCGAGGCCGCACAGGAACGTCACAATGGAAAAATTCGCGGGGTCTTTCATTGCTTCTCTGGGGGTAAAAAACAAATCAATCGGGCACTGCGTTTGGGCGAATTCTATTTTGGTCTAGGCGGTTCCATTACCTATAACCGCAGCGCTACCGACCCGGTGGTGAAAAATATTCCTATGGATCGCATTCTCTTAGAAACGGACGCTCCTTACCTCACACCCTCCAGTAAAAAGGGTCAAAAAAACGAGCCTGGCTTCCTACTAGAAGTGGCACAAACAGTGAGTGAAATCAAAGGTGTATCTTTAAATGAATTGGCCGTACTCACCAGTGCCAACGCTGAAAAACTCTTTGGAGCATGAGGAAAATTTGCTTGATTTATACCGGAGGAACCATAGGCATGCGTCAAAATCCGAACGGAAAATTGGCTCCGGTAGATTTTGAGGAATTGCGTAAAAACATTCCAACGCTGCGTTTATTACCTATCGAACTGGAGGTGAAAACCATGGACCGTCCCTTAGATAGCTCGGAAATGCATCCTTCCGTATGGGCGGATCTGGCCACTGAAATTTACGGCTTTCACGACGAATTCGATGGCTTTGTCATTTTACATGGCACCGATACCATGGCCTTCACTGCCAGTGCACTCAGCTTTATGCTACGCGGTTTGAAAAAGCCCGTCATTATCACCGGATCCCAACTCCCCGTGGGTGTATTGAGAACAGATGCCGTAGAAAATCTATTGAGTGCGCTAGAGTTCGCAGCAATGGAAGAAACGGGCGACCCAGTTATTCAAGAGGTCTGTATCTATTTTGAATACAAGCTGTACCGTGGTAATCGGGCTTACAAACGTTCCTCTAATGAATTCAACGCATTCAGTTCTCCTAATTTTCCAGCTTTGGCTGAAAGTGGCGTGCGTATGACGGTACATAAAGAGTTACTCTGGCGCTCATCGAAAGCGAAGCTGGAATTGCACAAAGGTTTTTCAAATGAAGTGGGTGTAGTTACGTTGTACCCGGGCTTAAATTTCAATGCATTACAGGTGCAACCCAATTGGCGTATCCTATTGCTACGCACTTTTGGTGCTGGAAATGCACCGAACAGCCCAGATTTTATTGATTTTCTCTCAAAGTGCAGCGACAATGGTACTGTAATTGTAAATACCTCTCAGTGTGTCAGCGGCGCAGTCGTTCATGGTTTATACGACAGTTCATCGGCTTTGGAGCGTTTTAATGTATTGAGCGCCAAAGACATGACTTTTGAATCGGCCTTGGTAAAGGCGATGCTTGTGTTGAGTGAATCGGCAGATTTAAAGGAATTTAGTATTAAGTTTTCTTCTAGTCTTGCAGGAGAGCTCTCAGAGTAGCGAAGGGACATCAATTTTTTGTATTTTCGGCGACGCAGAACGGACTCAATTAATACAAGGGTCTGTGATGCAATAAAATTAAAATGTATTTAAACAACTAGTAAAATGAAAAAAGCACTCTCTTTGCTTGCTATCGTTGCCCTTTCATTGGGTACGGTTAACGCCTATGCTCAAGAAGATATGGCGGCTACAGAAGAAGTAGCAGTTGATTCTGCTGCTACTGAAACTATGGATTCTGCCGACGCTGCTGTTGATTCAGCTGCGGTAACTGCAGATTCAGCTGCCACAGAAGAAGTAACAGAAGAAACTTCGGAAGAAGTTGAAGCAGTTGCTGAAGAAAAAGCATTCACACAGATCTTGAAAGAAAAGTTCATCGAAGGTGGTGCATTCTTTATGTCGTTCGTATTGCTGGCCCTAGTTTTAGGTTTGGCCTTAGTTATCGAGCGTATCATTTACCTCACGTTTGCTCAAACAAACACTGAAAAGCTCCTTGAAGAATTAGAAGGTGCATTGAACAACGGTGGTGTTGAAGCTGCAAAAGAAGTATGTCGCAATACTCGTGGTCCAGTAGCAACGATTTTCTTTGAAGGTCTTGACCACTACGATGAAGGAATGGATATGGTGGATAAATCTATCATGAGCGTTGGTTCTGTAGAGAACGGTAAACTAGAGAAAGGTGTTTCTTGGATTTCATTGTTCATCGCATTGGCACCTATGCTTGGTTTCATGGGTACGGTAATCGGTATGATTGGTGCATTTGATGCGATCGAGGCAGCAGGTGATATTAACCCTTCTCTTGTTGCAGGTGGTATTAAGGTGGCACTTTTGACTACGGTATTCGGTTTGATTACTGCAATCATCCTTCAGATTTTCTATAACTTAATCGTAGCGATGATCGATGGTATCGTGATCAAGATGGAAGATGCTTCTATCTCTTTCATGGATCTATTGGTTGAGCACAACAAGAAAAACGCATAATTCAGATGCTTAGTAAACTTCCATTTATTGGACGTGTCCTAGGTATTGTACTGGGAGTCATTGGTGTAATCATGTTTATCATGGTTTCGCTAAATGAAGACAGTGCTTCTAGCTATGTGTCCTACGGTCTATTCACTACCGTTATCGGTATAGTGATAGCCGTATTGAGCTTCGTGCTTTCATTGACGGTAAATCCTAAGGGAATCCGTGGTGTAGGTATCGGTTTGGCTGCTGTGATTGTCGTTGGTATTTTGAGCTATGTGCTCGCAGACGGATCAGACTTCGCCTCTTACAAGAATGTAACAGAAGCAGAAACTAAGGTAGTTAGCGCAATGCTAAATGCATTCTACATCATTGGTGCCGGTGCGGTACTTGCTGTAGTCTACTCATTGGTTTCAAGAGTTTCTAAATAAGTATTGATATGGCAAGAAATAAAAGAGCCATACCAGAAATTAATGCCGGATCGATGGCGGACATCGCTTTCCTTCTATTGATTTTCTATCTGGTAACCACAACGATGGATACGGATAAGGGAATTAACAGGAAGCTACCGCCTTGGGATGAAAACTTGGAACAGGACATACCTCCAATCAAGGAGCGTAATATCTTTACTGTTCTTGTAAATTCAAACGATCAGTTGCTAGTTGAAGATGAGTACCTTGAAATTTCACAATTGCGTGAGAAAGCGATGGAATTCATTGATAACAACGGTGACGGATCTTGTACCTACTGTAAAGGTTACAAGGTGTCGTCTAGTTCTGATAACCCAGATAAGGCTGTCATTTCATTGCAGAACGACCGTGGAACATCTTACGGCATGTATGTGAAGGTTCAGAATGAGCTCGTTGCAGCTTACGAGGATCTTCGTGATAAATATGCTGAAGAAGAATACGGTAAGTCCTACAGAGGAATGGATGCTGAGGAAGATAAAGACGTTATTAAGGAAATTAAAGGCGCTTATCCTCAAAAAATTTCTGAAGCTGAACCTTTAAATATTGGTGGCTAATGGCGGTAATAAAGAAAAAGAAGGATAAAGAGCTACCGGCGGTAAATACCTCGGCACTTCCTGATATTGTATTCATGTTGTTATTTTTCTTCATGGTTGCTACGGTAATGCGTGAAGTAGATTTGAAGGTAAGTGTAAACAAGCCTCAAGCGACTGAGATTCAGAAATTGGAACGTAAGTCATTAGTGACTTATATCTATGCCGGTTCTCCGCGTGTAAAGTTCCAAGATAAGTTTGGTCGAGCGCCCCGTATTCAGCTCAATGATGCTTTTGCAACCATAGATGATTTACAAGCATTTGTAATTCAAGAGCGTGAAAAGAAGAGTGAGGAGGACCGTCCTATGATGACTATGTCGATCAAAGCAGATAAGTCTGTGAAGATGGGATTAATTTCAGATATCAAATTGCAATTGCGCAAAGCGCAAGCGTTGAAGATTAACTACAGTTCACTGCAACCTAAAAACGTGGAAGCGTTGTACAGTTCAGAGAACTAAGCAAAGAGAAAAGCTGTATAGGCGGAAAAGCCGGTTCCTTTGGGACCGGCTTTTTTTATACAGACTTCGGGCGCGACAGTATCCATAGACCTGCAGTAAGCGCGAGCACACCTAAGACGGACCATAAGGTGCTGTTTAACGTACTCTCCGTGAGTAATTTACCGTCATTCTGGTAGGCAGAACCTAGAGCGAATCCGTTGTTTACAAAGTGAAGGGCAATCGGGGCCCAAAGCGTTCCTGTCCAGTGTTTAATGTAGCCGAAAATGACGCCCATGAAAAGTATCGGTAAAAGACTTAAGGGTTGCATATGAATCAGTCCAAAGCAAACTGCGGTAAGAAGTATAGCTCCGTGGTGGGACCCTCTTTCTGTAAAGAGTCGTTGTAGTACTCCTCTAAAAAAGAATTCTTCACCGAAGGCAGGAGCTGCAACCATAACAATGCCATTCAACAGCAGGGTTGTGATAGTCATATCAGCGAGTAAGCGTTGTAGGGTAAATTCAACTTTCGCTTCCTGTGCTTCTAGTGCATGAACCCAAGGAGCATCAGGAAGTAGTAGGGAATTTAACCGGCTTAGCAGGTCTATGGCGAAGAACGACCCTATGGCTACCAATGCTAGTCCTATGAAAAGGCGCTGATTCTGTAGTACTGGGGACTGGAGTCCTAGGAAACTCCAAGGTTTAGTGCTGACCCAAAATGCAAGGACGATGGGGGGAAAGAGAAATAGCCCGATGCTGTTGAAAAACTGTAGAAGGCGTAATTGATCTGTATTTGTGCCGTTGAGCGCTTCTGTTCCAGTTATTAATACCCCTAAACCGGTAAAGACCGTTGCAGATATAAGTACAACTATTAGAAAGGCCATACCGGTTCTTAAAGGACTCCATAATTCTTTGTTCGCGTGCGACATCGCTTTGTACTTTTGTAGTGATGGTAAAGATAGGCGATATAGAGCTAGGGGAGTTTCCTCTATTGCTCGCACCCATGGAGGATGTGAGTGATCCCCCGTTCCGGAAGTTGTGTAAAGACAATGGAGCGGATGTGATGTATACGGAATTTATCTCCTCAGAAGGCCTTATTCGCGATGCTGCGAAGAGTGTAAAAAAATTGGATTTCTACGAATATGAGCGTCCATTAGGTATTCAAATTTTTGGAAACGAAATTGAAAGTATGCGTCAGGCGGCCGCCATTTGTGAAGAGTCAAATCCTGATATAATCGATATAAATTACGGTTGCCCGGTCAAAAACGTGGCGTGTAAAGGTGCAGGAGCTGGTATTCTTCAAGACATACCGAAGATGGTGAAGATGACTGCTGAAATAGTGAAAGCAGTAGATAAGCCGGTCACGGTAAAGACACGTCTAGGTTGGGACGATAGTACTAAATACATTGTTGAAGTAGCGGAACGCCTTCAAGACATAGGTATCCAAGCCATTAGTATCCACGGAAGGACGCGAAAACAGATGTACAAGGGTGAGGCGGATTGGTCATTGATTGCTGAAACTAAAAATAATCCGCGTCTACACATACCTGTTTTTGGAAATGGCGATGTTGATAGTGGGCCTAAAGCATTAGAATACCGCAATAAATATGGCGTTGACGGTATTATGATTGGACGAGCAAGCATAGGCTATCCATGGATATTTAATGAGATCAAACACTATTTCGAGCACGGCATTGAGGCGAAAAAGCCCACTGTAGAAGAGCGAGTGGCTGCGGCACGTGAGCACTTCGAATTGAGCTTAAAATGGAAAGAGGAGCGCTATGCAATCATGGAAACACGAAAGCATTACACCAACTATTTTAGAGGATTGAGTCACTTCAAACCGTACCGTACGAGATTAGTTACGTTGGAAGACCCTAACGATGTATTACTCACCTTAGATGAGATTGAATCAGAATACATCGCGAAGTATGGTAACGATCAGGAAGGGCCGCAATCCGTTTCTACGTTAACCTACAAGACGTAGCCTTAGGCTTCGTTGATTTGTTGAATCACTTTACCAGTAGACCACATAGATATGGCGGTTCCTATGCTTAAAACGATGGTTGTCGTTAGCAAATAATGCTTCCATGAAAGAACGACGGGGTAATACTCCTGAATATATCCAGACCCTAGAGAGACGACACCAACGTATTTTTGAATAAGTATGATTGTCGTTCCTAGACTTAGACCGACTGCCCATCCTGCGAGTACTATAAGAAGTCCGTTTTTAAAAAAGATGGAGCGAAGCTGTGCATTAGATGTTCCCATAGACCAAAGGGTATAGATGTCGCTTTTTTTCTCTAAAGCAATTATCGTGAGGGCGGAAACGATTCCAAAACTTGCAAGCACAACCACGAATGCAAGAATACCCAATACCACGAGCCTTTCAGAGCGCATGACTTTAAAAAGTGTGGCTTCTTGTTCTAATCTGTCTGCGATGATGGCGCGGTCGCCAAAGTGCATTTCGATGGATTTTCTCAACGCATTATTATTATCATAGACTTCGAGATAGGAAGGGTGTTTGGCGCCGGTAAAGGCTTGAACCCAACCTTTCGGTGCGATGGCTTTATTGACATCATAATCCGGCTGCACAGTGTGAATAGAAGTAATAAATACATTTTTTGCTCGCACCGCATCACTTAGATTGAGCGCAGTGGTTGTGGCGTCTATTTTGGGTAGGTATACGGTAACGATTGGTGGAGGATTCGCGTTGGAAACACCTAGATGGTAGGCCACTCCTGCCCCTAAGGCCAACGTGTTTTCACCAAGATCAAGGCTGGGATCGGCCTGGGTAAGGAGGTGTTCGTTTAAACGGTGCTCCCGAATATATTCATTAGAGACACCCAATACATACGTTATGTGTTGATTCTCGCCCTGTGCCAGCAAGACGCGTTGCTCGTAAACGGGTTCAAATACGGACGCCGGATAACGGGCCGCTTCTGTATTTAGGTAAGCAGAATCTTCTGCCGAGAGCACAAGACTGGTTCCACCTGTAGGGCTGATTTTAAGTGGGGGATTGGCATCTTCGAATTGTTCCGCAACGAGATCTTCAAGACCCGCAAAAGCACTAAGAACTACGGTCATCGCAGCTGTACCAAGAGCCAGTCCCACTAAGGCCGTTAAGGACATCAAGCGAATCGCTCCCAACTTGCCTAGAGCAAAGAAGTACTTTCTTGCGAGGAATGTAGAGAACGACTGCACAGCCTCTATTTAATGGGACTTTCGCCGTCGCCGCGAAGCAATCGTTCGATGTTTTCTTCGTATTCCAAACTGTCGTCCGTGCGCAGGATGAGTTCGGGAACGACGCGTAACTGGTTTCCTACACTGTGGCCTAATGCGCCACGGAGTTTCGTGTTGTTTAATTGTAAGAAATCTTCCACTTCCTTCGTTTTATCCACTGGGAAGATGCTGATGTAGATTTTTGCCACACCTAAATCGGGGCTGACGCGCACTTTAGACACGCTCAGTAGGGTGCCGGAGAAATGTTCACGGGCCAATTTTTGAAGAATGGTTGCCATCTCCTTCTGAAGAAGTTTGGCAATCTTGAGTTGTCTAGTGCTTTCCATAATACTGCAAATTTACGCATTGCCACGTAAGCACTACCTTCGTGGGCAAGCAAAAGAAAAATGAATGCATTCCTACGGATATTAAAGACCATGCGCCCCTTCGCGGGTATGCTTTTAATGGCGTCTTTTTTCAATCTATTGACGGTGATTTTCAGCATCGGATCAGTAGGGGCGTTAATTCCTATTTTGAATTTGATTTTCGATACGCCAGGCACAGATCTTACCGGTGCTGCGCAATGGAAGGTCTCCTTAGCAGAGGCTATACAGGCCTTGAAGGAAAGTCGGGGTGCTTTATATACCCTACAAACTGTCGTATTCATAACCTTAGGAATCTTCGTTGCTAAGAATCTATCACGGTATGCTGCACTTTGGATTTTAGCGCCTGTACGCAATGGTGTAGTTGCGAATTACAAACAAGCATTGCACGACAAATGGTTGGCCATGAGTTTTCATCAGCACCAGAAACTTCAGAAAGGCGATCAGTTAACACGGGCGACAGCTGATCTGACTGAAATAGAATGGACCATGCTCAAAGGAATGGAGGGGCTCGTCCGTGATCCATTAATGATTTTAGGTACACTTATTTTGTTGTTCTCTATGAGCCCTCGATTGACATTGATGGCCATAGCCATTATTCCCATTTCAGGAGGTTTGATTGCCACTATCGGGAAAAGCTTAAAGAAAAGTGCCCAGGCCGCCCAAAGCCAATTAGGAAACACCACTTCTGAACTAGAGGAAGCCTTGACCAACTTCCCCATTATTCAGAGTTATGTTGCAGAAAATAGAAGAGCAACGCGCTTTGGTCAAAGTGTGGATTTGTGGCGCAAATTCATGATTAATGTCTATCGAAAGCGCGATTTAAGTTCGCCCATTGCTGAGGTATTGGGTGTAGGTGTATTGCTCGCCGTTCTCTATCTAGGAGGACAGGAAGTGTTGAATGGCAGGTCGTTAACAGGTGGAGAATTGGTTGCTTTTGTCGTACTCTTTTACCAACTCATTCCAGCATTTAAAAACCTTACGAATGCCCTGTATGACATTCAAAAAGGCAATGCCAGTGCAGCTCGAATTTTTGAAGTTTTAGATCAGGAAGAAGCTAAAGACGGTAATCTAGAAGTGGAGTCCAGCCATTGGGAGCAGGGATTGCGCTTTGAGCATGCAACCTTTGCCTACGAGCCGGGAGTGCCTGTGATTAACGGGCTACACCTGAATTTATTGCCAGGAAAAACCACTGCATTAGTAGGCCCTTCTGGCGGTGGAAAAAGCACCCTATTGCATTTATTGGCAGGTTTTGATTATCCCGAAACTGGTGCATTAAATCTTGCGGACGTTCCATTAAATGCTTTTAAACGGGCTTCCTATCGCAAGCATACCGGATGGGTGCCACAGCAGCCCTTATTGTTTAACGATACCATCGCTGCGAATGTCAGTATGAGTGGAACGCTCGATAAGTCGAGATTAATGCATGCGCTTGAAGCTGCGCATTGTTTGGAATTTGCGCAAGAATATTTGGCTAAGGAGACATTAATAGGCGAAGGCGGAAACCAATTAAGCGGTGGACAACGTCAACGGTTAAGCATAGCGCGCGCCTTCTATGCAGACCCAAGTTTATTGCTTTTAGATGAGGCAACTGCCGCATTAGATAACGAGAGCGAAGCCCGCGTTCAAGAGGCGTTGATAGCGCTGATGAAAGGACGTACTACGGTAGTGGTAGCACACCGTCTGAGCACCGTTCAGCACGCCGATCAAATCGCATATGTAGAAGCAGGTAGGGTAGTCGAGCTGGGTACGCACTCAGAACTTCTTCAAAAAGCGGGTAAATACGCGGCATTGGTTAACTTAGGTACATTAAACGCAGAAGCATGAGCCACCATTTAGTCCAGATTGAGCATCTTGGTATTGCAGTTAAGGATCTTGAAGCAGGAAACGCACTGTATACAAAGCTTCTAGGTGTTCCTCCCTACAAAGAGGAAGTGGTAGAGAGCGAAGGCGTTCGTACCAGCTTCTTTAAAGCTGGACCCAACAAGATTGAACTGCTCGAAGCCACGAATCCAGAAAGTCCTATTGCAAAATTTATAGAAAAGCGCGGCGAAGGCATTCACCATGTTGCCTATGCAGTCGAAGACATAGCGGCCGAAATGGATCGATTAAAACGGGAAGGTTTTCGCTTGTTGAATGATACGCCGAAAACAGGAGCCGACAATAAATGGGTCTGTTTCCTGCACCCTAAGGATGCTGGGGGAACGTTAATCGAACTGTGTCAAGAACGCAGTTAATTCCTTCTTCAAATCACCTTCTTGACAATTAAAAAGTAGGGTCTGAAATCCCAATGCCGCCGCACTGTCTAAATTTTCTTGGGTATCATCAATGAACAATACTTCAGCAGGTTCTGCATTCATCGCTTGTGCAACCTTCTCAAAGTACGACGCGTTGGGCTTGCGTTCATGAATTTCATACGAGAGAAAGAGTCCATCAAACGCATTGGTAAAATGAGTCCAAAGAAACGGACCGGAAGCAGCGGCAATGGCCTCAATGTGTGCTGCATTGGTATTGCTAACAAGCGCTAAATCATACGATTTCCCTAATTTCTTAAGGAACAAAGTTTCATCTCTTAAATTTCCGAGCATACTCATCCAGGCTTGCCTCACACATTGCGCACTCTGTAGAAATTTACATGAGGCGGTGAGTGATTGGAAAAATTCGCGCTGGCTCACTTCACCCACTTCAAACGCATGGTGCAATTCCGTAAAATGCGCTTCAGAGAGCTGCACGCCACAACGTTCGAACTGTTCTTTCGTATTTTCAGGGAAAACGGGGATGAAAATATTCCCGAAATCAAACCAAATCTGCTTAATCATAATTGTCTTTGAGACCTTCTTAGGGTGCAATACTAAGCAAAAGGACGTAACATGATGGATGCTCCGTAATTTCTTTAAGCGGGTGAAGAATTGTGCTTATCAAAACTACGCGAACGAAAAAGGCCTGTCACATTTTAATAACAGGCCTTTTCTTTATTTATTCTCTTGCGATTATTCGCACGTTGAACAACTATTGAAACATACCGTAGATAATACCACTGCACTATCAATATTTACTGATCTGTTTGTATAAACATCTGTAGTATTCGTACATTCTAATCCTGCCTCAAAAGACTCTTCAATATTCTGATTATCGAGGATAAATTTATATTCCATCGTACCAGTGGGGACAATAGCGGTTCCTTCATAAACCATATCCCCATCGTCATCACTAAGGGAATTACAAGATCCACACCAGCTGTTGAAAGATCCAAATACACCGACGGAAGCAAAGTCGCCTTCGTAATTTGACATGTCTACTGAGAAAGTGACTTCAACTCCTTCAACGTCAGAAGTTTTATGCGTGTAAACTTTCATGTACTGAATGACTCCATCTTTCATGTATACATTAACATGGTTGTCCTCGATATGAATAGAATTTCCAGACTTTACCTTCAACTCATGTCCGGTAACAAGCCAAACGCCATCGTCGACAGTATCCACTGCATTAACGAATTTGAGCGGTACACCCCACTGCTGATCAATACTCACATCTGCATCTTTCATCCAATTTGTGAGTCCTTCACGGAAAGCTTCTTTTCCTTTAATTTGCTCTCCATCTTTGAGATCAACAGTAATAGAATCACCACATAATTCCATCATAGCCTCAATACTTTTCGAGGAGTGTAGATCACAGAATTTGATCCAATTATCCATACTTTCTCCATGGTCTGCGATAAATGCACCCCCATCGAGGCCCGCAAAACCAATTTTATCCATAGAAGACATTTCCTCTTTCACTGGCGCTTCACAACTAGATAGAATTCCTATTGATAGGATCCCTAACAACAACTTAATTTTTTTCATCATTTCATGATTTAGTTTCAAATAAATATAAGAAACACCAGAATAACATTCCTAGAGTATATTGACTTTGAGTGTCTTATAATGTCATTAGTGATAAAAAACCTTTCGCACATATTGTTTTAATTTCAGTCTTTAAAAAGATAGTGGGTTGTATCTTTACCGAGATTGTTCTCACCGACCAATGAAAGCGGGCCTATAGCTCAGTTGGTTAGAGCACCTGACTCATAATCAGGTGGTCCCAGGTTCGAGCCCTGGTGGGCCCACTGAAAACAAAGCACTTACGCAGAAATGTGTAGGTGCTTTTTCATTTTTGCCCATCCAATCGGTTTGTACGGCGTTAAGATGTTCTTAAATTACCTACGGATTATAAATGCTAACTTTAAATAGTTCACGCGCATTACGGAAGAGCTCAAAACTCGAGCTCGACTGATTTTACTTATTCCAAAAAGCGTGAGCAAGCAATGACACATGAATTAAGCCCTTGAAGACATGAGAGATCTTAAATATCTATTTGCGTACACAGTGCCCATTTCAGTTTACATATCGTTTATTTCGACTGGGATTTGGACGTATTCTGCGGTTGTCTATGTTTTCTTGATCATCCCATTGTTGGACTTGATTTTAGGTGAAGAAAAAGATAATATTCCCGACGAAAGTGTTGCCAGTCTTCAAAATAAATGGATTTTCGATGTCATGTTGTTTTTAAATGTTCCAATTGTATTTGGACTATTATTTGTAGGATTTTCTTCAATTCAAACAGGCGATTTTAATACTCTTGAGACGATCGGTATTGCTATTTCAACAGGCGTTTTGTTAGCAACAAACGGCATAAATGTGGCTCACGAATTGGGTCATAGACGCACGTATTTTGCGCGATTTACGAGCAAACTACTATACATGCCGTGTCTGTACATGCATTTTTATATTGAACATAATTTTGGTCATCATTTAAATGTTGCAACACCAGAAGATGGTGCTACTGCTAGAATCAATCAGTCGGTCTACTCATTCTGGTTTACTTCAATCACCAAGCAATATTTAGACGCGTGGAAACGCCAAAAAATAATCCTCGAAACCCAGAAAAAATCTTTCTTCTCTCTGAAAAATGATATGATTTTTTATCATTTGATACAGCCACTATACCTGTTCAGTATCTATTATATCTTCTCTTTTGAAGTAATGATTTTCGCAATTGTAGTTGGAATAATTTCGATTCTATTTTTGGAATGTATCAACTATATAGAGCATTACGGTTTACAGCGTCAAAAGTTAGCTTCTGGCCGTTATGAGCGGGTCGAACCCCATCACTCGTGGAATTCAAATTTTAAAATTGGAAGAATTACGCTTTACGAACTAACACGACATAGCGATCATCACTTCAAATCTTCAAAGAAATATCAAGTCCTGGATAATCATGAAGAGTGCCCTACACTGCCTATGGGCTATCCATCGGCAATCCTTTTGAGTTTTGTTCCGCCGCTCTGGTTTAGAGTAATGAATCCCAAGGTCCCTCAAGTCCAGTAGAGGCGATTACGCGAACAATGACATCAGGATTAAAACGCGTTATTTGAATTGATCAGCAAAACGAGACCAAAGTCCTGTGTCAGGAAGACCTGCTGTGAATAGTACAGGACTGTTATTGATGGTTTCGGGAAGCTCCAGCATGTGGGCATGCAGCGCAATCTGTTGTTTTAAATAGGGCTGCGCGTTGCCGTATTTCTCGTCCCCAATGATTGGGCAACCGATCTTCAGGGGAAAATAGTTAATAATTTACAATGTGACATGTGTAATCAACTTAAAATCAATACTTTGATATTGAATATTAATCCCCTATCTTCCACCAAACACCAAGACATATGCACCGAAGGACCTTCCTTTACCGTACAGCTTTGGTATCCCTCGGTACATTTCTGCCCTTGCTCGGTAGGGCGAGGGATACAACGATCCCTACTTGGGAATCTTTAGTGGATTGGGCAAGATGGGCCCCATCTGTTCATAATCTTCAGCCGCATCGGTTAAAAATTATATCGGAAACTGAAGCGATTTTATGCTATGACCCTAAGTTTCTGTTGCCGGTAGGTGATCCTAAGTCTGATTTTGCTACCGCTGTAATGGGTGTTTTTACAGAGTCGTTGTCCATTGCCGCTGCCCATTATGGCTTTGCCGTAAAAAAAACGGAGATCATCGCTAAACCGGATCACACAGTCGAAGAAATAAAACCTTTCGCTCGGTTAGCGCTTTTGCCTATCGAGAGGAGCGAGCCCTTACACCGTGATTTGTTAAAAGAGCGGAGGACGGCAAGAAATCATTACGACGGTAAACCGTTATCTACTCTTACTTTAAATACTTGCGAGGACATTGTCAACTCATTTGGAGGTCGTTTCTTTCATTCGAACGATGAGGAATTGGTAGACTATATCATCAAGATCAATCAAGAAAGCCTATTTGAAGATCTCACAGCTCAGGACATGCGCGAAGAATTAGATCAGCTCTTTCGGTACTCTAAAAAGGAAGCAGAGGAGCTCAAAACAGGACTATGGACAAAATGTATGGGCTTTCCAGGAAAGCTGGTAAAGTCTGTATTCCGTCATCACACGAGATGGACGAAAGGTGCGCGTAAGCAGATGCTTAAACAATACTATCGAGGAACATTTAGTGGAACGGCAACTGTAGCGTGGATTCAATACCCCTGGACAACAAATGAAAATAAGTTTGAGTTTGGCAGAATGCTCTGCAGAATCTGGCTTCAAATGGCCAACGATAATGCCTATATGCACCCGTTTGGCAATCTCATTACGAATCCCTCCGCTTTTGAGAAAATGAAGACCACCCTTGCGCTAGAACAAGGGAATGAGGCACCATTGGCTTTTGCCTTTAGAGCTGGTTACAGCAAACAGCCGCCGAGGAGTTACAGAATAGCAACCGATCAAATTATACTGCCATGAAACGAATTTTAGTGTACTACTACGCCCGCATTGGTGGTGTTTACCGTGAATTATTTTTGACATTTCCTTGGGCGATTAAGTTCCTGTATGTCCCTGGCTTTAATAAGCTCAGAAACTTTAATAGTCGCGCCAGAGCGTATTATCAGTTTAGAAATGCGAAAAAGAACGTACCTGCATATCAGGCATTCTTAAAAGAACGTTCCTTTAACGAGCCCAGATTTAAAGGCTTTGTTCCACTTATAGAGGACATCCCTTGGATGGATAAGGATAATTACATCAAGAAATTCGATATGGACAGTCGTTGTATTGACGGTAAGATTCCAGAGCGCAACATCATTTTTGATGAATCTTCAGGTTCGAGTGGTACTGCTACGAACTGGGTACGTGGTAAAACTGAGCGTAAGCGGAATGCGAAAATTATCCGATTTGGATTCGAAACATTATTCGGTAAGGAGCCTCATTTTATTGTGAACGCATTCGCATTGGGGCCTTGGGCCACGGGTGTAAATGTGACGATGAGTTGTGTGCCCTTTTCACGTTTAAAGTCATTAGGACCGGAGAAGACTAAAATTGAGAATACGCTGCTACAGTTTGGGACCAAATATAAATATGTGGTTATGGGCTATCCTCCGTTCTTGAAGCAGTTGGTAGAGGGCGATACAGTGCCATGGCAGGATTACGACATCTCATTCATTTTTGGTGGTGAATCCATGTCTGAAGGGATGCGTGATTTCTTGTACGCGAGAGGTATAAAAAAGGTGTATAGTTCCTTAGGTGCTTCAGATCTAGAATTAAATATTGGATCTGAAAATGACTTTACAATCAGTGTTCGACGTTTGATGCGATCGAACGAAAAGCTGCGCGCACGATTAATGAGGCATGAAGGTGCTTTGCCTATGATATTTCAGTACAACCCTTCTGATTTTCTAGTTCAGAATTCGGAGGAAGGCGAGTTGATCATAACGGTATGTAGATTTCATTATGTCGCGCCTAAAGTGCGCTATAACATCCACGATCGTGGGCATCAAGTGACTATAAAAGAATTGTTCGAGCTATTCGAGGAATTGGGTATTGATAAATCTGAAATCACATTACCGAGGACAGATTTGCCACTGCTATTCCATTATGGCCGTGCAGATATGACCGTCGCCTTCTTTGGTGCGAACATTAGCCCTGTGGATGTGCAAGAGTCCATGTTTGAGGTGCCCATTTTAGTCGAGCGTTGTAATACATTCCAGTTAAGTACGAGCGAAGATGCTACGGGCGATAAAACCTTAGAAATTCGACTTGAGGCGAAAGAAGGTATGAATTGGGATACTGTTGACGAGCACGAGGTTAAGATGGCGTTGATCGATCAATTGGTTCGTATCAATCAAGATTTCCGCGCAGCGTATGCAATGTCGGGAGCTGAGCGCGTTACGGTTCAGTTGCTTCAAAACAACGAAGGCGATTTCGCGAACAATGACATCAGGATTAAAGCGCGTTATTTGAATTGATCAGCAAAACGAGACCAAAGTCCTGTGTCAGGAAGACCTGCTGTGAATAGTACAGGACTGTTATTGATGGTTTCGGGAAGCTCCAGCATGTGGGCATGCAGCGCGATTTGTTGCTTTAAATAGGGCTGCGCATTTCCGTATTTCTCATCCCCGATTATTGGACAGCCCATATGGGCCAATTGCGCTCTGATTTGATGGAACCGCCCTGTTTTTGGCTTGATTTCAAGCAAACAACCAAAGTCGGTGACGGCCAATGTGCGGTAGCTTAACTGTGCAGGTTTGGCACCTTTCTTTTTACCACTTACAACCAGTGCCTTTTTTTGCTCAACATCGGTCCATAAGTGCTGTTCCAATAGTCCCGAAGCAACCTCCGGTGCCGTACTCGTTATAGCGAGATAGGTCTTTTTGATTTGTCTACTTTCAAACCACTGATTAATGGTTTTAAGTGTACCCGGACGTTTCGCCATAAGCAAGATCCCGCTTGTCACTCGGTCTAAGCGGTGCGTAATACCTACGAATGGCGTTTTTACTTTTTCACTTAAATGAGCACGCACCAAAGCTTCGGCATTATCGGCTTCAAATTTATTGTGTTCAGAAATGATACCCGCAGGTTTAGTGATCACAATGATTTGATTGGATTCAAAAAGGATATCGATGGCGGACATGGAGTTTTTTCTATGATGGAGGGTAAAAGTAGTTCAATTTAGGGCTGCCCATAGCAGCTTAAGGCAGGTTCATGTATTTTAGCACCACATTTGCGCAAACATGAAATTAAACCTTAGCGAAATACCGTACAAATTCAGGCACTTTTATTGGAATAAGTACGTCTTGAAGCTTTTCAGGAAGGAGCGCTTCTTCATGTCGTATAGCTACCGCTACAAGGCCATCTGGTTTCGAAATTATAAGGTCGCTTCGCGCACCATCAACAACTACCTTACTTCCGACAGTAAGCCAGGGTCATTGATCTACGGATCTGCCATGCCGTATTCCAGATGGGCGGTCAGGAACTTCTATAAGTTCTCCTTCGTCCGCAACCCTGAAGAAAAATTCATCAGTTGTTGGAAGGACAAGGTAACGGTACAGAATTATTTCAGGTTCTCGGAAGAAGAGCACAGGCGTATGCAAGATTTTGACACGTTTCTGACCTGGGTGGAGGGTCAAGATGTTACTAAATGTGACGAACATTTGCGCGCGCAAACTTCCATCATCGATATTCCTAACATGGACTTTATAGGCAGATTCGAAAACTTCGATGAGGACTTCGCCAAAGTTGCAGAGCAACTGGGTACGCCCTATGAAAAAGAGGTAAGACTCAATGTCAACCGTTCTACTAAAAAAGTGGAGTTAACAGACGATCAACGCCGCAGATTACAGCGCATTTATCGCAAAGACTACGAAGTGTTTTACCCGGAGTTATTGATTGACTAATTCCCGTAGTACTTCTTCACCAAAGGCGTCAAATCCGCATTGTATTTCTGCGGTGTCTTTTTCTTACGACTACTATTCACAGGCGTATTTAGTACTTTCTGAATACTCCTTTTATCTGCGTTAAAGTCGAGCCAATTCAAAATTCGCTCCGCTTCTTCCGCATTCGAGAAAAGAGCTTCTGAACGGACCGTCAAGGTTCTGTCCTTTCCCGCACCTTCCTTAAAATCATCAATAAAGGCATTTGTTGCATTCCACAACCACGCAATTTTATCCTGTTGGCGTTGAATTCCTAAATCTTTTGCGGGTGCAATACGCCCTTCATCTGTGATGGTTTTCCCCGTGTACCAATTTCTCTGGATACCGGAAGAGACAAAGCTATCAGGATGGCGCAGCAAGTGAATAAACTTAGCATTGGGAAACAACGCGGCCATAGCCGGAGCAAAAAAGGTCAGTCTATTGTTGGTTTCAACGTAGCGCAAATTCTGCAATTGGCAATCCCGAATGGCTTCATAGCGCCCGGCCATAAATGCACCTTTCGTAAACTCAATATTACTGGGGTTCGCGTAAGCCAACTTCCCTGTATAGAGCATTTCAGGCAATGCTTCGTGTTCGATGTGTAAACCTTTTTCCAATTCAAAAAGACGGGTCAGCAGCATGGTTCCAACCCTCCCCGTAGAAAGCACAAAAACCGGGGCAGCATTCGCTAAGACGTCGTCTGGAAGTACTTCGCTATCTTTTAGGTGCCCGTGTAATTTAGCACGTAGTTTTAGCGCTTTCCAATACTTCGTGTTGAATTCAAACCATTCCTTTAAGAGCTTGTCTTTTCTCATGCTTTGGGTAGTTTTTGTTCGAGTAAGCTTTTGAATTGGTCTTTAAATGAAGCACTGTCGAAGGCAGTAATGTGCTTCTGCAGCGCGGCACGAAGTTCTTCTATCCGGTCCGATTGCTCTAGTGCGCGCACAAGCTCCGGTATGGCATCTTCATTTCCGTACCGCAATTCCTCAAACGGAACCACCTCTTTCTGACCTCCACTATTGTGGACGATCGGTATACATCCTGCGCCAATACCTTGAACGGTGGTGATGCCAAAGGGCTCTTCGCGCAATGAATGAATAAAAAAGGCTGCAGAGGTTAAGAGGCTATTGCGCTCTTCTTCTGAAGCATCTGCTATGAGATGAACGTTCGTCAGCTTTAAGTCAGTAATGGCCTGTGCACATCGGTTATAGTAATCCACGTCGTTTTTGAAACCAATCAAATAGAGCTCGTATTCGCGTAGATCCGCCATCATTATGATCTGTTCCAATTGACGTTTGTTTGGCGAGAAACGCCCTAAGCTCACGATACGACGACTTATTTTTTCACTTTGCTTAAAATCGATGGCTACCGGGGGATAAAGTATGCCGTCTATTTTCATATCGTACTGCTCTTCAAAGCGCGCTGCAGTAAATGCGCTGTTTGCAATTTGCAGGTCTATAGCCCCCACTTTACGATGCCAACGGTAGCGTAAAGCATTCAACTGCAGGGGATCTCTTCCTATGTCTAAAAGTTTAGACAATGAAATGCCTGTCATTAGGCGAGCTTTTCGCGGGTAGTGAACGTAGCTGATGCTATTTAGGGAAGGATCTAGACCTAGGCTGGTATTGTTGCTGTTGATGATCAAGTCGTAGCCCTGGACATGTTTATTGACGTCGCTGTTGAAGCGCGTAATGTTCCATTCAAAAGGAAGCTTCGGCTCTTTTATAGCCTTAAAGTTCAGCTGGATTGAAGCGCCGTAATGTGCTTCAATATCCTCCAAAGTAAGCCGATGTCGATAGCAATAAAAATCGGGTATGATTCCCATAGCATTTAAGACTTTCGTCATTTCGAAAGTGACCTGGAAACGACCTCCTAATTGGACTCTATTTTGAATGTATGCGACTTTCAAGGGGAATAAAGGTACGCAGGCTTAGCGCAACAGTAGGTTTTTAATGAATTTTCTATTGACCAGTAGGGCAGCAACGACGATCGCGCCGGAGACTAAAAACTTCATAAGACCGTCAAAAGGAACTTTGTAACAAAGTGCTCCTACGGCTGCACTGCCCATTAAAATAACGAGACTTTCTTTAGTAAAAGGCTGCAGACCACTTTTTCGGTAAATCATGGCGGCCCTCATGGTATTAACGAAAATCACTGCAATCAATCCACTGTAGGCAACTCCGATTATACCGTAACGGGGTATAAAAAGAAGGTTGAGTAGCACATTAATTACGAGCATAATGGAACCAATTTGCATGTTTAATTGGTAGAATGGACTATTGGCGATGATTTCACCATTAGAACCGAATGCGGCATTGATGTATTTTCTAGCTAAGGTCCAGACCACTACAGGAATGGCGGGGTAGAAACGTTCTCCATCTGGAATGAGCGAAAAAATCCATTCGACATTAACCACAACGAGAATAACGTAGGCTGCATTCACAACCATCTGCGCACTGGAGGTTTTTTGATACATCTTTTTGAGCGCTCCCATATTGTTGTTATTCCAACTTGTGGAAATCTGGGGTGCGAGCATTTGGTTGATCGGTCGACGTATTCCGTCTATTACGGAGCCCATGAAAAAAGCCATCCCATAAATACCTACGCTGTTCATGTCCGTAAGCATCGATAGCATTTGAACATCGAGTGTGTTTATGCCAATCTCTATGAGCACACTAAAGACACTGATCCAGGCAAACCGGTTCACATCTTTACCCATCGGAGCCCATAAGTGCTTTAAACGAAAAGCTGGCTTAATGCGGTTCCACCCGTAAAATAGGGCGGCAATCCCTAGAGTTAGAGAAGCCCATGCATAGGCAATGAGCCAATGACTGAATTCAAATAGATCGCTGTTAAAAAATAGCACAACGGCCAATGCGGCCATTGCAAAGCGCATACCCATATTCTTAAGGAACACAGGTATGGTAATTTTCTTCGTTGTTGCAGCAGCAGCCACGGCCATTAGAAAAGCCATACCACTGACAATGAAAAAGCTGAGGTAGCGCAATAAATGCGCATCCTTAGGTTTGAAGTTGAAGTAGGCAGCGAGAAGCGGTCCGAATAAAAAGACCAGAATACCTATAATTATCATGAGCAGCGTACTTCTGCCGACAACTACACTCTCAAAGGTCTTTTTATCTTTTGAAGGATCAGAATGAAACTTTGTGAACGAACGATGGACTCCAAAAAGCAGAATGTTAGATAGAAGTACTGCAGAACGTTCCATCCAACGGTACATGCCTAGCTCTTCTGTACTGAACAGTTTGGGGAGTAGCCATAGGTTGAGTACCGCGCCTAAAAGAATCCCAGCGAGGTTAATCACTGCACCCGAAGAGATTTGTTTTTTAGCGTTGTTCATAGTGCCCATGGCTTGGCTCAAATGTAGTGTTTTACGCGGTAGTTAAATAGCTGTTGACCCCCTGTAGATGAAGAGTTATAGGCTCAATTCCTCAGCTATTCAACGTTTAGGATATGAGAATAGTACAATACGAACATTTGCCGCGCTTAGATGGTCTAGCTTGTAATCTTACTATCTTGCAGGCATGAACGAAGCCTCTCTTCCAAATGTCATTATTGGCGGTGCCCCAAAGTGCGGTACGAGCAGTCTATATTTTTGGTTATCTGCCCATCCCAAAGTCTACGGTAGTCCTAAAAAAGAGACGTTCTTTTTCGCGGATAAAGTGAATAGATTCAATGCCTCTGCTAATGCACACGAACACGAATTGGCGGCATATGAAAGCTTTTTCAAGGGAGGAATAGATCAATTCATTCGCTTTGAGGCTACCGCTCATTATTTGTATGAAAGTACCGCACGGACCGCTTTTTCTTCTTGGCCGAACCCGCCAAAATTGATTTTCTTATTCCGCGAGCCTTCGAAACAAATGTACAGCCACTACAAGATGGAGCGCTTTCGAACGAAGCGCATTGACATGCCATTAGCCGACTACATTAAGCGACCTCAAATTACGGATCACGTTGACTATGCGAAACATGTAACAGCTTGGATAGATGTAATGCCTGAAGGTCATGTGCGTTTTTGGGCTTTTGAAGATTTTATGTCACGCAAACCTGAGGTCATGGCAGAAATTTCAGAATATGTTGGAATTGATGCAGCGTATTACACGGATTTTGACTTCGAACACCGAAATGAAAGCGTTGCAATTAAGAGTGGTTTTTTACACCAATTAGGTCTTAAAATTCAGCCACTCATTCCACACGCAATTCAAAAAGCAGTTCTTCCGTTGTACATGAAGCTCAACAGCGGGGGACGTGTGGCCGACCAGCCAGAGGATCAATCTGTGTTGGCGCAGTTCAAGCAAGATTGGGCACATGTGGGAGAAGCGCTCAAAGAATTGGATCCTAGCTTTCCTGTTGAATACTGGAAGTAAACACTTAAGCTACTTCTATTTTCTGCATCTTTGTCATTGAAATTATAGCCCAAATGAAGAACATATTCACACTATTTGCTGCGGTACTTGCCCTTACGACATTACAAGCCCAGCCATTGCCTTACTATCAAGATGCGTACAATGAAAGTGGGGAAGACCTGCGAGAAGCATTATACGATATCATAAAGGTTCATACGCGTCTCACATACTCTTCCTCTAATACGGATACTTGGGACGTCTTAAAAGTCAGCGATAAAGACACGACAAACACCTCAAACGTCTGTTTAATCTATGCAGGTGTGAGTGTGGATGGTCCGCAAGAATATAACAATGGTCAAGGTTGGAATAGAGAGCACGTCTGGCCAAGGAGTTTAGGCAACTTTGGAACGAGTCAAGGAGTTGGAACGGATGTACACAACCTCAAGCCTGCAGATGGTGGGCTGAACTCGCTTCGTTCGAATCATGAATACGATGATTTAGGTTCAACCGGAAATGCTGTAAACTATAACGGTTCTGCAACCGGGAATACGTACAACGGTTCTGCCGGTTTATTTGAACCACGCGATAAAGTGAAAGGCGATTTAGCTCGAATCATTCTGTACATGGATTTGCGTTATGAAGGAGCGGGTGCGGAGCCCGATTTGGTCGTTCAAGAAGCTCTAAACTCTGGAGGTACCACTCATGCAGTACTTTCGACGTTATTAGATTGGCACTGGGCGGATCCAGTAGACAGCTTCGAGTTGAACCGTAACAATGTAATTCACACGATGCAAGGGAACCGTAATCCGTTTATTGACCATCCCGAATTAGTTGATTATATCTATGGTGATTCAACGAACGTATCCTGGAACCCCTTTATGGCTGTAGAAACTGCTCCTGCGCGTTCTCATCTTCATCTGGGACCTAATCCTGCAGATACCTTTTTGAATATCACAGCGCAGGCTACAGCACCGTTTACCATTACCAATTTATCCGGCGAGCAGTTGCTTGAGGGTACAGTGAATACTGGTAATAATCGAATCGTTGTAGAAATGCTTCCTGCGGGATCGTACATCTTGCAATCGGGCGAATTTCGCGAGCAGATCATAATCGCACATTAGAATAGAATTGCGCGCGCTGCAGGCGCGCGTAATATGTTTATCTTACTCCTAAAATATTGACTAGGCAATGTCTTAGCGCTGGTTTCTTTTCAGATTTAAACATGAATGCCTCATGCTTATTTCTAATTCATTCGGTACAACTCCCGGTACTCAGACGGACTTATGCCTTCCTTCTTTTTGAATAGTCTTGAGAAGTAGGGAGGATATTCAAAGCCCAATTTTTCTGAAATTTATTCGATGTTAGGAATACCGTATTCCTTTAGTTCGCCTGAATCAAAGCAACGCATTAACTCTTGATTAAACGCTTCCAACAAATGGCTAGAGAAAACTTCTCTTCTTTTGGTGATACATGCAATCCTTCTAGTGTGAAATGTCCGAAGTAATTCACCCCCATCTGGCTTTCCCAACCGTCTTTTGTAAGCCAAATGTGTTGCTTGTGCTCATATCTATTCTGTTTTAGAATTGTAAAGTTGCGTAGTATGTGGCTATTACCCATTATACACATTTACGAATCCTGTATACATTTTGGCGCAAAATAAAACCCCCCGCGGCCATGGGCAGCGGGGGGTTTCTTTTATTCGCTTATTTCGTGCTTACTGCAAGACGATCATTTGCACTGCGGTTCCTTGAGCCGTACGTACACGGAGTACGTAAGTTCCTCTAGCCGTATTCAAATCAATATTCAATACTGCGCCGGTACCCACTTTTTGGAACACGGTAGCACCAGTAATATTCGTTATTGTAGCATCATAGCTAACATCGCTTACTAGGTTCACAGTAAATGATCCTGTAGTTGGATTCGGGAAGATACTGCTGATTACTGCGGCTTCGCCAAAACCTGTATTAGGTGTTAAGTTACCAGGAGAACCAACATCACCTTCGAGTGATGTGTAGGCACCGTTCGTACCGTCAACCGCATCACCTAAGAATGCACCAGTGGTATCGAATTCAACAGAGAATCCTGCAGTAGCAGCGGTGTATACACCACTCGCCATTTCTGCACCATTAGCATCATATAAGAATACTGCATCGCCATTTTGACTTAAGCTTGGGAACGAACCGGTTAATTCATCATTAGCAACGATAGTTACTGAACCAGCATACAATTTCCACTCTGTTAAGAACGCATCTTTATTAGCGGCTACGTCATCAAGAACTACGATGGCTTGACCAGGTTGAACTGTAACCATTGGGAACGTTGAGGTTCCAGGAATTTCACTTTCATCATCCCAAGAGAAGCCTCCTAAATCTACAGCAGAATCACCATAGTTGTGAATTTCAAACCAGTCTGCATTGTACGCAGTGGAGTTAGAGCCAGACATGATTTCTGAGATAGAAAGCTTAACAGCAGAACCACCACCTGTAGATGGCATAATATCTGCTTGGTAGCGCGGTAATAATTGGTAACCGTCGAAGTGCGGCGCACTGAAGTCATACTGACCGCCGATACCAACAACATCAAACATTCCTACTGGTGCAACTGCGCCATATAAATCTACATCAGCATCAATGCGCATTACTACAGTATCTGTACCGTTTGTAATATCAATGTTGTAACCTGAAGATCCAGATCCCCATTGTGTAGGATCTACCATAGTCATGTTTTCGAACTTGACTAATTCACTTTCCGTGCTCTCACCTAAAGAAGTAACCACGGTCGGTGTTTGCGTTGCATTACCAGTACTGATAACGGTAACACTATCAACATACATCTGGAGAAGTCCATTGAAGTGGCCTATATCCCCAACAATGCGAACTTCATCTCCTTCGGTTACGGTGTACGAAGCAACTGTAGCAACAGAGGAATACGTTCCTAAACCTCCCGTACCGTCATGCACAGTGAATGACACTGCACTAGAAGAACCTTGCATGTCTACACCGTGAACAACACCAATTACTTTACAATAAACATTTAGTGAGTCTGGAACACCATCCGCATCTGTATTGTCTATCTGATCAATAGTGTACGTTGGTACATTGATCGCACAAGCAACACATTCCTCCCAACAATATACGGGTAGCGTTGTATCTGCTACGCCAACTGAAATATAACGGTTGGTGAAGGCACCTGTTGTTAAAGTACAATTCGAATCCAGTGTATTAGGATCAAGGTTTTCTTGACCTACCCAGTTATCGTAAGTGAATTTGAATTCATAATTACCCGGGGCAAGACTAATATCCGCGTCGTAGACACCATCTCCATCTGGATCGGTCAGCTGATTAGCGTTACCACTCCAGCTATTCAATGTTCCACTTACATATACATTAGTGAATGAAGCTGAAACATTATTCATATCCACACTAAAGGTTACATCAGGGTACGTAGCAGTAACAGAACATGATGTATCTGCCGAACACGTACCGAAACAGAACATCAATGTTGTATCCTGAGTGAATGTTGGAAGTATACGATCATTGTAGTTGTTAGGATCAGCACAAGAGAGACCTGTAAGATTTTCTTTTGCATTCCAGTCCGACGCATTGGCCGGATTGTTAAGGAAGATAAAGTTTCCTCCGTTAGCACCATTCAAAGTGTCTGTACCTACATAAATACCGTCACCGTCAGGATCAGCTAATTGAACGGCATTCGCGCCACCAATAACGCCACCACCTAAGTAAAGTCCGTTCGTACCTACAGTGATATTTGCGGTATTTACCATGAAGGTTACGACAAAGTCTGTTTGAGTAGCGATACAATTGCTGGTATGCGCCCCTTTATAGGTCCAAGTATTTTGCGAGTATACATCCCATTCTGTAGCACCAGTTGTCCAATCCGTAGATCCCATGTCAACTGTTGCTTTACGAACCAATGTATGATTTGCAGTAGAACCGGTTCCCACTGTCCATGAAGAACCTGGATCGACACCAGGAACACCAATAACATCAATAGTATCCGTTCCGCTTACAAGAATCATTGCATCGTCACCATTAAAGTGAGCAATCGATGGATAAGCCATCGCCGTATCAGCAGCGGCTAAAATTGTTGCATCAGCTTGGTTTGCTGCGATTAAGTAAACATCACCAGATTGAATGGTTGCATTCGTGGTGAATGTGTTCGTATATGAACCACCATTACCGCTTTGGTAGACTGTATAAGTACTTAACGATACAGCATTTGCAGTTGGATTGTAAATCTCGATGTATTTGTTGTTTGACGACCCTTCAGAGTATTCGCTAAAGAATAGTTCGCTACAACCCGTTACCGTAGAAGCACAAGAAGTACACTCTTCCCAACAGTACACAGGAAGTGTAGTATCAGAAGCACCTATAGTAATGTAACGGTTCGTGAATGCACCCGTAGTTAACGTACAAGCACTGTCGAGTGTTGCATCTAGTGATTCTTGTCCTACCCAGTTGTCGTACGTGAACTTGAATTCATAATTACCAGCGGCAATATTAATATCACCCTCGTAAACGCCGTCACCATCAGCATCTGTTAACTGGTTTGCGTTACCACTCCAGCTGTTCAGCGTTCCACTAACGTACACATTAGTGAATGACGCAGAAACATTGCTCATATCTACACGGAAGGTCACATCAGGATTTGTTGAAGCTACCGTACACGAAGTATCTGTAGAACAGTTACCGTAGCAGAACATCAAAGTAGTATCCTGTGTGAACGTTGGGAGAATACGATCGTTGTAGTTCGACGCATCTGCACAAGCTAAGCCTGCAAGATTTTCTTTTGCTCCCCAATCGCCACTCCAGGTAGGAGAGTTTAGGAAGATGAAGTTTCCACCAGTAGAACCGTTTAATGTATCAGTACCTACGTAAATACCATCACCGTCAGGATCAGCTAATTGAACGGCATTCGCGCCACCAATAACACCTCCACCTAGGTAAAGTCCATTTGTACCTACCGTGATGTTAGCGCTATTAACCATGAATGTTACAACGAAATTCGTTTGAACTGCGCACGCTGAACACTCTTCCCAACAAACAACAGGTAATGTCGTATCGGCATTACCGAAAGTTGCATATCTGTTTGTGAATGCACCTGTTGTTAAAGTACAAGCACTGTCTAGAGTTGCATCGAGCGACTCTTGTCCTGTCCAGTTGTCATAAGTAAACTTGTATTCGTATGAGCCAGGCATTAAGGATAAGGTTCCTTCATATACTCCATCTCCGTCTGCATCCGTGAGCTGGTTAGAATTACCGCTCCAGTTGTTAACAGTACCACTTACGTAAACATTCGTAAATGATGCAGTTACATTAGTCATATCTACCTGGAAGGTTACATTTTTCGGAGTAACAATACAGCTGCTTGAATGTGCACCTGCGTACGACCATGTATTCTGGGCATAAACGTCCCATTCTGTAGCACCTGTAGTCCAATCTGTAGAACCCATGTCAACAGAAGCTTTACGGATAAGCGTATGATCTTTAGTAGACCCTGTGCCTACTGACCAAGAAGAACCCGGATCAACACCTGGCGTACCAATAACGTCGATAGTGTCAGTACCATTCATAAGGATAAGAGCATCGTCCCCGTTGTAGTGTGCTACAGAAGGATATCCCATAGCGGTATCAGCTAATGCTTGAGTAGCGCTGTCTAATGAGTTAGTTGAGATCATGTAAACATCACCTGAAGCAATACTTGCATTCGAAGTGAACGTATTTGTATATGAACCACCGTTACCGCTTAAGTAGACAGTATAGCCACTCAACGAGATCGCTGCGCTGGTTGGGTTGTAGATTTCAAAGTATTTATTGTTTGAAGAACCTTCGGCATACTCACTAAAGAATAAATCTCCACATGAGGTTGCAGTGTATGCATTCGCTGTGGAGCAATCCACACATGCTTCCCAACAAACGGTAGGTAAGACCGTACTAATGGTAACGTCGTCAACGAAACTTTCAGAGTTTTCGCCGGAAACGTTTAAGGTGTAATCGTTAGTAATAAGTAGAACTACTGTATCGTTGTTACCTGAATTAAATGTGATTGTTGCAGGCGTGAATACATCTGTATCGTGTCCCGTGCTTGAATCAAAGTCTGCACTGCTCAGGATGTGAGAAGTATCGTCAATTACTTGCGCAGAATCAAATGGCGCATCGTAGATCTGAAAAGTTACAGTAGAACCAATGTTTTCATCTTTATTCCGGATGTAACCTAAAATTTCGTAGTTGGTATTTGGAGTAACCGCTACCTCTTGGTAAATCCAACGTCTTGGCTTTGAAGAGTTTTCAGCCGTCGGTAGTTTTCCAGCCCATGTTCCAGAACGCTCTGTTGTAGACATTTGTAGTACGTAATCAGAGTTCCCAAAGTAGGAATCGGCATGCGATTCCAGTGCAGAATTTCTCCAGTCCTCTCTGTTGTCATCGCGAACCGGCTCATCATCGAAACTTGTATTAGTAATACTCGTACTATCGATCGTAATGAACCTGTTGGTAAATGACCCTGTAGTTAGCGTACATGCACTGTCTAAAGTCGCATCTAAACTTTCTTGTCCAACCCAGTTGTCATAAGTAAACTTATACTCATAAGAGCCGGGGGAAAGGGCAATTTTCCCTTCGTAAATACCATCTCCATCAGCGTCAGTAAGTTGATTTGCGTTTCCGCTCCAACTGTTCATCGTTCCTGAAACATAGACATTAGTGAACGAGCTTGTTACGCCATTCATATCTACACTAAAAGAGACATCTTTCGATGCTTGCGCCATTCCGAAATACGAAAATGACAGAAGCATTAAAACTAAAAACTTCTTCATGTTGTTTTGTTATTGAGTGTTGTTTGTGGTTAAACGTTCTAAGCCTTCAAGGTACGCAGAATTCTTTAAGCTATGTTAATCAAAATCAAGGGTAAGTTTAAATCTTTGCACTGTACCGTTTTTTGAGTCTGCCACGTACAGAATTTTGTCGTAATAACTTAAGGCACTGACCTTTCCAAAGCCTCCTAAGGAGACAAGGGCATTAAATTCAGCCGCCGATGCTGGCGGTGGAGGAACCCCTTCTAATCCGGAAGAAGTAAATTGGAATACACTATCTACACCGGCATCTGCAACGAATAAAAATCGCGAACCGTCGCCAGCTAGACATAAATCAATAGGATTTACGAAACGCTTTGGTGTTTGCAAATAGCGTTTTGCGGCAGGATCTAGTGTACTGTAAAAAATAGGTTGATAGAGTGCTCCGAAAGGCCCTTCTGTGAATTGGATATGTTGCACCTGGATTTCCTGATCCTCATCTTGATTAAGTACCCAAAAGTCTGGACTGTTGGTCGCAGTTAGCTGAGGTGCTTGAGTAAATCCTTGAAGCGCTAATGGCTTTTTAAAGTAATTATTATAAGTAGCCCCTGATGCCGTAATAGGCAGTGCACTGATCCATTCGTGATCTTTTGTGAATTTTAGCACGGCGTTGTCGGGGCCAAACCCTGCATTGTTCGTGCTTACCCCTGTTCGGCTCAAATAATAGCTATTGTTTTCCGATTGAATATTGGAGCCAATTATCGCCACATCCGTAAACTTCACCTTTGCATCCGAAGATGAGAAACTGTTTTTAAAGTAGAAAGGGTGCACAATGACTGCTTCAGCTGTAGCCCCTTGCATGGACAATACATTGTCACTACCAACCATTCCTATTTCATAAAGTGCCGTTAGGCTATAGTCAACGCCTGTAATTGTTGTGTCGTAGGTCCCTATTGCGAGAAGATCAAAACTCCGGGTTTGTGTGACCTTACGAACGCCTGGTACATAAATGCTGCCTTGTAGATTCAGGGCTATGTCGTAGCGTAGGATAAGATCTTGTGCGCTGTCCACAACATATATAAACTCATCGTAACCTACGTAAACATCCACGGGTGCAATGGCATCCTGAATGTTTGGTGCGATAGGCACATAGCTGATTTCGCGTACGTCGTAGGTAGGGATTTCTATGAAATCTAAATTAGTCCGTTCACCGAAGTAGTTGTCGCAACTGCTCAGTAATAACCCTATACTTAGGATGAAAAATATGCCTAAGGTTCTTACCATGTGAGTGGTTTTATTTTAATTCCTATCGTGCCTTGGTACTGGTTATACGGTGTAGGTTGTGCCCCTACGCCCCATTCCACAGGCCATCCTTTTAATATGGTTTTCATTCCGAAACCCATCCAAGGAAGTGCTTTTTGACTTCCGATCTGGTAACCGACTGCTCCCCACAATTGTGAACGCCATTGGTATTTTAATCCGCCCGCATAAAACTCGGCATTATCCGTAGGATGGTTCAGTTGCAGACTCGGGGTGAGGCTGTGGTCGCCCTTTTTCCAAGCCGTCCATTGAATACCCATAGAGAACATTTGAGGCGTAGCCGCTAATGCCGATTCTTGACCTACGGGCATATTACTCAGCGGCGTATTCGGGCCAAAATTGGTCAGGGCAGCTGCGAATTGAAGATCCGCTATGTCCAGTTTATACAAGAAGCCTAAGTCTAGGTAAACGTTATGTGCTCTGTAGACACCTAGTTGCTCCAGACCGTATTTGAGTTGAACTCCCGCATGGAAGTACTCACTGAAGGCTTGGCTTACTCCTAGTCCAACACAGGTAAGCGCCGCTGAGGTAGTAGCACCGGTGCCTTCCGGTTGCCAAACAGTTCTTTCGAGGATGGATCCTGTGCTAAGACTGTTGAGCGTGAGCGCAATATGTTGCCCATTTTCTCGTGCTTTAGTTACTGCAACAAAATCATGATTGATGCCGCCACCCAAAGCTCTGTTTGCAGAAAAAACACCTTGCTGATTACCTCCGCTTATCAGTGCAGGGTTGATTAGAGCACCGAAGCTGTGATCGGTCATGGCTAAGCTTGCACCACCGACTGCCGTGCTCGCAGGGTCGATTGGAAGTTTTAAGAAAGTGAAGGCACTGAGTCCAGCGCGCTCCTCGCCGTAGGTAGGTAATAATTGAGCCTTAGCACCAAAACTCAGGAGCAAAACAATGACCAGCGGTATGTAAAAGTGACGTCTTACCATTTGATTTGAATTCCTGCTAAAATTTGTGTCGGAGCGGAGTAACGCGCCGGATTCCTAGGATCGGTACCGGTCTCTTGCGGACCATTAAATTCTGGACGTGGATCGCGCCAAGTCAGCGGAACATCGTCGCCATATTCATAGGCGCGGCCTGTAATAGGGTTGACCAATTGGGCATTTCTACGTCCAGTAATGTTCATTACCTCAACGTTCAATAGAATACCTCCGGTGCCGAATTTCACGAGAGCGTAGGAAGCCTTTCCATTAATTCCGAACCAGTAGGCACCACGTTCCCTCAAATAATTTGCATTATCAACGCGGTATTGTGGACGACCTAGGTCGTTATACCCTTCTAAAATTTGTGGAGTGTAACGGTATCCAGAGGTGTATTGGGCATTGAGCGATGCGCGGAACTTACTGCTGTCGTTTTGAAAGCTGACTCCAGCATTAAATTTCCATGGCCTATCCCAAGCTAAGAACTGCTCTTGAGTTAACGGTACTTCACCCGTTTGGGCGATCTGAAGTGCACTTTCTCGCGCACTGTTTGATTTTCCGCGAGCTTGTTGGTACGAGCCGTTAAAGAATGAGGAAAAGGAGTTGTTTAACCGAGCATTCAATTGGGTTTCTACACCAATTATTTTAGCATAGTCTTGATTGATGTACATGGTTTTAGTTACCGGACGACCGGTTGCATCCGTCGTAATAACGCGACGCGAAACGATGTAATCGAAGCGGTTGTTATTGAAGGCGTTGATGGTCCAACCAATGCGACTCCCTACTAAAGTTTTGTACCCGACTTCATAGGAGATGTTCACTTCAGGGTTGAGGTTCGGGTTACCTAGGGAAGATAAGAAACTACGGTCCTGGTATTGCGGATCAAGACCTGCATACATGAAGCGTGGGTGTGGCATTCGCATGCTGTGCCCATAGTTGAAATAAAGTACGTTGTTCTCAGTGACTGGGAAGCTGACATTCAAGCGAGGAAGCAAGCGTACTTTCCAGTTTAAACCTCCGGCACGGAACGAATTTTGGTCATAAGCCTCGCGAATGGCAGGTAAGACAGGAGAGGAAGAATCGGCCACTGCGTTATCTGCGAATTTCCCTGGTGCCCAATAGTTGAATCGCATACCTAAAGTGGCTTTAACACCTTTGTATTCTATGCGGTCTTGCGCAAAGAGACCTCCCTTTTGTGGGCTTACTTTCCAAATATCGTTACTCGATCCGATGGATACAGACGGTGTGGTAGTGCTGTCGTTTAATACGATCGGTGCTCCTACCCATGGACGGTAAACGTCGACCCACTGGTATTCTGTCAACGCGTGTTCCAGACCACCGCTAACGGTATGAATAGGATTGGGTTGATAAGTCAATTTTCCTTTAAACGTGTTTTCTGCAGCGTAATGGTCGTGCCAGATAGGAGTTACACCGCCATTATTAACTAATCCATTCCCAGGGATGAGGTAATAATTTCCATAGGGATCGTTCGGATTAAATACAGTTAAGTCTCCCGTGAAGATGTAGGCTTCATCATAAATCTGATCTACCGTTTCAGCCCGGAATGGGCGCCCATTCGCATCTGCTCTAAGGTTGGTGAAGAGTCTACCTGCACTTACGGTTAAGCCTGTTTTTGCGTTGATTCGTTTGTTCCAACCCAGTACCGTTAGGTTACTGTGGTGTGTGTAGGTCGTTGCATTATCTAGGTTGTTGCTTCTGTCGAATTGAAAACCTGGTGTAAGTAGGGCATCGAATCCGACGATTTGAAGCGTTCGAGAATTTTGATTCACCTTGAGGCTGTGGCTATTGGTTAGCGTAAACTTCCCCACAGTTTTATCCGCATAACTCAATTTTACGGTATGGGTATAGTCATTGCTTTGGCGTGGCGCCCATAGCTCTGGATTATCAGGGAATAAACTCGATTTTAATTGGTTCGCGGTAGACCCAAAATAATGATCGGACCATTGGCCACGAGCAGTGGTAAAGAGACGTAGCTTCTTTTTTGTAAAGGGCACCGGTGTACTCACTGTTACTTCGAGCTCATCCGTGTTGAAGGAGGTAGCGTCGACCATCTGATCTGTTTGATAATTCAAACTCCAACTGAATTTTTCGCCGCCCTCTTTAATACGAGTATTAATAATACCAGCTGAACCACCACCGTATTCGGCGCTTGCACCACCGGTCATAAGATTGAGCGAGCCCACAGAAGAGGAACTGACACTGACTCCGCCTCCCGTACCAGCGAGTGGATCTTGCGCTGAAATTCCGTCAATAAGATATTCTGTTTCGTAAACGCGCGCTCCACGGATTTGCAACCCATCCGTAGTACGTTGCACACCGGCTTGCTGGGCCAATACATCTTCAACGCCTTTTGCAACTAACTTTCCAATTTCATTTCCAGTGAGTGTAATGGCGGAAGACGCTTTTTCAAGGTCTACCTGGTTTTTACGTCCGACTACTGTTACCGCATTCAGCATTTCACTTTGCTCTTGGAGTTTAGCGGTGAGTACAGTCGGTTTTCTTGAGACTATTTTAATATCATTGAAGAGGATTGGCTGGTATCCAATAAACTGGAATTTTACGCTGTACGTTCCTGGTTTTATGTCCCGTATCTCAAAATTTCCATCAAAGTCTGTCAGTGTCTGATAAAAAGTACCGACGATGGAAACAGCAGCGTTCGGAAGCGGTTCATTTGTACCTTTTTCCAATGCGCGTCCACGTAGTACGCCTTTTTGTTGCGCAATTCCTGCGAATTGGCATAAAATTAAGGCTATGGTAAGTAGGGCTTTAGAATACCGCATTGAAAACATGGTCTAGGAGTACGCCTCCGTGGTTGGTGGGCCTATTAAAAACGTGCAATGGCAAAGCCACAAACACTTGATTAATGCTGCCGTTTTGTGTTCGAGTCGCACCCATCGTTGTTGCGCCGTTCCATCCTGCTATTTTTGTGATCTGCCCGTCATAGAGTGCCGTTGCATCTGCGGAGGGTACGATAGGCGTAATGCCTAAGACAATATTTTGAGGCTGGAGCGATGGAAACCCGGGTTGCATAGGAGCCAGGGTACTGTCGTTCGTCAAACGCGCCTGTCCGCTACTAAAAACTAAGCTTTCTACAGGGAATATATCTAAAAAGGCACCGCCAGCCATATTCGATGAAAACTGCGATGCAGTAAATAATTTCCCGCCCTTTTGAAGAAATTTTTGTGTGCTTAGTGCGAGGATATTCAGGAGATAGTCGTCGCCCGATTTTGTCGGAAATACTGTGGCATCCGTAAAAAGGGCAATTTTAGAATAGCTTGACATGATGATTTCGAAGGTAGGATCCCAATAGGCAGGGATACCTGCGCCGCTGACAGCATCCATTTGTAAGTAGTCGTAATCGACATTTGCACTATCCATCCATTCCTTGTAGGTGCTTCCGATGTATTCCGGTTGACCGTTAATGATAAGCGTTGCACTATTTGCGGCTTTCCAATAAAATCCGGCGGTCGTGTCTACTTCGGAATAGACACCTGCGCGGTCTCGAGCACGGAGGAAAATGAAATTTTCATCTTGTAAATCAGCGCCAGGGATGGAATCAATAAAGCCCGCGTTTTTATAGTATGCAACGTTGCCTTGAGGGTCCGTAGCGAAGGATAATAAGGAAATTGAAGTGCCTATTTCTACCCAATTTCCTGCATTTAATTTAAACTCTACACTTTCAATGGTTTCATCGCCATCGTCATCCGTTGCACGCCAATCTACAGTGGCTACAATAAACGCGCTATCTGATAAGAGCCCGTCTGGATCTATAGCCACCTCAGGTGCAGCATTTTTTATAGGTACAATGAGTGTAGCCGGTGAAGGGTCGATCAGTCCTTCATTATCTTCTGCCGCGACGGTGAGTAAAATATCTGTTGTATCCTGACCCGCTTCAATGCTAAAGCTAAATGTACTGTCTGTTCTAGATGTAAAGCTTGACGTTTCATCCACAGTAATGTGGTAGCCATTGATAAAACCGTCTACATCCATACCGTACCAGTGCAGGGTAACGTTTGTTCCCAATCGCAGGTCACCTGAGCGAACAATACTGTCTACTTGAAGTAGTGTTTCAGGTGCCTTGTTTGCCACGGGATCGTTGGTCCCGCGACAACTAAAGACGAGTACCGCTAATGCGAAGTACAGTAGGTGTTTCATGAATTAGTGTTGTACAGAAATTCGAGTAAAGAATTGGCCTTCAGATCCTTCGAGACTTAGTAAGTACAACCCATTAGGTAATGCACTTACATCTACATTTGACTCTTGCGAGAAACGCTCACCTAACACTCGTTTTCCCGCGCTATTGTAAATCGCTAATACACCATCCATAGGTGCTTTAACGGTCAACCGATTATTTACAGGATTCGGGTAATACGCAACGTTAATTTCGGCCAATTCTACTACGCTGATTGGTGAATTCGCTACCGTAATGCTATCCAACGTTACGTTGGCACCGATGAAGTCGTTGTTATTTCTTGGTATTAAACGGAAGTTGCTAAAACCGTAGTAAAGAATACCTTCGATCGCATCGAAAGTCATAGTATCGCTCACAACGATTGGCATTACATTCATTTCACCGTCTAAACTGCTGTATGAAGTGTCGGTGACCAATTGAACATCTAATGAACTGTATGCAGTGGTACTCTGACGCCCTGCAAGAACGCGGCCGCTATGACTCACTGCGGCAGTATTTGAACTGCTCACTGCATAATCACCAAAGCCTAAATTTGTTTGACTAATATGAAGTTTGCCGTTCGGCTGCTCATAGCGGATATACATACTTTCGTACGGTTCCCAGCCGAAGTTTGCATATGATGCTGAATCCGATGGGTCGAGTACTGTAGCGCTAACAGTACCAAGATTCCCAGTTTTATTGGTAGCAGTAACATTTAAACGTGTCATACCATAGTACTCTTCAACCACGCCAGTTACTTCAATTTCTTCATTACGGTAGAATTGATTCAATCCAATACCCACACACCAAATTCCACTCCAGGCAGAACCGGTTTCATCTTGAATATAGAGGTAGCCCAGGTCACCAATTTTTGTTGAAGCAGTGACCACACCCTTTACGGTCACCTCTTGCGTTTCTAACGGACTGTCACCAAACGGATCCATGGTGTATTGAATGTCATAAACGAGCATCCCATTATCACGGACGGTGTAGAACTCAATGTTTGGTAAAGCTTGAGTCGTTGGTTTTGTTGGATACCAGCTCTCGTTCCCATCATTATCTACCGCGTAGATGTAGTAGCGAACAGTACTGCCGTCGGTTTGTGCTGGAATTTCATATTCGTATTCATCCGTAGTACCTGCACTTAAAGGGAAAGCGTATTTAGGCATGTTTGCAATACTAACTGCGTTATCCGCAGTCCATGCGATACACACACTATCCACCGTACCGTCGTAATCTGTGATGTTACAGATGATCTCAACGTCTTGATTAGAAGTAGGTACAGATGGATCGCGCTCGAAGTTCGCTATGTACGGCGGTGCGTAGCCAACGTCGTAATGTAAACTGTCGAATGGATTGATTTCGTAGCCACGTCCGTTATCACCAGTACAACCGTTTGCATCGTGACGAACTACACCGCTTAATGAGTTTAGGAATGTTCCTGGTACTGGAGGTACAAAAGAACCTTGAGACTGCGGCGAATTAGGATTTACCGTACTATATGAAGAGAGTTTTTGAGCTAAGAATCGGTCACTTACGTTAATGACGTTACCACTCGCATCGGCTACGTTGAAGCTGACGCGGTTACCAGAAAATTGAATAACAGAAGTCACGGTAAGATTTTCTAGTGTTACGAAAGATCCTTCGTATTGTTCACCGGTAGTAAGTTGATTAACCTGCAGATTGTCGTTGAGGTCGCCCAACGAAATGGTGTCGCTTATCACAGGATCTGTGGTGGTTGAAATGATGCTGAAGCTGTTTGCATCGACCAGACTTAATTGGTTTGAGCCGTTGTATTCGCCCACCAAACCTTTGACCTCTACGATATCGCCAGGAAGCACTTGGGTAAAAGTAGAAGGCACTTGAAGGGATCCGTTTGAGGCTGAATACACGCCCATTACTTCAATTCCTGCCCAAGGCGAACTTTGTCCACCAACTGCAGTGTCTTGGATAAAAATGAATGGACGCTGTCCTCCGGTTACTGAACCGGACGCTACTTCTGTAGCCCAACCGGGGGTAACAACAACTCCGCGGGTAATGATGGTCTGCCCTAGGTAGGCAGAAGTATCGTTACAAGCGGCTAGATCGCTGGCAGATACGTCGTTGATTGTACTAATACTAACGTAGGATTGACCAAAGGCAGTTGAAGCAAATGCAGCAACTAAAAGGGTGAGTAGATATTTTCTCATTACTTAACTATTATAAAGGGTTCTGTAGTTCGTTTTCCAGTTTCTAAATCTTGTACATGCAAGAGATAAGTGCCTCGAGCGATGATTTGACTTTCTTTTGATAATAAATCCCATGCATGCTCTCCACCTGAGAATGTGTTTTGCTCTGGATTTTCTGATCCGAAGGTTCTAAACCAACGAATGTCCGTACCGTTGTAATCTGGTGTATGCTCAAACGTATCGATCAAATCTCCTGCGGCTGTGGTGATAGTAATTTCGCAATGTGCTGGAAGGTTGGCAAAGATGATTTTTCTACTTTCCTCTTGAAAATTACTTTGTCCTTCCCACCCTGCAGTAAGGTAATACGGGTTAGGATAAGCATACGGCCGATCTTCTTCGTTTGCAGGCTCTGTACCTGGGAAGACGCGTGTAACGTTTGCAAGTGCAGAGCTTTCAAGACTTTCGAGTCCGGAGTTGAGATCTCCTTTATCAAAAGCTGTTACCGCCATTGCCGTTTGCCATCCGTTGGGTAGGGGAGAAAGTGTGTAAGCATAGTCGTATACGACCGTATCGTTCTCGAATTCTTTAGGTGTAGGAAGCAATACCGGCGTAAACCCATTATTCATTCCATAAACGTTACCCGTGCTGTCGAACGACGCTACCAAGCTCAAATCATCTGCAAGATTTGGAGTGCTGAATACGTCAAATCCCGTCGTAGTAGCGTAAATATTGAATCCTTCGAAATCTTGTTTTTTGGAAATGGGGTCTACGCTTGTGACACTATTACTGGCCCAGTAAATGGTGGCGCTGTTTTCACCAGCTTCCACTCTTGAATAAGGAATGGTAGGTGGCGTAGGAAGGATGAAACGTGTGATTTTTCCATTACCATCTTTATCTTCCCCAGGATCGAGTATACCATTGAAGTTACCGTCTTCGCCATTATACGTTGTCTGAGCCCAATTGGCTGCGCTGAGCAATCCACTGCGCTGAACTGCATTATTTTGGGCATTCGGATTTCCGTCCTCCATCTTTTTGGCTACAACAAAAGCAAAAGCAATATTGATGGTGTCTCCCGGTGCGAAAGTGCTGAATGGTCCCGCTGAAATAAGATCGGAGCGGTTTCCAATCTTATTTAATTCATTTTGAAGATCGACATCTAAGGTGCTCACACAGCCTGCGGAAGATGGATTGGTCCAACACGGGTTGTGGTTAAAGCCGTCCATCATTTTTTGATAGCGCTGCTGATCTGTGGTAGGAAAGAAAAAGGTGCTTTGTCCACTATTATTGAACACCCATGCATTGTAGTTTACGCGGAAACTAGAATCCGTTCTTGGGTGGCGGAAACCTTGCTTGTCTTCGCCGCCTAAAAAAACTTGACCTATGTAGCTGTCAGTAAATCCTTCGTCGCCAGTGGCATCGTAACAATACGCTAGATTGAGACTGTCGACAAAACCGTTTCCACCTTGTGAATAGAAACTGGCTCCCCCAGCTCCTGCCGGAGTGATATTGACGTTACGTACAACGGTATTGTTCCACAAGCCTAAATAGAGGTCATCGAAGGTCTGGTCGCCACGATTATAGATTGTGAGAGAACACATTGCCATGAAATCAGAGAAGCTGTAGTTCCAATTCAAAAGACGCATTTCTGCAACGATGTCCATTGGGTTAATATGGTTGTTAATCGGGATGGATGTTCCCGGAACCAATAAGGTGGAGTCAGAAAAATTGGCAATAAAATCTTGATGAGAAATAGCTGTGGAATTAAACTTAGGAGAGGTTTTAAGACTGCTCATTTCTTTAACAGGCATCCCTGCTACAGGGTTGAATTCGAAACCGCCGCGACCAGGTGCATATCCTTGCGGAGAATCATATGCGGAGGTGCTGACGCGAATTACACCGTTTGCTGTTCCACCAATCCAAATACCGCCTTCAAATAAGTGTTCAATACCCGATCCAGCTGGATATTCTAATGAAGGTGTACCCGATCCATCTTTATAACCTCTAAAAGCATTTCCGAAAGTACCCGCATTCGTTGCTGATAGTCGAACATTTGCCTGCGTCGTTTGGAACTCTTCAAAGTTTTGTGCTTGTGTAAAAAGGCTACACAAAAGGGCGAGAAGAAGGAGGGTTCTGTGCTGCATTAAAAAATGATTTTACGCGTGGTGTAGCCGTTCATAGTCTCTAAACGAAGAAGGTAAGTGCCCCTTGATAGTAAGGGAACGGTAAAGGTCGTTTCGGAGGTTTCGAATAATACTTGTCCTGCCAACGTGCTAATGTATAATCGACTCTGTTCCGGTAGCGTTAGTATTGCCCCGGTGGGCACAGGGTTAGGCAAATTCCAATTCCCTTCATGCGATTCTATCGCTAAATGTTGTCCTTCAATTTCAACATCAATAATCACAGGTAGGTGATCGCTCAAAGCATAAAGAGCACTCAATACGGCACTACTTACGCTGTAATTTGTGCCGGAATTGATGGCGTTATTAAAGTGGTTGCCGTCGTTTCCTACTGCGAAATAGCTGTTTGGCGCATAGGTGATTTGCGCGTCTCCTTCAATCACTTCCTCTGAACAGAGAATGTGGTCAAAGCGATCATCTAAGCCGCCTCCCGAATGGCAATTCCCAGAAGTACGGGTGCTTTGGGTATGTATGGAAGCAAAGTTGCTGTTGTTGTGCCAATTTCCGTTGGAAGTAATGGGGTCCTCAAACCGGAAAGTATTTCCTCCAATAAGACTTTGAAAAGCAGATTCGTTGCTAGAATAGGTATTGAGATCGCCCAAAAGAAAAATATTTTCAAAACTGTGTCCGTCGATCCAGTCAACTATCGCTGTGGCCGCTTGATTCCGTTGTGTAGCGTCAGACGAAGTGTTACCGGCTTTAAAGTGTGCGCCAATAACTACGAAAGTTGCGGTATCGCTGTTTCCTTGAAGTAAAGCATCTTTATAATAGAATCGAACGATATCGATTGCTCGAACTAAAGAATTGTTGTTTGCATCTTTAGTGATGGCCCACTGGTTCGTAATCCCCAAAACATCGCTGCGGTAGGCGACACCATTTACTAGAGATGAAAAACCGTTGTGCACATGGTTTGCCATGGCCCAGTTCGTGGCTGAACCGGTATTGAGGGCATTATTAAGAAGGTAGGTCAGGTTGTTTGGGTTGCTGCCTATTTCGTTCATTACCACTACATGCGGTTCTATTTCGCTAATGATGGTTTCTAAATGTCCTTCTTTGTTGCTGGAGCTATTATTTGAACTCGTGCAATACGAAGTGGTGTTGCGGTAATTCAGAATATTGTAAGTCATGAGACGAACGGTACGATCTTGCGCAACACTGTTCAGTGTTAAAATGCTCAATACCAAAAGAAAAGATAGTCTCACAACTTTAGTTTTTGATGGATACAAATTTAACGAAAAAAGCCCGGCTTTTGCCGGGCGAATCATATTAAGTGAAGATGAATTTAAGCGAGATGTTTACGCACAAATCCACTGATAACTTTACCGTCAGCTTTACCTGCCATCGCGCCGGATGCTTTGCCCATAACTTTGCCCATATCCGCCATGGATGTTGCGCCTACGGCTGCAATTATTTCCTCAACTTTAGCTTCGATCTCAGCTTCTGAGAGCATCTCAGGTAAATAGCGTTCGATAATCGCCAATTGAGCCTCTTCTGGTTCAGCCAGATCCGCTCGGTTTTGTTCTCTAAAAATGGTGGCGCTTTCTACGCGTTGCTTCCTTAATTTTGTTAAAAGCTTCATTTCATCAGCTTCCGACATCTCTCCCGCCCCGGCAGAAGTTTTTTCATTAAGTATGGCTGTTTTAATAGCGCGAAGGGCTTCTAGAGCGACGCGGTCTTTTGCTTTCATTGCCGATTTTAAATCGGTCATGATGAGTGCTTCTAAGGACATGATTAATCTACGTTATCGTGTAAGAATGAATTATTTGTTCTGATATTTCCATCGTTATCAACCCCAATATTAGAGGGTTGTTCACTGCTTTTATGATCTAGATCTACCTCCATCCCCTGGCGCATGTATGCCGGAACTCTTTCCGCTTCACTCAGGTTTTGAAGATTCGCTTTGAACTGGTATTGAAACGATTGTAAGCGAGACATACGGTCTTGAATTTTAGGAGGTAAATCGCTGAGTGTGCGCTTTGGCATTTGACTCAACGGCTGGTCCATATCAAAATTAGTCGTTTCTTCAGGTGATTCCTTAACTGATGGAGTCTCACTTTCTTTTAATTGAAAATGCAGGGTCGGATCTTCAGAACTCAGAGTCTCTACCTCCGCGGTGGGATTATTGATTTGAGGCTCTAATTCAAACTCATTGCTAACTAAAGTAAAACTGCCCTCGAGGCTGTCCTGTTCCGCTTTTTGCTTGAGTTCAGGCATTTCACTCAAGCTTAAATCAAAAGGGTCGTATTCCGTGTCTTCAATTCCTTCGTTCGAATCTTGATGTGCTTGCGGAGACTCTAAGTCTTCCATTTCAAGCGTAAAGCCATCACCGTCAATATCTTCGAGGGTAAATCTCCGCTCTTCGCCAATGGCTTGAACGTCTTCGAAAGAAGAATCGGCACTCGTAGGGATCGCTGAAGCTGCGTCATGCACAACTTCTTCGTTTATTCCCTCTTCGGAATCCAAAATAGTGCGCTCCATTTTTGGTGGAGCAGGTGCATCAAATTCTTCTTCAATATGCGCTTCTACAGTAGTTTCTTCCTGTGTAATAAATTCTTCAGCTTCATCCTCATCAACAAAGGTCAACTCCATTTCTTCTTCGACCGATTCGTCTTGAGAGAATAGATCCCAACCTCCTGCCAGCGCCGGAGCTTCCTCGGTTTCTAAAGGTTCTCCATCGCTTAACTCAGCGTCGTCTACTACTTCTTCTTCCTTCACTATGGCAGCTTCATCAGCGTCATCTTCCATATCCCATTCTAAGACATGGACTGTGGGAGCTTCCTCCTCTATTGTTTGAGTATCGGCTTCTAATGTTTCCTCGAAGGTTGCATCGATATCTTCATCTGGCAATTGCGGAAAGCCCTCTGTTTCTGCCTCAATAGTGTCCTCAATCTCATTAGGCTCTGTGACAGGCTCTAAATGAACTTCGTCTTGCGATGCCACCACTGTATCTAATGCTTGTATATCGTCTTCAACCGCACCGAGATCCATGATGACTCGTTCTGATTTTTGCGAATCAGGTATCGTTTCGACAGCTGGTTGTGGTGCAACAACATCTTCCGTTTCATGACCGTCTAATTTATATTTCACTACCTCCGGTTTATCGGATGGCAGCACTTGTGTCCCTGTTGGGAAACCTGTAGCGATGATGGTACATGTAATGCGGCTGCCAGTTTCTTCACTAGAGCCAATTCCCATAATCACATTCGCATTTCCACCTGCCTCGCGCTGAATATGGTCGGTAATCTCGCCAATTTCATCGATGGTTACTTCCTGTTCTCCATCCCCTGAAGTCAACAACAATAAGACATTTTTAGCGCCTTTAATGTGGTTGTCATTTAGGAGTGGCGAGTCTAATGCTGCACCTACGGCTGCTGCGGCGCGTCCAGGACCTTCGCCTTCGCCAGTTCCAAACAAAGCGGACCCGCTATTTTCAAGGACGGTTTTGGCATCGCGTAGGTCAATGTTCTGAGTGTAGTGGTTCGTGATGACTTCGGCAATGCCTTTAGCTGCTCCAGCTAAAACCTCATCAGCTTTGCTAAATGCATTTCTAAATCCTAAGTCACCATAGACCTGACGTAGTTTATCGTTGTTGATGACAATGAGGCTATCCACGGCATCACGCATCGCTTTGATGCCTTCATCTGCTTGATCCGCTCTCATTTTCCCTTCGAAAGAGAAAGGCACGGTTACAATACCTACAGTGAGTATACCCATTTCACGCGCGGCTTTAGCGATGATGGGTGCCGCTCCTGTACCTGTTCCACCGCCCATTCCGGCCGTGATGAAACACATCTTAGTTCCAGTTTCAAGAATGTTTTGAATTTCTTGAATACTCTCTTCCGCTGCACTGCGACCTATCTCAGGATCTGCTCCAGCACCAAGCCCTTCAGTAAGTGAAGCGCCTAATTGAACTTTATTTGCGACAGGACTGTGGTAAAGTGCCTGTGCATCTGTGTTACAGATAATGAAGTCTACGCCGTTCACACCCACATTCTTCATGTGATTGACTGCGTTGGAACCTCCACCTCCGACACCAATTACCTTGATGACTGAGCTTCTGTTCTTAGGAAGGTTGAATTGAATTCCGTCTTCTATCATGGTTGTTCGGTTATTCTATGTCTTCGTCGTTTTCTAGCCATTCTTTGAGGTTGTTCATAAAGCCCTTCCAGAAAGGATCTTTACGAGGCGCAGCTTGTGTACTGCCCGTTTGGTCAGGTGCACCTTCAACTTCTTCGATGGGTTCTTCTTCTTTTTCCTCAGGAGTTTCAAGAGCGATTGGCTGCTCGGTTTCTCTAGGGTCGTAAGCCATAGGATGGTCTTGCGATTCTAGCGCCATACTTAATAAACCAATGGAAGTTGCATAAACGGGTGAGGCCAATTCCTTGACGTATCCACTCGCTAAATGCTCGTTCGGGTAACCAATGCGAGTTGGCATGCCCGTCAGGTATTCGACCAATTGGCTCATGTGTTTCAACTGCGAACCTCCTCCAGTGAGTACAATACCGCCGATAAGTCGCTTTCGTGGATCGTTTTGTTGGTAATTGCGGATTTCGGCAATGACGCTTTCCATGATTTCACGAACACGTGCATTGATAATCTTCGACAATGTTTTTAGGCTGATTTCCTTTGGCGGCCTTCCGCGCAGTCCAGGAATACTGACAATCTCATTGTCTTTATTCTCTCCGGGCCATGCAGAGCCAAACTTCACTTTCAAAGTCTCCGCTTGTTTCTCAATAATTTCGCAGCCTTCTTTGATGTCCTCTGTTATGACTTTGCCACCAAAAGGTATAACTGCGGTATGGCGAATGATTTGGTCCTTGAAAATGGCTATATCTGTAGTTCCACCGCCGATATCGACGAGGACTACACCTGCATCTTTTTCTTCTTCTGCAAGAACTGCAGCGGCTGAAGCTAGTGGCTCTAGCGTAATGTCTCCCACTTTGAGCTCGCTTTGCTCAACACAACGGGCGATATTTTTAATAGAAGCAATTTGACCAACGACGATGTGAAAATTTGCTTCTAATCGCGATCCGTACATTCCTTGCGGATTCACGATGTTGGCATCCCCATCCACCTTGTATTCTTGAGGTAATGCATGTAAGATTTGCTCCCCAGGCATCATCACCAGGTTGTGCACGTTTTTTTGCAAGGAAGCGAGATCCTCCACATTGATAATGGCTTCAGCATCTTCGCGCATGATGTAGTCGGAATGCTGCATCGAGCGAATGTGTTGTCCGGCAATACCTACCATGACCTCAGTGATTTTCAGGCCAGAATTTTCTTCAGCCATTTTTACCGCGGCCTGAATGCTTTCAATGGTAAGTGTAATATTCGCTACTACCCCGCGTTGGACACCGAGGCTTTTACTTTTTCCAATACCCAAGACCTCAATCTTACGGTGCTCGTTTAATCGGCCCACTACGGCTACAATTTTAGTGGTTCCGATGTCCAGACCTACTGCTAAAGGGGCGTTCTGTGTCATCTCGTTTTGCTTACTACTTGGTTTTTATATCGCAAGTCAATGCTTTTTATTTCTTCAAGTTCCTGCGCCGGTTTAGCAGCATAGAAGGCGCTCAGCTTTCGCAGGTCACCAGCCAATTCATTGCCGATATTTGCTGTGATGTGGTGCGCATATCCTTGAGGAATTAGCACTACATACGACGCGTTTACCTCCATCTGTGCTAGGCCGTCAAAAGTGAATGCAGGGCTGGCAATCACTTCGTCTAATAGCAGGCCGGCTCTAGCGGCATTTGCACTGTCTTTCACCCCTGTAATAATGGGCAAGTCCAGTGGTGTTTGTCTCGGTGCTGGTAAAAGCTCATGCGCTTCTGTAAGCAAAAACGATTCATCGTTCATGAAGACTTTTGCCTTCGCTTGCTTTGAAACTATGATTACGACCAAAGACTGATTTAAATTCCAATATACTTGCGCATCGGCCACGTACGGCAGGGCTTCCAAAGAGGTTTCTAACAAAAATGTAGGGGTGTTCAGTGCGCTAGAATCGGACTGTGCACTTAAAAATGCATCGATCAGTGGCAACACTTCGGGGCGAACAACAAGCGCCTGATTATCAGGATATTGAAATTTTATTTCGATTGTATCAAAGGCTGTGTTTTTCCAGTGCTGCATGCTTAGCACAGCGCTGAAAATCAGTCCCGTACCGAAGATGATACTTAAGGCGGTATATAAAAGTCGTTTCTTTTTCATCGCAAAACAGCTTTTAATTGAGGTACAGTATCACCAATATCCCCGGCGCCTACAACGAGAACCACATCGCACCTTTCTTTTTGTACTACCTGAGTTAGCGCCTTTAAATTGCAGGTTTCGGCACCAGGTATTTGTGCTGCGAGAGCGGTAGAATGTATACCTTGAATGGGGTGTTCCCGAGCCGCATAAATAGGTAATAGAATACAACGATGTACGCGTTTTAGTTGCGTTACAAATCCGTCAAAGAAATCACGCGTGCGACTGTATAAATGAGGTTGAAAGCACAGCAGAATATTCTTTTTAGGGTACATTTCATCCATGCTATCGATCAGTGCTTTGAGCTCTGTTGGGTGGTGGGCATAGTCTTCGATGAGCGTTGTATTGCCTTTTAAATGGTATTCAAACCTGCGTTTTATTCCTTCAAAGGTTGGAAGGGCTGCTGCGATCTGTTCTAAAGAAACGCCCGTATGATGTGCAAGTGCAGCAGCAAGGACGGCATTGTAGACGTTGTGTTTTCCAGGCATGAAGAGCTTTGTCTCAAACTTGTCATTCCCTAGGTGAATGGTAAACGCATAGGCACCTTCATGGGCGCGGATATCCGTGGCAAAGGAGTGGTTACCGGCACTGCCAACAGCCGTAGTCTCTTTTAATGTAGTTCCTGAAAAAGTCGGTCCCTCAACTTGTTGTATGAAGGCATCGAAGGTGTTGTTTAGATCAGTTTCGTCGTCGTAAATATCAAGATGATCCGCATCGGCCGTTGTTATTGCCGCAGCGTTTGGATGAAGGTGAAGGAAGGATCTGTCAAATTCATCTGCCTCTACAATCATCCACGGGCCATTGCCTAACCTGTAGTTGGTCCCGGATGCGCTTAAGATGCCACCAATAAAGGCGGTAGGATCTAATCCGGCTGACGTTAAAAGGTGCGTGAGCATTGCGCTCGTACTGGTTTTTCCATGTGTTCCAGCTACAGCAAGGGTTTTATATCCCTTAGTGAGTTGGCCTAAGGCAGCCGCACGTTTGATGGGTTGAAAGGTCTCAAAAAACAAGCGCCATGGATGTGTCGATGCAATTGCCGGAGTATAAATAACCGTAGTTTCTGCTTCGGACCAACCCGGATACGCAGATACATCTTCCGTGTAGCAAAGTAGTGCGCCTTCATTTTCCAAGGCTTCCGTCAGCTCCGTTTTGGTTCGGTCAAAACCGAAAACGGGAATGTTTTGATGCAGAAAATGACGCGCTAAAGCGCTCATACCTATCCCACCGATCCCAATAAAAACGATATGTGAGTGTTTCTTTATCACGTAATTAATTCGCTAATCAGAGTGCATATATCTTGAGTCGCTTCGGGTAGGGAAATTTTTTTAATATTCTCGCCTAATCGGTCTCTACGCTTGGTATTTTGATACAGCGCTTCAAGCTCAATCGTAAAGCGCTGGTCCAATTCTATTTCAGGTATGAGTACTGCTGCACCTTTTTCGCTCAAAGCACGCGCATTATGTGTTTGATGGTCTTCCGCGACGTTTGGGCTAGGAATGAGCACTGCAGCTTTACCGATTAAACAGAGTTCGCTCAAGGTGCCGGCTCCAGCCCGACTTACAATCGCATCTGCAGCGGCATAAGCAGTAGCCATATCATCAATAAATGCATGCACTTTCACCGTCTCAGAAGTAAGCCTTACGTATTCAGCTTCATACAGTTTTCCGCACTGCCAATAGATCTGCCAGCCTTGTTGTAGTAGGGTAGGAAGACTTTTTTCCATTTGTTGGTTGACGGCTCTTGCACCTAGACTCCCACCTAAAATGAGTAGTGTCGGTCGTTGCGGATCGAGGCCCACTTTCTGCTTAGACTCACTTTGTTTCGGCAATGGATTGGTGAATGCTTCACGCACGGGGTTGCCCGTGAGGTGTACTCTGTCAGTGGGAAAGAACCGCTCTGCATTTTTATATGCAGTGCAGATGGCTTTAGCCTTAGCACCCAATTTAATATTTGTTACCCCGGCGAAGCTGTTTTGTTCTTGAACAAGAGTGGGAATACCCATGCGTTGTGCCATAAACAATGCAGGCCCACTAGCATAGCCGCCTGTACCAATGACAGCGTCGGGTTTACGCGTTTTTAAAATCTTGCGACACAGCCATAGGGCGTATACCAGTTTGAACGGAACACTCCAGCTTTTCCAAGGTTTTTGACGGTTAATTCCCGCGATGGGTACACCGGTAATTTTAAAACCAGCGGCCGGTACTCTGGTCATTTCCATCTTGCCTTTAGCGCCTATAAAATGGATCTCAGCATCTGGATACTTTGCTCTTAGGCCGTTGGCAATACTTAAGGCCGGAAAAATGTGTCCTCCGGTTCCGCCGCCGCTAATGATAAAACTTCTAGACATGGGCTTCAGCATTTTCGAGTTCTTCTTGGCTCTGTACACTCTTGCCTACTACCTTTTTGACATCAGTATGGCTGACGCTCAATATGATGCCCAGAGCAATACAAGTCATCCATATGGATGAACCTCCAGCACTTAAGAAAGGAAGCGTTTGTCCAGTGACGGGCATGAGGTTCGTAGCTACCCCCATATTCACGAGGGTTTGTAAGATCATACCAGAGGCCGCGGCTAAGACGAGTAATGTGCCAAATTTGGTGTGGGCGCGTCGCGCAATTCGTACAAAGCGTCGAAAAAGTGCCATGTATAGTAGTACTACACCGCTTGCGCCAATAAGGCCATATTCTTCTGTTATGACGGCAAAAACAAAGTCCGAATTCGATTGGGGTAGGAAGTTTTTCTGTACACTTTTCCCCGGCCCTTTGCCAAAGAGTTGTCCCTCCGCAATGGCCATTTTTGCAAGGTCGGTTTGGTAAGAGGCATCGGAATCCGTTGCGCCGAAGTTTACGATCCGTGATTTCCAGGTATCGACCCGGTTAGAAATTCCAGGGAAGGCAAGAACTATTAAGATGAAAAGAGTCAGTACTGCCGCTCCTATACCGATGATTTTGCCTAAATGCTTCCATGGTACACCGGCGGCAATCATGAGAATGAAGGTCATCCCGAAAATGATAGCGGTTGTAGAGAAATCGGCCGGTAAAATAAAAATAAGCGTTAGGGCAATAGCGCCTAGCGGGTAATACAAGCTTTTAAACAAGGTGAAGTCTCGGGGTTTTGCCAACCACCGGGCGAGCCAAACCAACAGCGCTAACGAAGCAAAAGCTGAGGTTTGAAAACTCATGTTTATAACCGGAATACGTACCCAACGCGCGGCATTTGCCCCACCCATTGTAGTTCCTTGGAATAAGGTCACCATGAGTAGGACGATGGCTGCGGGCAGTATGATGATTGAAAATTTACCGATGATTCTGAAGTTTAATCGGTGTACGCTGTACAGAAAGAAGCCTCCCAAGACCAAATGAATAAGGTGTTTGGTCAAAAATCTAAATGTGTTTCCACCGCCATATTTGTATGCAAGGGAGCTGCTCGCACTATAGATAGGCAAGAAGCTCATTAGCATGAGCAGTAGGATAAGGCCCCAAAGGAATTGGTCCCCTTTTAGATATTTCTGGACTGTATTCACCGTATTCTGTCTTAGAGCATGCGTACTGCGTTTTTGAATTGGCGTCCGCGATCTTCATAGTTTTCGAAGAGATCGAATGAAGCGCAGCAAGGACTGAGCAAGACTACATCCCCTTTATCTGCCATTTTCGAAGCTGCGCGAACCGCATCTTTCATCGTTTCTGCTTCAGCGAAGGCTGGAACTTCTCCAAAAGCTTCTTTGATTTTCTCGTTGTCTAAACCCAAGGCGACGATACCTTTTACTTTTCCTTGAACGAGCTGGAGTAATTCCGCATAGTCATTTCCTTTGTCCACACCGCCAACAATCCAGACCACGGGCTTGCTTTGGCATTCTAAGGCATAATACGTCGCGTTCACATTAGTCGCCTTGCTGTCGTTGATGTATTCCACACCGCTGATATTCAAAATGCTTTCCAAACGATGCTCTAGCGAATCGAAAGTCGATAGTTGTTTGCGAACGGTTTCTTTTCTAATGTTCATCAAGCGGCTGCTTAATCCAGCCGCCATACTGTTGTACATGTTATGCTTTCCTTGTAATGCGAGTTCTTCAATAGTCATTGCTTCGTTATTTAATTGAATGGTTATTGTGTTGTTTTCTTTCGTTGTTATTCGATGTGGGCCTGCGGGTGTGTCTGTTCCGTAGGCTAATAGCTTCGGAGGGTTGGAATGCTCTTGCAGCCACTGCTCTAATGCTGTATTCGTAATAGGGTCATCGTCGCAGTAGATAAATTGCCCTGAGGTATAGGTGGCCAATTGCATTTTACTAGCCGCATATTTATTCAAATCGTAGTCGTACCGATCGAGGTGGTCGGGGGTGATGTTGGTAAGTATGCCTTGGTCCAATTTTAGTTCGAATACATCGTCTAACTGGAAACTACTCAACTCTAAAACCACCACTTCAGGATCCGGCTGTCCGTACCGCATTCGGTCCGCTAGCGTACCGGCTAAACTTTGACCAACATTTCCTGCTAAGACGGCATCCATTTCAGCTGCCATAATGTGATGGCACAAGGTCGCAGTCGTGGTTTTGCCGTTGCTTCCTGTGATGCCTATTAGCCTTGCCGTAGTGTAGTGGGCCGCCCAGTCCACTTCACCCAAAACGACTGCTCCATCGGCTTTCAGTGCTTTTATGATTGCCGCCGTGTGCGGAATACCGGGACTTTTTACGATGGCTGATGCAGCTTTTAATCGGTCCACATTGTGACCGTGTTCCTCATAGTCTATACCCCACTGGTTTAGCCGTTCCTTGTCTTTCTCAGAAAGCGCTTTTGCGTCGCTGAGAAATGCAGGAATACCCAGTGCATACGCTAATTGCGCTGCGCCCATGCCGCTAATGCCGGCACCAAGTATGGCGATATTTGGGTAAGGGTGATTCAACTTATCTCAGCTTCAAGGTTGCGATTGCCAATACTGCGAGCATGATGCCTACAATCCAGAATCGAGTCACAATTTTAGTTTCGGGGTACCCCTTCTTTTGGTAGTGGTGGTGGAGCGGACTCATCAAGAAAATACGGCGGCCTTCACCGTATTTTTTCTTCGTGTATTTGAAGTAGCTCACTTGTAAAATGACACTTACATTCTCCGCTAGGAATACTCCTGCTATGATGGGCAATAAGAACTCTTTACGAACGGCCAATGCGATGACGGCTACGATGGCGCCAATCGCTAGTGATCCCGTATCGCCCATGAAGACTTGCGCTGGGAAGCTGTTGTACCATAAGAATCCTATGGCGGCTCCAATAAATGCGGCAGTGAAAATCACAAGTTCCCCTGAATTAGGGATGTACATAATGTTGAGGTAGCTCGAGAAGACAATCGAGCCACTTACATAGGCTAGTACCAGTAGGGCTGTTCCTGCAATCGCTGTGGTGCCCGTAGCTAATCCGTCCAAACCGTCGGTCAAATTGGCTCCATTCGAGACGGCTGTAATGATAAAGATGACTGCAAAAATATAGACTAACCAGGTCCAATTCGATCCGCTAGGCCCTAACCAACGAGTAAAGATTTCGTAGTCAAATTCGTTGTCTTTCAAAAAGGGAAGGGTAGTTTTCGAACTCTTTACCGCATCACCATATGTCGTTGTAGGCGCTTCTTCACCAGCTTCCCACGAGGCAGTTTCTACTACAGGTAGTTTTTCCTTGATGGTGACTTCAGGGTGGAAATACAATGTACTTCCCACAATAATTCCCAGTACTATTTGACCGATGACCTTGAAAATTCCACGGAGTCCTTTTTTGTCTTTTTTGAAGACCTTGATGTAGTCGTCTAAAAAGCCGATTGCGCCCATCCATAGTGTCGAAATGAGCATCAACAAAATGTAGATGTTGTCTAATTTTGCCCAGAGTAGGGTAGGTACTACAATGGCCAAAATGATAATCACACCACCCATCGTAGGTGTTCCCGCCTTCTGGTTCTGTCCCTCTAGGCCTAGATCACGTACGGTTTCACCGACTTGCAAACGTTGTAATCGGTCAATCAAACGTTTTCCAAACAACATTGAAATGATCAATGAGGTAATCACCGCCATTGCGGCTCTAAACGTGATGTACTGAAATACACCTGCTCCTGGAATGTCGTAGGCTTGGTCTAAATAAGTAAATAGGTAGTACAGCATAATATTAGTGGTTTAGGAAGTTTTGTACCTCTTCGACATCATCGAAATGGGTTCGTACTCCTTTGATCTCCTGGTATTTTTCATGCCCTTTGCCTGCGATAAGAACAATGTCTCCCGCTTGGGCCAGCATTAGTGCGCTTTTTATGGCTTGCGCGCGGTCTTCTATAGTCAAGACCCGAGCTTTTTGATCGGGACTTAACCCAGCCTCCATTTCAGCGAGTATGGTGTCGGGTTCTTCGTTGCGCGGATTATCGCTGGTGAGGATGACCTTATTGCTTTCTTTTGCCGCGATTGCTGCCATTTGAGGACGTTTTCCCTTATCCCTGTTTCCGCCACAGCCCACTACGGTTATGACTTTTCCTTGCCCTTGATTGAGATCATTTATTGTACCTAGGACGTTTTGAAGTGCATCAGGCGTATGGGCGTAATCCACGACGGCAGTGATGTCCTTTCCTTGAATGGTTTGGAATCGACCATCCACCGGTTTGAGTAAACTAATAGCGGTGAGGAGTTGAAGCGGATCTTTCCCCAATTCTACACCAACTGCATACAACGCACACAAATTATAGGCGTTGAAATCGCCTAGAATTCGGGACCAACATTCCTGGTCGTTTAAGGTTAAAAGCATTCCGTCAAACCGACGTTCTAATATTTTGACTTTATAATCTGCAGGGAATTTTAAGGCGTAGCTCTTCACTTTGGCCTTTGTTGCGCTGATCATTGTAGGGCCGTGTTTGGTGTCTTCGTTATAAAGCGCAAGAGCATCAGATTTGAGCCCGTCAAAGAGTAATTTCTTCGCCGCTATATAGCCGTTCATGTCCCCGTGGTAGTCCAAATGGTCGCGCGTGATGTTCGTGAATACGGCGACGTCGAAATCAACGTGAGAGGTCCTGTGCTGCACGAGCGCATGTGAGCTGACTTCCATGAAGCAGTATTTTACCCCTGCATCGACCATTGCGCGCATGTGCTCTTGAACAGCCAATGCATCAGGTGTGGTATGCGTCGCTGGTACGGTTGTTCTTCCGATACGAACAGAAATTGTACTCAATAGTCCGCAAAGCTCACCTTCAAGTGCGCTGAACAGATCAAAAAGAAGCGTTGCAACCGTGGTTTTACCATTGGTGCCGGTAACACCTATAACTTTCATTTCCTCACTTGGATTACCAAACCAATTTGAAGCAATAGCGCTCAATGCATAAGCACTGTCCTTCGTTTGGATGTAATGAATGCCTTCTCTGGTTTTTGCAGGTATTTTTTCACAAACTACTGCAATCGCACCTGCGTCTAAAGCAGTCTCGATGAAGTCGTGTCCGTCTACTTGGGTGCCGGAAATAGCCACGAACAATGCATTCTTACCGGACTTTCTACTATCATAACAAATGCGCTCAATAGCGATTTGTGTATTCCCTATAATTTCTTGAATGCGAACGCCGTAAAGCAGGTCTTTTAGTAGTTTCATCGTAGCACTAGTTTTACGGTGGAACATTGGTGGAGTGGTGTGCCTAGAGCCGGTTCTTGTCGTGCTACCCGGCCTTTACCTACAAGCGAAACGGCTAGTCCTTGTCCTTCTAAAATTCGCGTCGCTGTGCGCGCATCTAATCCACTAAGGCTGGGCAGGAAGTTCTTTTGGAAGGCTTGTTCGAAGCGGTCTTCGCCGACTGCAGTAGTTCGAGCGGCTATAAGTTGTTCGCTGGTTAAAGTAGTTGGGGTTTCAGGCAAATGGCTGTACACTTCATCTGCAATCGCTTTAAATACTGGTCCGGCGACGATATTTCCATAGTATCCTATGTAGTAGTCTGGCTTATTAATCACCACAATACAGCTGTATTGTGGGTCATTGGCCGGGAAGTAGCCTGCAAATGAGCTTTGGTAATCTTTTCCACCGCGCCAGTAATTCAACTGACAAGTGCCGGTTTTTCCTGCAACGGGAACGCGCTGGTCGTAAATATTTTTAGCTGTTCCTGACTCTACTGCTCCTTCCAGCATAGCTTGAAGTTTTTTAACGACATCTTGCGAGCAAATCGCAGGATTGAGAATAGCAGTTTCAAAGTCCTCAACGATCCGACCGTGATCCATGATGCGTTCTACGATTTGAGGCTTAACCATGGTGCCATTGTTTGCAACAGCGTTATAGATAGTCAATAGTTGAAGTGGAGTAAATTCTACACCGTAACCATACGCCATCCACGGAAGTGAGATTCCAGACCAGCGATCGTCATTAGGTTTGGGGATGTTTGGTGCGCTTTCACCTTTAATGGTGATGCCTGTATTTTTATGGAAACCTCGGCTGTAAAGAAAATCGACATAGTCGTCCGGATGCTTTTCGAAATGCTCTTGAACCAGTTTCACAATCCCGGTATTCGAGCTTACCTCAAAAGCTTTACGTAATGAAATAGTGCCGTAACCCCCCTTACGTGAGTCTCTTACCTTTTTGCCGTAAATAGTAACTACTCCATTTTCGGTATTGACCTTATCGCTAGTATCGGCTACCCCGGTTTCAAGCAGGGCCATGGCGCTGAGCAGTTTTATGGTTGAGCCTGGTTCAGTGCGTTCCCAGACTGCGTAATTGCGCAGCTCACTATAAATACTGTCTGCATTGCGCCCGAGGTTTGCCATTGCTACGATGCGACCTGTTGCAACTTCCATGACCACTGCGGAACCATGATCTGCATCATATTTTTTCAATTGGGCAAGAAGGCTTTGCTGGGCAACGTCTTGAATGCGTGTATCAATGGTGGTAAACAAATCGAATCCGTCCACAGGCTCTACGGCTTGCGGATCGTCAAGAGGCTTCCAGTCATTTCCCGTGATTTTTTGCATTAATCGGTTACCGGGTTTGCCCTGGAGGTAGTTGCTGTAATACCCCTCAAGACCAGCCTGTGCACCGTCTTTATCGCGACCTATAGTTCTAGATCGAACGTCGGTAGCCATCTGAATGCGCTCGAGCTTTTCTTTAATAATCAAGCCGCCTTGAAACGCCCCGCGAGAGAGAATTGGGTACGTTTTTATCCGTTGCAATTGACTGTAATTCAAATCTGCCGCCAACGGAATGTAGCGGTGTTTTTTATCCCGCTCACTGCGTAGATACCGTTCCCATTGTGCTGCGTTCCGCTTGGGATTGAGGATGGCTAACTTTTCACTGAGTCCAGAAACATCTTCATTAAAGACAGTTGGATCTACTGTTAGAGCGTCAAAGTGGATATTATAGACGGGTTTGGTTGTGGCGAGCGTTTTGCCGTCGGCGCTGTAGATATCCCCTCTTTTTGCTTCAATAGGTCGGCGTTCGATCACCCGCTCTTGACTCTGTGCTCTGAGCTCGGGTCCCATGACTAGAGCGACATAGAATAATCGGACAAGGATGATCAGGAAGAACGCATAAACGACTGCGCTGATCCATGTGATCCTTTTCTTTATTTGTCCAATTTCGATGCTCATTCTTCCACAACTATTTTGTCCGCACGCTCTGTCGGCGCAGTAAGTCCCAATTCTTCTGCCTTTCGCAATACCTTACTCTCTAGCGAGAGTTCTGTTAATTTCTCTTTCGTTTCCGTGTATTCCGCTTCTAGTTCTTGACGGGATTCACTTAGCTTCTCTATCTCATGCACCTTGCGGTCTGCACTGTGACTGGTGTATATTGAAATCAGTGCCAAAAAGCTTAGCCATGCGGCAAATGGCAGTGCATGTAGGATGCTTTCGTCACTAATACGCAGCGTTGCCCCAATTTTTGACGATATGTTGTTCCACCTACTCATCGCGGTTCCATTCGTGTTCTGAGCGCTCTGCGATGCGCAGTTTTGCGCTCGTAGCCCTTGGGTTTCTTGCGTTTTCCTCTGCGGTTGCGACGACGGGTTTTCTAGTGATCGCTTTAAACGGGAGTCGTTTCACACCGAAAAAGTCCGATTCTGTTTGTCCCGTGGCCTTGCCCTCTTTGATAAAGTTTTTGACCATTCGGTCTTCAAGGCTGTGGTAGCTCATTACAACAAGCCTTCCGCCGGGCGTTAATACATCGATACACCCGTTCAAGAGGTCTTCTAAAACTTCAAGCTCTTTATTGACCTCCATGCGCAAGCCTTGAAAAACCTGAGCTATGTATTTATGCCATCCGCCGCGTGGCGCAAGTGGTTCGCATAATTCACGCAGTTCCGCAGTGGTCTTCAAGGGTGCTTGAACACGTGCGAGTAGCAACGCGTGAACAAGCGGCTTAAGGCTTTTTAGATCTGTATGTTTTCTGAATAAATCGTAGAGCTCTTGTTCTTCGTAAGTGGCTAAAACCTCTTCTACTGAAATGCCAATTGCTGGGTTCATCCGCATATCTAACGGACCGTCGAAGCGAATTGAAAATCCACGTGAACCTTCATCGAACTGATGTGAGCTGACGCCGAGATCCGCAAGAATACCGTCTACTTTTTTAGCCCCGTGCAGGCGGAGGTGGTTCTTTATGTAGCGGAAATTTGCTGCGATAAAAACGAGATTTGGGTGGTCGGGAAGATTGTTCTTAGCGTCAGGATCCTGGTCAAAGGCATATAGGGTACCGGTCGTTAATTGGTCTAATACGGCTTTACTGTGACCACCACCGCCAAAGGTTACGTCCACATACGATCCGGTAGGATCGATGCGTAAACCTTCAAGGCATTCCGTTAAGAGAACTGGATCATGATAGCTCATTCTGACTTGGATTTTTTCCGCCCATTACTTCTTCAGCGAGCAATCCAAAGTCATCACTATCCACATTTACGGCGTTTTCATACGCGTCCTTATCCCAAATCTCGATGATGCCGCTGTGGGCACTCAGCACGATCTGACTGCTAAGGTTGGCAAATGCCTTCAGGTCGGGACTGATCCCCACCCTAGACGCACCGTCCAATTCTACAAGCTTTACGCCTGCCGTAAAAAGTCGAATAAAATCATTGTGTTTTTTGACAAACCGGTTCAAGGTGTTGACCTTGTTCATGACCGTATTCCACTCCTGCATAGGATACAACTCCAAACAACTGTTAAATACACTCCTTTTAAGTACAAATGCATCATGCATCTCCGGCGCCAGCTGCTTCTTCAGCGCTGCCGGGAGACTGATGCGACCCTTCGCATCCATCTTGCATTCGTGTACTCCAATGAGGTTTAACATGTGTTTTTGACTGCTCTCTTACAAAAGTAGAATTCTTGTCCCACGATTTCCCACAAACATACACATTGTGAATAACTTTTGGCTGTAAAAATTTAAAACTCCATCATAGCCCTTGTATAGAGCGGTGGGAAGAAGTGGGAAGAAGTGAAAACAGAGTGTGAATAAGATTGTGAATAGCGATTTTTGAGGTACCTCAATAAATTGGCCTAACTTTGCGCCAATCCTAGGAACTATGAAGATTAACAGTGCCGAATTCGTAAAATCATCCACAGAACTCAAAGAGTGCCCTGCACCAAATAAAAACGAGTTTGCCTTCATCGGGAGGTCGAATGTTGGGAAGAGCTCGTTGATCAACATGTTGATGCAACGCAAAGACCTCGCAAAGACTTCTGGTCGGCCAGGAAAGACCCAATTAATCAATCACTTTGAAGTGAACGAAAATTGGTACCTAGTTGATTTACCGGGTTATGGTTACGCGAAAACTTCAAAGAAGAATCGCGCCATTTTCCAGGAAATGATCACAAACTACATTAAGAAGCGCGACAACTTAATCAACACCTTCGTCTTGATCGATTGCCGTCACGATCCACAGAAAATAGATCTAGAATTTATGGAGTGGTGTGGTATGGAAGGAATACCCTTTTCGATCGTCTTCACGAAAATAGATAAGCTAGGCTCATCGTCCTTAATGAAGCAAATCGCACAGTACAAGAAGAAACTTTTATTGCAATGGGAAGCCTTGCCACCAGTATTTATGACTTCAGCTGAAGGTAGATCCGGTCGTGAGGAAGTCTTGCGCTACATTGATGAGGTAAATAATAGCATTACCGCCGAGATGTACCGCAAACTGTAAGACGTCTTATTTCTCCGGCGAAATCAAACCTGATTTTTCACCAAAGTAACGCGCGAAGTCGCGCATATCTGCTGCTAAGGCTGTATCCTCTGTCGCACGCTCATATCCGTCTGCCATTGAAATAAAGGTCTGGTGGTACATGCGTTTCATATCGTCCATAAGCATGTCCTTTGTCCATAAATCAATACGGAGACATTCGGAATTTTTATCATCCCAGACACCCATCATCAGGGCTTTTGCCTGCTCATTTGATACGCCGCCGTCTGTGGCATCCCATGTAATAGTTTCAGGGATTTTATTTTCATCTAATCCGACGGTAATTCTGATTTCACTTTCTTTCTGTACAGCCATTACGGTTTGTATTGTGCGTCGCGCAAAAATTTCTGTGCGTCGCGAATTTTAATGATTTCTTTTAAACTCAGTTCGGGGTGGTTCTCCGCGTAGCTCTTCACCAATTTATACCCAATATATCGAGCAACTCTTCCGGGTATATCAGCGTCCATTGCGGTTCCAAGCTTTGAAAATGGTGCCGGTTCCGACAGACGTTGGCGAACCATCATATCCGTAGAAAAAAGCAATTTTTCACGCACGAAGACTTCCCAAATATTAGATTCATTCGATTCTAAAAAGTCCCATTCCTCCGGTCCATAACCTAAAACTTCGCCGGTTGTGATAGTATACCCGGTAAGGGCTTCGGTGGCCAGTGCAATTTTTCCTTGATAGACCATTTGACCGACTAAGGTAGGGTCGTTGAAGTTTTCTAAAGAGAGGGTTGCTAAAAACGCATGGGTATAAGCAACGGAGAGTTGGCTTTGACGTAACAATACGCTTTGGTAGGCAGGAATTCCCGCGTATCCGGGGTAGCCAGAGCCCAAGAAATTATCTAAACCTACAAAAGCATACGACGTATCGTTTGCCGTTACTCCGGGAAAATAGATACACGGCGATTCGAGATCGATACCGCTGATATAAAAGAACAGTTGGTTCGGTAGCGGCAGTCCTAAAAGACTATTTGCGCGTACACTTATTGCGTTTAGATCATTGGCGATAGCATCCTTGTCCATAAGATTTTGGACGTTGGTATAATGATCGCGTAAGATTGGGTTATTGCGCTCTTGTTCCCAAAAATTAGGAAGTGGGTTAGAGTCAAAAAAGGGATGAAATAGCGTGGTCAATGCTGTCATGTTGAGCGAATCACCTCCAAAAAGCGCTTTATCAAAACTACGCACATCCCAAGGGTGACGTTCAACATTTTCTATGGGATATAATGAACCCGAACCGTTAAAACTCCGTTGAATAAAGAAGCCGATAGCGACAACGAAGGTGAGCGCGAAGAGGTATATTTGGTAGGTGCCTTTCATGGGGTCAAAATTAAGGGGAAAGCAATGAAATTACAGGAAACGGCAGATCATATTATAAACTGGTTAAAAAGCTATGCTGAGAACGCAGGTGTCAAAGGTTTTGTTGTGGGTGTTAGCGGTGGAATAGATTCGGCGCTCACCTCCACACTTTGTGCCCGTACTGGGCTTGAAGTACTCACTTTAGAAATGCCCATCCATCAGCATCCCGACCAAGCCTCGCGTGGTCAGGAGCATCAAAATTGGCTCGCTGCTAACTTTTCCAACACAAGGCACACTCAAGTTGACCTTACCCCCGTATACGACCACTTTGTTGCTGCTATGCAACCGGGAGGCGCGGACCATGAACTTTCTCTTGCCAACTCCCGCGCGCGCTTGCGGATGTCCACACTTTACTACCACGGTCAGGCGAATGGGCTTTTAGTTGCCGGCACGGGAAACAAAGTCGAAGATTTCGGAGTGGGATTCTACACGAAATACGGCGATGGCGGGGTTGACCTTAGCCCAATTGCTGATCTGTATAAAACTGAAGTTTTTGCACTGGCACGTCATTTAGGAATTGTTGAAAGCATACTTACCGCGCAACCCACTGACGGTTTGTGGGGCGATGATAGAACGGACGAAGACCAGCTCGGCGCATCGTATCCTGAACTTGAATGGGCGATGGAGCAGCAAGAAGCCGGAAAATCTCCAAAAGAGTTCTCAGGCCGCGAAGCCGAAGTAATGACTATTTATGACCGATTCAACACTGCGAATAAGCACAAAATGCTGCCCATTCCAGTCTGTGAGATTCCGGTCGATTTAAAACATTAGTCAATTATCCTGACCTCATCGGTGAAAAAGTAACTGGGATAACCTGCTCCAGGATGCCATGGCATTAATTCACCTGCGTTTTCATAGCAGACTCTAATTTTTGAAACAGGAGTTTCGTTGTCGGTTTTGAAGAGTAATGAAAGTCGTACCGGTTCTTCTTCAAAAAGTGCTCGATATTCGAAATTCCTTATACCAAGTGTTGTCCAATTTTCTGCACCTTGAAAAAGTACTTTTACGGTCACATTATTCGGTAGGGCAATCCAAGCTCGAATATCTTTTAATACCCCCACGGAAATAGAATCTGCAGATTTAGGTTCTTTTAGGGAAATCTCTAAAATGGCATCTTCCCCTTGAATACCAATCCAGTGGCCCTTGCGCCAATCTGTATCTCCCAAAATTCCATCTACAGTTGCTCTAGCACCGCCCGCTGTGTATTGAGCAGTAGGAGTTCCTTTGATCCATTCGGCATTGAAATTGTCATCGCGTTTGGTGAAAACGGCTTTTGCTATATGATTGCCGTACCCAAAATGTGACGTGATTGCAGTAACGAATCCATCATCATAAGCCGTACCTATGCGTTCACGGCCCTTGCGGTCCTTTTTCCATTTCACGTTTTCATAGCGGTCATAACGCCACAAATCATAGCTGCCCGTGGGTATAATTTCCACTGGTGTTTCCTCAGAGAAAGTTCTATTCACACGAATGATGGGTGCAGGAGGCGTAGGGTTATTGAGGCTCGTTTTATAGCGTTGCGTGGTCTTCCAGAGTCTTTCATCTGTGCTACGCTCCACGTTCCAGGAACCTCCTTCAAGCAGCTTTTCGTGAGTGACGAAGCGCTTCTGTTTATTCATCATAACTTCTTCACCCAGGCTATATTTTGATAGGTAAGGCCCCTTTCCATTGGCTGCTATATCCAATGATTTTCCACTAGCCAATTCAAGGTGAATGGCATCCCATTTGGGTGTGCTCAGCTGGTAATGTGGCAGACCGGGTACCAGCGGATAGAGTCCCATGGAGGCCATCACGTACCACGCACTCATTTGTCCACAATCTTCATTACCGCTCAATCCGTCTGGGGCATTTTGATATTGTGAGTTCAGAATTTCGTTGACCCAATAGCTCGTTTTGCCGGGGTTGTTGGTGGCATTGTAGAGGTAGGCAATGTGGTGTGAAGGTTCATTCCCGTGTGCATATTGACCGATCAGTCCTGTGATATCTGCTTGTTCCCTACCCGTTGTTTCGCTTGGTGCTGAAAATAGTTCGTCAAGCATATCCTCGAGCACATCATGCCTGCTTTTAACCACCATCGCTTGCTTTTTGCGGGGCAGTGAATTCCAGTCTTCACGGGCCGCTCTAAAATTGGTCAATACTTCCATCCAACCCTCTATATCATGCACTGGGGAAAAGCTGTATTGATAGGCGTTAGCTTCGGTAAAATGATTATTTACCTCCTGCGGGGCATAAGGCGAAAAGAAATCTCCATTAGTCCGCGGACGTACAAAGCCGCTTTCTGGATCAATGAGCGAGCGGTAAGCGGAAGCACGTTGCTTATAACGGCTCATCATTCCGAGGTTCCCTAGGCGCTCGGCAGTCCAGGCAATACAAGCATCGTCATAAGCATACTCAAGAGTCTTACTGACCGATTCACTTTCATCCTCAATACTCAAGAATCCAGATTCCTGATAAGCGCCCAGTCCGAAGACATCCATCTCTGCCGTTGCACGCATAGCCTCGAGGGTCAGGGCAGTATCCGTATGGTACCCTTTGGCGATGGCATCGGCGAGTACACTGACGCTGTGGTAGCCGATCATACAATCGGTCTCATTACCGGCCAATTCCCATATGGGCAATCGCCCACGTTGCTTGTACATATCGAGTATCCCGTACACAAACTCCTGTGTGCGCTCGGGTTGGGTAATGGTATATAAGGGATGTGCTGTTCTGTAGGTGTCCCACAGCGAATAGACGGTGTAATGTGCATGCTCGGTATCGGTGTAAATTTTACCGTCTGCACCGCGATAAGCACCATCTACATCGCTCCACAAATTGGGCACAGAATAGGCGTGATAAAGGGCCGTGGAAAAAATGGCACGGTCATCAGCTGAGGAGCTTTTAACTTTGCTCTTGGCTAATTCCTTAGCCCATTTCTCTTGTGTTTCGTCAAATACCTCTTCAAAGTTTTTGTTGGTTAATTCTGCAACAAAATTTCTCCACGCACCTTGCTCAGAGGTTCCGCTCATTCCCACTAGAACCGTGGTTTCCCGAGTTCCCTCTGGCATAGGAATCCAATACACTCCGTCGCTGACTTCTATGGCGGTATCAGGCCGTGCTGTGATTTCGAGTCCAAAGTAGAAATGCTGCTCCCTGGCCCATCCTTCCGAAATCCGGCTTCCTTGCCATTCTCCAATCCCTGTGGCTTCGAACGATTTTTTGAGGACTCGGTCTCGAAAATTCAGATCTATCATAATCCCAGGTTCGCCTCCTTCACCAAATCGGATTCGTAAGATTCCTGCACGATCACTTGCAGTAGCTTCAATACGCGTCCCGTCGTCAAGAATACAGGCGTAATAACCGGCCTGAGCATGTTCGTCTTCTTTGAAGAATTTGATATGATCCCCCTCTTTGGTCGGCGAGGAATAAGGCAGCATCAACAAATCGCCATAATCGCTTACTCCCGTGCCGCTGAGGTGGGTACACGAAAATCCATACATCGCACTGTCTGTATAATGATAGCCTCCGCAGCCGTCCCAACCGTCGTAACGGGTATTCGGGCCTAATTGGATCATACCAAATGGTGCCTGCGCACTAGGATGTGTGTGGCCATGGCCGCCAGTACCAATAAACGGATTGATGTCTTTAATAGAAGTCCACTCCGCATCTTGAGCGGAAAGTTGTAGCCCGATGAATAAGGCAAGTAATTGGGTCCAATTTCGCATGTCTACAAATTAGGAATAATGCGTAAGTTTAAAGAAACACAGAAGCATGTCTAGACGAAGATTTTTAAAAAATCTCAGCTTGGCAGGCGCGGGCCTAGCTATAAACCCCTTGAAATCAGCCGCGCAACCCTTAAATCTAGGTCCTTCCATCAAGGATAATCCGTTAGTGATCAGTACGTGGATTCATGGTATGGAGGCAAATCAAGGGGCGTGGTCAATCTTAGAATCCGGTGGATATGCACTAGATGCAGTTCAAAAAGGTGTTGCAGTTACGGAAAATGATTTGAATAATAGAAGTGTAGGTTTAGGCGGTCGGCCCGATCGCGACGGCTACGTCACTCTAGATGCGTGTATTATGGATCACGACAGTCGATGTGGTTCTGTGGCCTTTTTAGAAGATATTATTCACCCCATTGATGTGGCTCGAGCGGTCATGGAAAAAACACCCCATGTCATGCTTGTTGGGGAGGGTGCGCAGAAATGGGCGCTCGAGAACGGTTTCTCCAAAGCAACATTCGATGTGCCCGTTCCACCGGTGCAAAAAGACTATGAAGAGTGGCTCATTAAATCGGAATACAAGACCGGCGTAAATGTTGAAAATCACGATACCATCGGCATGTTAGCACTGGATGCTAGTGGACGTATGGCGGGGGCTTGTACCACCTCCGGAATGGCCTATAAAATTAGAGGTCGAGTAGGAGACAGTCCCATTATTGGCGCTGGACTTTTCATTGATGGTGATGTCGGAGGAGCTACTGCGACGGGTGTGGGTGAAGCTATGATTAAAACAGCAGGTTGTGCGTCCGTAGTTGAATCTATGCGCCGCGGAGCCTCACCTGAGGAAGCGTGCTACGATATTGTCCAGCGCATATTGAAAAAGCATCCAGGTGTAAACGGAATGCAGGTGGGATTCCTGGCGATGAATATGCAAGGGGAATACGGCGGATATAGTGTTTACAATGGATTTAATTATGCCTTGCGCACCAAAGACCGCAATGAAATGGTCGATGCGAAATATATGAGAACATGGGAGTAAAGAAGAGAAGTGCGCAGCGCAGATGGTGGCGTATTTCCATTGTTTTTGGAATTGTAATATTAATTGGAGCTTTAGTCACTACGAAAACGAAAACCTTGAATGGTGCTCAAGATTGTCGTGACTGGGCATCTGTGGAATCGTTGATACCTCCTGTTCAATCCTACGATTTCGATAGTACAGAGTGGAATACCTTGGATGTTGTGGAGTTTGAATTGGATTCAAATCTATCTAAAGAAGCCTACCGTATTGTTTCAGACGAGGACGGAGTTAAGGTTTATCACGGTTTGGAAGGAGATCATCGTGCACAAAGCACCTTGGGTCAATTGGGCTTGATGGGTGCTGAGGTTGCACTTCCTTGGGGTGAGATTACTGACGAACCAGTTTTTAGCCACCGCGGTGTGCTACTAGATGTTTGCCGTCATTTTTTCACGGTTGATGAAGTCAAGCGACACCTCGATATTATGGCGCTGTATAAATTCAATGTATTGCATTGGCATTTAACTGAAGACCAGGGTTGGCGTATTGCTATGAATCAGTACCCAAAATTAGCAGAGGTTGCGGCTTTTCGAATGCATGGAGACAGTACCTATGGCGGGTCGTACAGTCGAGAGGATCTAGAAGAAGTGGTAAACTATGCTGCGGGTTATGGCATTGAAGTCATTCCTGAAATTGAATTACCGGGACACAGTCAAGCTGCCTTGGCTGCTTATCCAGAGTTGGGTTGCAAGGGTGAGTCGGTACAAGTAGCAACGGAATGGGGAGTTTTTAAAGAAATCTACTGTGCCGGAAACGAGCAGACCTTTGAATTTCTCGAGGATGTGCTCGACTATGTATGTGAGATCTTCCCTTCAAATTACATTCACATTGGCGGGGATGAGGCGCCGAAGTACCGCTGGGAACATTGTCCAAAATGTCAACAGCGCATGAAGGCAGAAGGCCTTCATGACGAAGAGGCTTTGCAAGGCTGGTTCAATACGCGAATTGAAAATTATGTAGCCACTAAGGGCAAGCAAATCATCGGATGGGATGAAATTCTTGAAGGCGGACTAAGTCCCAATGCTACGGTGCAGAGCTGGCGCGGTTTTGAAGGAGGAATTGAGGCTGTAGAGCAAGGTCACGATGCCATTATGAGTCCGACTTCACACGCCTATTTTGATTATCCGGTGAGTAGTATTGATGTGCCGAAAGTGTATAGTTACAGTCCTATTCCAAATGATTTAGACCCGCTTTTGGCAGGACATATTTTGGGCGGCGAATGTAATTTATGGTCGGAACGTATTCCAGATATAGAAACTTTAGATCGCCGATTCCTACCTCGCGGAATCGCCATGGCTGAGGTTTTATGGTCACACCCTGCTGATCGTGAATACGATGCATTTTGGGAGCGACTTCAAAATCATTACCCTATGCTTGATACATTAGGCTATAGCTATGATGTGGAGCAGATACCCGTGAAATTGGCCACTAAAAACGATTCCTTTAAAGAGGATCTCAAAGTTGCGGTTACAACAGAGCCGGCTTTTGCAAATCTTGAACTCGCTGTTGAGGCGCCGACGGGAATGACCATGGGGAGTTTGACCACCTTTACGGCACGCGGTACACATCAAATGAAGGTGCAACCGGCTCGCGATGGGCATGCCATGGGTAAAGCGCTGAACTACGGATTCGCCGTGCACGAGGGCTTAGTGACGCACAGTTGTTTGACTAGTCCTCCAACCGAGCCTTATACCGGCACTAAAGATGTCCCATTGGCCAACGGGGTGTTGGGATCGGAAAATTATAGAGATGGAAATTGGGTAGGATATTTTGGCCCCGATTATTTCAGTGGCCATTTTGATTTTAATATACCCTATCAAATAGATTCCATTAAGATTAACTTTCTCCAAAGCAGGTTGAGTTGGATACTTATTCCAGAATTGGTCTTCACTGACATCTATGTCGAAAGCGATGTGATTGAACGCTATGAGTGGCGAAGAACCAGTTCAACCTCAGAAGAGGGGACCTTTATTGAAACCATGGTGCTTGCACCTGAAGGTGGATTTACACCGACCAAAGAGGTCGATTTCAAAATTCCTAATAGTGAGAAATTGCCGGATAATCACCCGTCAGCGGGGCAGTCCGTCTGGCATTTCTTAGATGAAGTACAGATTTATGGCCGACCAATTTGAAATAGAAATCGCAATTGAGGAGCCAGGACATGCTTCGCAACTCATCGATTTGGGTGTTCACAGAATAGAACTGTGCAGTAATCTCAATGAAGGTGGATTAACCCCTTCCGCTGCTCAAATTGAAATGACTGTAGATATCAGTGACCTTCCGGTGTATGTCATGTTGCGTCCGCGCGCTGGAGATTTTATCTACAATAGATTGGAAAAACACATGATGCTTGAGGAACTTAAAATCTTGAGTGATTGCGGCGCCTCTGGAATAGTCTTCGGGGCGCTTGATGGAGGCCGAAATGTGGATGCGGAATTCGTGGAATTGGTTGCGCAATTTGCACAAGACTATGGAATGGGGATGACGTTTCACCGGGCCTTTGATGCGTGCGCTCGACCGGATGTGGCGATGGAGTTGCTCGTTGAGTTGGGCGTTGAACGCATATTGACCAGTGGTTTTGCACCTACGGTGAAGGATGGCTTGCCTTCTTTGAAACACCTGTGCGAGCAAGCAGCTGGACGTATAGAAATTCAAGCAGGATCTGGGGTTAGCGCTGCCATTGTAGACGACTTGTGGACTGCTGGTATTCGTTCTTACCATTGTACTGCACGCACGAAAATGCTTGCGCGTGAAGATAGTGTAGAGGCGAAGTTAGGCTTTGGCGATTACTGGTCGCTTGACCGTAAAAAAGTAGAACAACTAGGTGATGCACTCTGGCGCAAATTGGCATAAAAAAACCCGCTCGAGGCGGGTTTCTTTTGTAGATATGAAGTGTTATTTACCCCAGCGCTGAATCTGAGCAATATCAATAGATAAAGGAATTGGGACGCCAGGAACCGTAACTGTTACGTTAGTATCCGTTCTGAAGGTGAATGCGTCTTGTTCTAATGTTCTGATAACGAAGTTCAGGTTGGCAGCGCCAACTCCTCCGCCTCCGCCTGGAAGTTCAATTCCAAGGTCGAGTCCTTTCAATACGAGAATCGTATCGTTTTTGATTGCCCATCCTAGTGAATCCATTCGGGTCCCCGCTGAATCGATCGTTAGACTTCCGTCTTCCATGAAATTTGCTTCCATTGAAGTTGTATTTTGAACATCCGAAGAATCTAGGAACGGCAATGCTTGAATGTTAATTTGCGTGTTGATACCTGTCCAGACGCCAGTAACCTTAAATTCGGTGCTTTGGTTCTCCCACTTCGTACAAGCAGCTAATGAAGCAGCAACTACGATAAATAATGCGATTTTTTTCATGATTGGGTTTTATTAGTGTTGTAAAGATGCCAAATTTTATGCCAATTCTGTTTGTGCCGCCTCTCGATCTTTTGCTAATTGGCGTTTTAAATCTTCGAGTGTATTGAAATGAAGAACTTCTCTATGCTTCTTTATCACCTCAAAACAGATGCGTTTTCCGTATAAATCCCCTTCAAAGTTGAGAATATGGACTTCGACAGAGCGTTGTGTAGCACCAACGGTAGGACGGCGACCGATGTTGGCCATGGCCTTAAAGGTTTGTCTGTCGATATGAAGTAGGCCTAGATAGACTCCGTCAGAGGGCACGAGCTTTCTTGCAAAATCGAGACCTATATTGGCGGTAGGAAAACCAATGGTACGGCCTATCTGATCTCCTTTTATAACAGTACCGCTCAAGGTGAAGGGGTGGCCTAAATATTCTTCAGCTAATCCAACTTCACCTCGATGTAAGGCTTGACGTATTTTAGTACTGCTCACATTTACACTTTCCACATCGAGCGCTAAAATTTCCTGGACTTCAAATCCGTAAATGGGTCCAAATTCTTTGAGATGCTCGAAGCTACCTTCTCTGTTTCGTCCGAAATGATGATCGTAACCAATGACTAAGTGCTTCACACCTATGGTGTTTACGAGAATCTCTCTAACAAACTCTAAAGAAGGTGTACGTGAGAATTCTTTAGAGAAAGGATGAATAATCAAATGATCTAATCCGGTTTTTTCAAGTAATTCAATTTTTTCTTCAATACTTGAGAGCAATTTGAGCTCTACATCCGGTTGTAGAACTACACGTGGATGCGGATCAAAAGTGAGTAAAACGCTTTCACCACCTACTTTATGAGCAGTTTGAACCAATTGGTTCAATATTTTTTGATGGCCGAGATGTACGCCGTCGAAAGTCCCAGTGGTAGCGACAGCGCATTCTAACGTATTAAATTCGGCTAAGGAGCGGTATACTTTCACCGTGTGTTGTATTTTTCCACAAATTAAGCATAGAAACCGCAAAACCATGAATAAAATTAGCCCAGGACAAGCCATCCAAGCAGGATGGGTACGTTTTAAAAATCAAGCAGCACTTTACGTCGCCTTTACCGTTGTCTATTTTGTCATTTTAACCCTGATCTCTTCAGTGGCTAACGGTGTGGGTGAAATGTTTGGATTCCTCGGGGGTGCGAAGGCTTCGTTAGCGATATCTTCAATTATCTCTGGCGTAGCTGCGAGCTTCCTCACATTAGGTTATGCTCATGTAGCACGTAAGGATCAATCAGGTGAAGCCGTGGAGTTCGGCACTTTTTTCGATGCCTTTCGTGTAAACCAAAAACCGCTGCTTCAAGTCAGTATAGTGACCAGCTTAGTTGGATTGATTTCTATCATTTTGTTCCCTGATGAATTCTTTAATATGGCTTCTGCACAGATTCAAGATCCGGATGAAATTCTTATGATGATTCAAGACATGGGTATCGATCTGCGTGAAAGCAGTGGGACCCTCATTGCGGTAGGTTTGATTCAATTGGTCTTTAGTATTGGGCTTATATTCTCAACGTATAAGGCGTCTATTGAGGGAAGTGATTTATTTGAAAGCATTACCTGGAGTTTTAAAGTTAGCATGCCGAATTTCCCGAGAATTTTTATCACGTTTTTTCTAGTGGGTATTCTAACGGTAATTTTCACAGTTTTAACCCTATTTATAGGGCTTCTCGCAATAATTCCGATAGTCATGCTCGTCTATTATGACATGTATGATCAGGTTTCTGACGATCCAGTTTTGGGGGTTCCTTTAGATGAAGAGGATTCGCTCTAAGAAGATTTTAGGGTAACCATCTCGAAGGATTGCCACCCATGCGTTGCATATGTGGCGGACCTTATGGGGTTGCATTCATTCAAATCCCCTCCATGCTGTGCATGGCTGGTCTTTTTTGTTTCGACTCTTCGCTCAAGCAAGCTTGGCTTGAGTCGAAACAAAAAATCCCAATCAGTTGCCTGATTGGGATTTGAATGTGCGGATGAAAGGACTCGAACCTTCACGCGATAAAGCACTAGTGCCTAAAACTAGCGTGTCTACCAATTTCACCACATCCGCTTCCATTGGGACGGCAAATATAGATAGAAAAATTACTTTGAGAGAAAAAATGATTGGGTGGCTTGAAAAATTAACTTTGCTCAAAATCCTTTAACATGGCAAGTTTTGATCCCAACGAGCTCGGAACGAAAGAGCGTCACAGTTTATTGCTTGGAGCCATAGCTCCAAGACCTATCGCTTTGGTAAGTACCATAGACGAATTTGGCAACAATAATCTCAGCCCGTTCAGCTTCTTTAATATATTCAGCTCCAATCCTCCAGTAGTAGTTTTTTCGGCTGCGAGACGGGTCAGAAACAACACAACTAAGGATACGTTGCACAATGCGATGCAGCAGAAGGAAGTGGTCATAAACGTGGTTAATTATGCCATTACACAGCAGGTGAATCTAAGTTCCGCTGAATATGCGTCGGATGTAGATGAGTTTGTGAAAAGCGGTTTGACACCAATAGATTCAGATCTTGTTGGGCCGAGAAGAGTGATGGAAAGTCCTGTGAGTCTAGAATGTGAAGTTCGTGATGTTCTTCATATGGGCGAAGAAGGCGGAGCAGGAAACCTCGTGATGTGTGTGGTTAAGAAAATGCACATTGCGGATGATGTTTTGTCGGAGAATGGAGGTATTGATCAGGATGCGATTGATTTAGTTGGTAGATTGGGCAAAGCTTGGTGGGTGAGAGCCTCAGGCGATTCCTTGTTTGAATTAGCACCTCCAAAGTTAGGTATAGGTGTGGATCAAATTCCTGATGTAATTCGCCGTTCGACTATTTTAACGGGAAATAATTTAGGCCAATTGGGGGCTGAAATTACACTCCCAACTGCCGAAGAGGTAGAGGCAAAGAAAAATGACTTTGATGTCCGTCGCATTTTGCAAAATTTTGCTGATGGAATAGAATTGCGCGAGCAATTACATGAAATGGCCAAAGACTTATTAGACAATGGCCAAGTGAAGGAAGCTTGGAAAGTATTATTAATAGATAAATCGGCCCGATAAAAGGGTAAGCAGATGCAGTTAGAAGCGAGAATCCAGCGTATTATGGATGAGCAGGTCATTTCAGACCGATTCAAAAAAAGAGAATTCGTAGTTCAAACTAAAGATCAATATCCTCAGACGTTATTGTTCGAGTTTACACAGGACAAAACGGGTGTACTCAATAATTTCAAGGAAGGTCAAGAAGTAAATATTGAATTCAATATTCGTGGACGTGAGTGGACACCTCCTCAAGGCGGTGATACTCGTTACTACACGACACTTCAAGCCTGGAGAATGAATGCCGTTGAAGCTGCTGCAGGACCTGGGCCATCTGATTTGCCGCCTGCTGGACAGCCATTCACACCTTCAGGTGCAGATAATTCAGTGCTAGACGACGACTTACCGTTCTAAGTAGACCGACGTGTTTTCCTCTACAAACAATCCATTATACTTCATTGGGCAAGGGGACTGGGAAGTTCCCGATCCCAATGATGTCTCGAACGACGAAGGCTTGATTGCACTTTCTTGGGAGCTTAGCCCTGAGATGTACGATCGACTCTATCCTTCTGGAATTTTTCCATGGTTTGAGCAAGAAGGGGTTGTATTCTGGTTTTCTCCAGAGGTACGGAGCATTACTGCAACGGACCAGGTAAAAATTTCTAAGAGCATGCGTCCGTATATCAACGGCACAAAGTGGCGCTTTTCAGTGAATACGGCATTTGAGCAAGTGTTGGAAAAGTGTAGCGCGGTAGAGCGACCTGGACAAGCAGGTACATGGATTACTGAAAAATTCAGAGACAACTTTATGGCACTTCACCAAGAAGGTAAGGGCTTCAGCTTTGAAGTTTGGGACGGTGAGGATTTAGTTGGCGGGACTTTCGGTGTGATTACTGGCGCCATCTTCGTTGGTGAAAGCATGTTCCACACGCAGGCCAATGCTTCTAAATTCGCCTACATAGGCATGTGTCAATACCTACATGCACAGGGCGTTGTTGCCGTTGATAATCAACTACCTACGGAACATCTGGACAGTCTAGGTGCTGTAAACATCGAGCGGGAAGAGTTCTTAGAAATCATGCATGATCATGCCGGATTAGTCGTGGAAGACATCACGATTCTACCGACAGAAAAATTCCGCTTATCCCTCTAATGCTGCTTGCCCCAAACGGTGCTTAGCGTATTCAGACTCAAAACACTTACCGCAATGAGTGCCCCAGGTATAAGGCTTAAATAGGCCTTTCCAGTGATGAGATATGGATAGTATTCCCGGATCATACCACCCCACGAAGGAATGGGCGGTTGCGCACCAATTCCCAAAAAGCTCAGCCCACTTTCGATCAGAAGGGCGCTCGCAAAATTAGTGACGCAAATAACTACTAGAGGACCCCAAGTATTCGGGAGTATTTCTTTGAAAATGATGTGCGAAGTAGAGAAGCCAAGAACTTTAGCTGCTTCGACATATTCCTTCGACTTTTCACCTAAAAATTGGCCTCGAATTACGCGTGCTACTTCAACCCACATCGTTAGCCCAACTGCAATGAAGACTTGTACGATTCCCTTACCTAAGACAAAGGTCAATGCAATTACCAAAAGCAGGGTTGGGATGGACCAGAGCACTGACATGGCCCATGTAAGAAACCGGTCTAATCTACCACCGTAGTAACCGGCAAAGGCGCCTACAGGGATACCAATGAGTAGCGAGATGCCTACTGCGATGAATCCGACAGTGAGGCTGATCCTACTGCCTAAAATGACACGAGAAAAATGATCCCTACCGTACTTATCCGTTCCAAACAAATGCAAACCCATATCCGTACTACTACCCGGTCCTAATAGTGCTCTTCGCAGGTCCATGTCATTGGCATTGGCACTATGGTCCAGTACGACCAAAGGTGCAGCAATAGCCATAACGACAATGAGTATCAAAAAACTGAGCGCAATTTTCTGCCCCAGTTCTAGGCGTCCTATGCTATTTAGCCAGTTCACCTACAATGGTATTCGCTTCACGCAGGACGAGGTCTTTTGAAAGTCCTTTGTACCATTTGTGATATATTTCAGCTTGCGCGCTATCAGTTGCTACTGTAGGGTGATGATCTAAAGCAACAATGCCTAAACTGTCATTTAGTTTTGAGAGATTTTTATACATCTCACTTGCCGATTTAATGGAGTCCTGAAACCCAAGATAGTTGTTGTAATTCAGTGGAATCCATTTGTCCTTATCGCCCTCTGCAATCCAATCCGCGTACGTCTTGTATTTCGTAAATGCTGGATTTGAAGCCACGCGTTTTTGGGCAGATTTTTTCGCTTTTGCAAATTGTTTCTCCCATTGGGTTAAAGGTGTGAAATCGGCTTTTTCCACAAAATCAATAGCCAATGCGTTATCATATTCCTTTTCACCAATCTCAATACCATCGTAAGCTCCAGGTAGTGAAATATCTGGTACAACACCTTGGAGCTGGGTTGTGCCGCCAGAGATGCGGTAAAACTTCTCCGTAGTTATTTTAATAGCACCTAAAGGTTTTAATTGGTTCATCGAAGCAGGCACTGCACGGTCAAAATCAAACATGTTTTGCACGGTTCCTTTACCGTAAGTAGATTTCGAGGGACCTACAATCAAAGCCCGTCCGCGATCTTGCAATGCTGCACTGACAATTTCTGATGCCGAAGCACTGTATTCGTTGACTAGAACGACAAGCGGTCCGTCCCAATACACAGTATTGCTGCGGTTATTTTTAGCACGTGTTCCGCTTTGGAAATTCTTTACTTGAACCATCGGGCCATTTCCAGTAAAGAGTCCTGCGATTTCAATGGCTGCTTGTAATGAACCACCACCATTTCCTCTGAGGTCAAGAATCATACCTTCAACTCCAGCTTCTTTGAGTTTGATGATTTCATTTTTCACATCCTCAGCCGCATTATGGTTGTTCTTGTCGTAGAAGTTTACATAGAATTTAGGTAGCCTGATGTAACCCGATTTGCCTGTACCTTCTTTAATGCGCTCACCAGTTTTCTTATTATAAACTGCACCGTCTAATATGGTGCTGCGGGCAAAAGTGCTTTCAATTTCGACGATGTCACGAATGATCGGGATGACCTGTCTAGCGCCGTCTTTCTTTTTGACCGTTAGGCGCACTTCGCTTCCTTTTTTACCGCGAATGAGTTTGATGCCATCACGTACTTTATAACCAACGACATCCACAGGTTCAGCCTCACCCTGCGCAACGGCTAAAATTTTATCACCTGCCTCGAGATCGCCTTGTCTCCAGCAAGCTGAACCGACAATGATTCGTTCTATGGTAATGTAGTCTCCGTCTTGTTTTAATTGGGCGCCTATGCCTTCAAACTGGCCTGTCATACTCAATTCAAAGTCCTCATTTTGTTGTGGTGCCAGATACGAAGTGTGCGGGTCGAAAGCCTCACAATATGCATTCATATACATGCCAAACCACTCCAATCGACTCACGTCCATAAGGTCTTCGTGCCATTCATTTTGCAATTCCAATTCCTTCTTACGGGCTTCACTTTCGAGCGTTTCGAAAGACTTTAACTCCACGGTTTCGTCGGTTTCTGCATCCTCCTTTTGCGCACGGTCCTTTTCGTAAATACGGTTCAGCACGCGCCATTTAAGGTGTTTGCGCCAAAACTCCAAATGCTCTTCATTATTTTGAGCGAAGGTTCGCGATTCAGGATTATTGCCAATTCGTTCGTCTACCGTGTAGTCGAAAGGTTCAGAAAGCAGCTGCCTGTAGATTTCCTTTGAAGCATCAATAGAATAGGTGATTAATGCGTAGCTGAGCGTGAAGAATCTGGTATCTCCTAACTGAAAGAGGTTGTCCAATTCCGTTTTATAAGCAGCCAATTGGCCCACCTCATTTTGCGTCAAAAACAGTTTGTTGTAATCCAAGGTGTTCAGGTAATTCTCGTACACTTCTTCACTTAGTGCATCGTCTACCTCCTTAGGTTGTAAATGCACATTCGTCAATGCATCGCGCACTAACGAAAAGATCACGGCCTCTTTTTCTTCCTCTGGGCCGAACCATTTAAACCCTAAAACAACCAAAGCCCCCACAACTAGTGGGAGTAAATATTTGAGATTTTTACGCTGCATAAGTCTCTGAATCATAGAATAGGCAAGGTACAATCTTTGTTCCAAGCTTCAGCAATTCGAACGTTAAAGGAATGCAAACGCGAAGGGTCTCACATAAGTCCGTAAAAGGCAAAATGTTACTTACCTTTGCACCCCCTTTTGAAGGGAGTTTTGCAACATTTAATTCTACAGTAATGAACATCAGCAAGAACGAAGTAGACGCACTAAACCTATTAGTGAACATTGACATCACCCCAGAAGATTACCAAACGAAGGTGAGCGATGTATTGGAAAATTACCGCAAGCGTGCGAATATTCCGGGATTCCGTCCAGGGAAAGTGCCTATGGGTTTGATCAAAAAACAATACGGTAAAGCCGTACTCATTGAAGAGATCAACAACCTCTTGCAAGACAGTATTTACAAATACATTACTGATGAAAAGTTGAACATCCTCGGCAATCCTATGCCAATAGAGCAGCCGGATTTAGATTTTGATACCGCGGGATCCTACAATTTCCAGTTTGAATTGGGTTTAAGCCCTGAATTTGAGGTAAGCATCTCAAAGAAGAATAAAGTCAAAGCCGTTAAAGTCGTTGCAGATAAAAAAGTTCTTGATACCTACGTAGAAGATATCCGTAACCGTTACGGAAAAATGTCTGCTCCAGAGAAACCTGAAGTTACTGACATGTTCCACGGAACATTCACTGAAGTGGATGCTGAAGGAGCTGTTGTTGACGGTGGCATCGTAAAAGAGGATACCCAAATTATGGGTTCAAACTTGAAAACCAAGAAAGCACAAGGCGAATGGTGTAAGGCTGCAGCTGGCGATGTACTCCCTATTGACGCAGCGAAGAGCTTTGTCAAAGGTTACAATGCTGCAGGTCTTCTAGGCGTTACAGATGCCCAATTAGAAGCATCAACAGGTCTTTTCCACTTCGAGCTTAAGAGCGTTGCCCGCATGGAGCCTGCTGAAATGAACCAGGAGTTCTTTGATAAAGTATACGGAGAAGGCGCAGTGACCAGTGAGGATGAGATGCGCGAGAAGATGAAGGAAGAAGCAGAGCGCATGTACATGAACGAATCTGATCAGTACTTCCTCAACAATGTGGCAGAATACTTATTGGATAAAACCAAATTTGACCTGCCAGTAGCTTTCCTTAAGAAATGGATGCAAACTGCAGGAGAAAAACCAGTTTCAGCCGAAGAGATTGAGGCGGACTGGGAGAAAACTGAACGTGGATTGCGTTATCAATTGATTGAGAATAAAGTCATTCAATTGAGTGAGATTTCAGTTTCTCAAGAAGAACTCGTTGATCACACTGTAGGAATGGTAAAAGCACAATTCCAACAGTATGGCCAGCAGGCTATGGATGATGAAATGTTAAAGGGTATTGCTGAAAATGCGCTAAAAAATGAGGAGGAAGCTCGCCGAATCAATGATCAGGTGTATAACGCAAAATTACTGACGTATTATAAAGAAACCTTTAAGGTGGACGAGAAGGAAGTTACCTACGATGAATTCATTAAATTGGTAACGGAAAACGCATAATCATTCCTTCACTTTAGAAAATAAGACTTCATGGATTTCGGAAAAGAATTCAAAAAATACGCTACGAAACACGCTGGTATAAACAGCATGTATGTAGATCAATACGTTGATGCTTCATTGACGCCTTACATTATAGAAGAGCGCCAGATGAATGTCGCGCAAATGGATGTTTTTTCCCGTCTAATGATGGACCGTATCATCTTTTTGGGCACCGGAATTAATGATCAAGTTGCGAATATCGTTCAGGCCCAATTGCTTTTTTTAGAAAGTGCAGACGCGAAGAAAGACATCCAGATTTACATCAATTCACCTGGTGGCTCAGTGTACGCAGGTCTCGGAATATATGATACCATGCAAGTTGTAAACCCAGATGTAGCTACTATCTGTACAGGTATGGCAGCATCTATGGGGGCAGTTTTAATGTGTGCAGGTACCGCTGGAAAGCGCTCTGCATTAAAGCACAGCCGTATCATGATTCACCAGCCTATGGGTGGCGCACAAGGTCAGGCCTCAGATATGGAGATTACATTGACTGAGATTCTTAAACTGAAAAAAGAATTATACAGCATTATTGCGCATCATAGTGGTCAAGCTTTTGATAAAGTAGAAGCGGATTCTGATCGCGATTACTGGATGACCTCTGAGGAAGCAAAAGCCTATGGGATGGTTGATGAAATTCTGCTAGGTAAGGGTCAGGCCAAATAATGAGCGAAGAAAACAACATACATTGTTCTTTCTGCGGACGCAGTAAGACTGAAGCAGAAATGATGATTGCGGGTGTGGATGCCCACATCTGCGACCGTTGTGTTGAACAGGCAGGTGGTATACTACACACCGAATTAGGTGAAGCACCGCAAAGCAGCCCATTAGATGTTGCAGGAAAAGTAGAATTTGACTTTACACCTGCTCAGATTAAGTCCCACTTAGACGAATACATCATCGGACAAGAACAGGCTAAGCGAACGATGGCCGTTGCAGTGTACAATCACTACAAGAGAATCGGTCTAGTTCCTTTAAAAGACGCGCCAGAGGTAGATAAATCAAATATCGTCATCGTTGGGAACACCGGTACAGGTAAAACCCTGATGGCTCGTACCATTGCCAAACTACTCAATGTGCCTTTTACTATCGTGGATGCCACGGTATTAACTGAAGCTGGATATGTAGGAGAGGACGTCGAAAGCATTTTAACCCGTTTACTTCAAGCGGCAGATTATGATTTACCAAAAGCGCAGGTGGGCATCGTGTTTATTGATGAGATTGATAAAATCGCGCGCAAGGGTGACAATCCTTCTATTACTCGCGATGTGAGTGGAGAAGGTGTGCAACAAGGATTGCTTAAACTATTGGAAGGATCTAAGGTCAATGTTCCTCCTAAAGGTGGGCGTAAGCACCCGGATCAAAAATACATCGAGGTAGATACGACAAACATATTGTTCGTTGCTGGAGGTGCATTTGTAGGAATAGAAAAGAAAATTGGTTCACGATTGAATTCTGCTTCTTTAGGTTATTCTAAGGAGTCACGTCAGCACGTTGAGGAAGATGAAGTATTGAGCTATATCACTCCTTCGGATTTAAAGAGTTATGGACTGATACCAGAATTGATCGGTCGTATGCCGATCGTTACATTCATGTCACCGTTGGATAAAAAGGCTCTTCGAGCCATTTTAACCTTGCCGAAGAATGCATTAATAAAACAGTACCAACACCTCTTTCATATGGACGACATTGTGTTGTCATTTGACGAGGATGTGTATGATTACATTGTTGAAATAGCTCTTGAGTATAGCTTAGGTGCGCGTGGATTACGCAGTGTTTGTGAGGCCGTTCTTACGGATCATATGTTTGATGCACCTGGATTAGAGGCAAAAGAAATTCATATTACACTTGAATACGCGAAATCGCAGATTGAGCGAAGTTCGCTTCGAAAAGCCATTTAAAAGCATTAAAAAAGCCGCTCAATGAGCGGCTTTTTTAATGAATCAATGCCTCCTAACGCATCGTAGTATAGACGTTTTGAACATCGTCGTCTTCTTCCAGCTTTTCGATGAGCTTTTCTAAGTCCCTAGTTTGCTCCGCCCCTATTTCTTTCGTAGTTGTAGGAATATATTCGAAGCCAGACTCTACTATTTCGTGCCCTAATTCCTCGAGCCCTTTGGTTATGTTTCCGTAATCTGCGAACTGACCGTACACCATGATTACCTCTGATTCTTCACCGTCTTTCTCTTCTACATCCTTGAATACATCCTCCGCGCCGTGATCGATCATCTCAAACTCGAGCTCTTCTATATCCGAATCACCTGCAGCAATTTTTACGTGACATTTATGTTCGAACATAAATTCTACCGAGCCAGAGGTGCCTAATGAACCGTCACATTTGTTGAAGTATGAACGGACATTTGCAACCGTTCTAGTATTATTATCAGTTGCCGTCTCAACGAGCACTGCTATTCCGTGCGGACCATATCCTTCGTAAACAATGGTTTTATAGTCCGATTGATCCTTCGACATTGCTTTTTTGATCGCACGCTCCACATTATCCTTAGGCATGTTGGCGGCTTTTGCGTTTTGAAAAAGCATACGCAGTCTGTAATTTGAGTCCGGATTATCTCCTCCTTCTTTAACAGCCATGATGATGTCCTTGCTGATGCGAGAGAAGGTTTTTGCCATCCCTGCCCAACGTTTAAACTTTCGTTCTTTTCTAAATTCAAATGCGCGACCCATATAGAGGAGTTTTCATTTTATCGTTTATCAAAAATAGGAACTATCTACGAGCTTTTTTGCCTGTGCTGCCCTTCTTATGTTTCATTTCCTGTTCCTTGTGCCAACGTTCTATTTCACTTTTTCTACCCACCGTGCTGGTAATAAAATCTTTGTCTAAATCCCATCCTCTCGCTGGACTGTATTCCCTGCCATAAAAAATGATTTGCAAATGCAGTTTATTCCACAAAAATCTTGGGAACAACCGCTTGGCATCTCTTTCTGTTTGCACTACAGATTTTCCGTTAGAAAAACCCCAGCGGTACATTAAACGTTGTATATGTGTGTCAACGGGAAAGGCGGGAACACCAAAAGCTTGGCTCATAACGACACTTGCGGTTTTATGACCAACACTCGGCATGGCTTCTAGTGATTCAAAACTGGCAGGCACTTTTCCTCCGTATTCATTAACTATGGTATTGCTGAATGCATGAATCCCTTTACTTTTCATCGGGACTAAACCGCAAGGTCGAATGATTTCCGCGATTTGCTCAACAGTCAATTTCGCCATGTCGTAAGGATTATCAGCTACTGCGAAGAGCTTGGGTGTGATTTTATTTACTCGCTCATCGGTGCATTGCGCACTTAGAACCACCGCTACCAGCAAAGTAAAAGGGTCTTCATGATCAAGCGGGACAGGGGTTTCTGGATATAATTGCTCTAATGCGTCAAGTGTAAATTGGATTTTCTCTGCTTTGGTCATGTGCAAAACTATTTAGTGCTAACAAGGTCGCTATCGAATGAAACAAAGCTAACTTCGAGTTGTTGAGAAATAAAATGAATTAACAATGGCATTAAAAATTGGACAGTCCGCACCTGATTGGAGCGGCGTAAATCAGCACGGTGAACACATTACTTCTGAGCAATTTAAAGGAAAAAAGGTGATCCTATTTTTCTACCCAAAAGCGAGTACACCAGGGTGTACAGTTGAGGCTTGTAATTTTAGAGATCACTACGCTGATTTAGCGTCAAAAGGCTTCGAAGTAGTAGGCGTCAGCGCAGATTCTGTAAAGCGTCAGCTCAATTTTGCCTCTAAGCAAGAATTAAATTACAATCTCATATCGAACGAAGATAAATCGATCATACTCGCCTTTGAAGCGTGGGGATGGAAGAAGTTCATGGGCAAAGAATATGAAGGCATCTACAGACATACTTATGTGATCGACGAAGAAGGTGTTATTGAGCAAGTATTAGAGAAAGTTAAAACCAAAGAAGCGACGGAACAAATCCTCGCGCTTTACTAATAATTTAAATTCTTCGTGTAATTTATTAGAAAGGGCTTTGTCGTTTGAAACAAAGTTCTACATTTGTATAAATTCTAATATTTTTAGCATTCTAAGATTATGAGCGCAGACAAAGACGCCAAACTCAAGGCACTCAAACTAACTATGGACCGTATGGACAAAGCCTACGGTAAAGGAACAGTAATGAAAATGGGCGATGCGCCTGTAATTGAAGTTGAATCAATACCTACGGGTTCATTGACATTAGACATTGCATTGGGCGTGGGCGGTTATCCTATGGGTCGTGTTGTAGAGATATACGGACCTGAGAGTTCAGGTAAAACAACCCTTACTTTACATGCCATTGCAGAATGTCAGCGCAAAGGAGGAATAGCGGCTTTTATTGATGCTGAACACGCTTTTGATAGAACATACGCGGAGAGCTTAGGAGTGAATACCGATGACCTTATTGTTTCGCAGCCCGATAATGGAGAGCAGGCTTTGGAGATTGCGGATAATCTAGTTCGCTCAGGTGCCATAGATATTTTAATCATTGATTCTGTTGCGGCCTTAACCCCGAAAGCTGAAATCGAAGGTGAAATGGGTGATGCGCGTGTCGGGCTTCATGCACGCCTCATGTCTCAAGCATTAAGAAAATTAACAGGTACAATCAGTAAAACGAATTGCTGTGTAATCTTTATCAATCAGTTGCGCGAAAAAATTGGCGTGATGTTTGGAAATCCTGAAACAACCACTGGAGGGAATGCGCTTAAATTTTACAGTTCAGTCAGACTAGATATCCGTCGTTCTACGCAGATCAAAGATGGCGATCGTGTCATGGGTAACCGTACTCGTGTGAAAGTGGTTAAGAATAAAGTCGCGCCACCATTTCGCTTAGCAGAGTTCGATATTATGTACGGACAGGGTATTTCAAAAGCGGGCGAATTGATCGACTTAGGTGTGCTGCATGATATTCTAACTAAAAGTGGTTCTTGGTTCAGTTACGGAGATACACGTCTGGGCCAAGGACGTGATACTGTAAAGCAGTTGTTCATCGATAATCCGGAGCTTGCGGAAGAAGTGGAGGCTAAGATAAAAGCCGTTTTAGTGGCTGCAGAATAGCGAAAAGCATTATATATACTTTGAGTAAGGCGCTGTTCATCAGCGCCTTATTTTGTTTAAAAGTGGTTAATAAAAGTTCAACATTCCTTAACATTGAATCGTTAAAGACATGTTAACATTTTTTAATTTTAGACCTGAATAACCATTTTACAAACGAAATGAAAAAAGCATTTTTAATTATCGGTGCGCTCTCGGCAAGCTTTGCCTTAAGTGCACAAGACGCATCTGCTTCTGCAGATTCCTTGTTCGACATGTTGGATGAGATTACTGTTGTGTCTGAAGTAATTGATGTTGCTGTTGCTCGCGAAACGCCAGTTGCAGTTTCAACAATATCTCCTTCTGACATTGCTCTAAAAGTGGGTAACCTAGAGTTCCCTGAAATCATGAATACTACTCCTGGTGTATACGCAACAAAACAGGGTGGTGGTTACGGTGATTCACGCATTTCATTGCGTGGTTTCGACCAAACGAACACTTCATTTCTTATCAATGGTCAGCCAGTGAATGATATGGAGAACGGTCGTCTGTACTGGTCAAACTGGCAAGGTTTAACAGATGTTGCTTCTGGTATCCAGATTCAGCGTGGTTTAGGTGCCTCGAAACTTGCTGTTCCTTCTGTTGGTGGAACCATCAGTATTTTCACTAAAGCAGCGGAGAAAAAAGAAGGCGGTTCTTTGACTCAGGCATTAGGTAACGATGGGTATTTTAAGACATCTGCTGTTTACAATACAGGTGTAAACGATAAAGGATGGGCTACATCTTTGCTTTTAAGCAGATGGATGGGTAACGGTTACATTAATAATACTCAGGGTGAAGGTTACAACTACTTCGCTTCTGTAGGTTACGCACCTAAAGGATCTGACCACAGCTTGAACTTCACTTTCTTGGGTGCAGGTCAATGGCACCACCAACGTGATGTATGGGTGAGTATTCGTGATTACCAGAGTTTCTCTAATGACAATGGTTACAAGGGCGAAGGTGGTGACATCAACCGTCGCTGGAATACAAACGGTGGTACAATGACGAATGCAGACGGTGAAGTAGAAGAGTTCTCTATGCGCCGTAACTTTTACAACAAACCACTCGCAACACTGAACTGGGATTGGGACATCAACTCAACTTGGAAGTTGAACTCTTCATTCTACGGATCGGCAGGTCGTGGCGGTGGTACAGGTCCTCGTGGTAAAAATTACTACAATGGAGACATGGATATTTTACCATTTAGAAAAGACCTTACAGAGCACTACCTAGAGGATGGTAATGGTTCGAGAAACGAGGATGGTACAATCGATTTCGATGCACTAGTTGCTGCAAATCAGTCTACTACTGATGGTTACACAGGTGACATTTCAAACTTTGCTGGTCAGATGATAGGTTCAAACGGATTTAATGACAGCAATGTTAATCGTGCAGTCTTGATTCGTCGTGCTTCTATGAACTCACACAACTGGATTGGAGCCATTTCTAACCTAGAAGGTCAGTTTGGTAAAGTAAGAACATCTATTGGTGTAGACTTGAGATCATACAAAGGTTTCCACTACCGTACAGTAAACAACCTTATGGGTCTAGACGGATACTACTCAACAGGTAACCGTAACTCAGGCGGTCAGATCATCAATACTACGATAAACGCAAGTCCATTTGGCAATACAGGATTGAACGGTCCTAAGATTGATTTCTACAACGTAGGTAACGTAGGCTGGGCAGGTTTGAACGGTTTAGTAGAATATAACGAAGACAACCTCTACAACGTGGTACTTCAAGGTGGTGTTTCTAATCAGTCATTCCAACGTGAAGATTACTTCGACCAGCCTGCAAACCCAATTTCAGAAACACAAAACTCGTTAGGTGGTTACCTAAAAGGAGGTGCGAACTACAACATGAACGATGCATCTAACTTCTTTGTTAACGCTGGTTTCATTTCTCGTCAGGCGCAGTTTGGCGCAGTCTTCCCTAACTACGGAAACGCTATTAACGAAGACTTGCAGAACGAAGAGATTATCTCATTCGAGGCAGGTTATGGATATACTTCAAACAACTTGAGAATTAATGTAAATGCATATTCTACGACGTGGGGTAATCGTTTCCAGACTGTTTCATTAAGCAATGCAAATGGTGTTGATGGAACGGCTCAGTTTAGAGATATTGACGTTCGTCACAACGGTATTGAGTTAGAAGCGGACTATTTCGCTACTGACAAATTGCGTCTCAAAGCAATGACTTCAATTGGCGATTGGAGATACACTAAGGACTTCAGTGCAACGTTATTTGATGACAACCAGGAAGCTATAGGTGAAGGCACGCTATACTTAGCAGGTGCTAAGGTTGGTGATGCAGCGCAGACGACTGCTTACTTTACTGCAGATTACAAAGTAGCAAAAGGAGCTAGTATTGATCTAGGCCTACGTTTAGTAGACGGTCTTTACGCTGACTTCTCCATCGTTGACGAAGAATTTTATACCGCTGATAACAGAGGCGCCGTTAAGTTGCCATCATATGGTCTAGTAGATTTAGGTGCGACGTATAGAATGAATAATTGGACTTTACGTTTGAACGTAAATAACCTATTAGATGCTACTTATATCGCGGAATCTAACACAAGTATTCACGTTGAAGACGGAGATGATGAGTGGAATGGAATCAATACAGCGAATTCTGTATGGTTCGGTTTCGGACGTACTTGGAACGCTTCATTGCGTTACAACTTCTAATAAGAATCATCTTATTGTATAAGAAGGCCCCGCCACTTGGCGGGGCTTTTTTTTTGGTGCATTTTTGAGGTATGAAAAACTTAGTCCTATTTGCGTTTACAATTTTGGTTCTCACGCGTTGTGGTACTCCTGAAGAATCCTCGATTTCACCTGAGGTAGATGCGACGGAATCCATTGCCGTTAGTGTTAAAGACCCTATCGACAGTATCAATGCTGTTTTGCGTGATGTGCCAAATAATTTAGAAGCATTGGAATACCGTGCCTCCATGTATTTGAAACGCCAGAATTTGAAATATGCGGCCGCGGATGTTGCTGCGGTTCTAGAATTGGACAGCAGTAGAACGAGAGCACTAGAATTATGGGGCGACATTAGTTTCGCTACAAATCAAACGAGACAGAGTCGTGATGCATGGGTGCGTTGCATGAAGGAGGACCCAAGCTATGTGCCGTGTCGACTAAAGATGGCTCAATTATACCATGTTGTTACAGAATTTGAGAAGAGTGCAGCGTTAGTAGATGAGGTACTGGAAATGGAGCCGAAAAATGCGGAGGCAACCTATTTAAAAGGTTTACTTATGCGAGATGCCATAGAGGATACAACGAGGGCATTGGACTGGTTCCAGAAAGCCATAGATCTCAAGCCAGACTACATTGAAGCTTTAGATATGTCTGGAGTGTTGTACAGCGGTATAGGCAACCCTCTTGCGTTGGGCTATTTTAATAGATTGATCGAATTGCAACCTGAGGTTCGCGTGCACTTTTACAACAGAGGGATGTTTTATCTAGGCCAGAAGAATTGGAACGGCGCATTGGAAGATTTTACGAAATGTACCCAATTGGATCCACAGGATTTAGAATCCTTTTTCAATATTGGATACGTACACTTGCAATTGCAACTGTATGCTGAAGCCCGTCAATACTTTACCCAAGCCCTAGCTATACAGCCAGTGAATCACCGTGCACTTTATGGTCGAGGATACTGTTTTGAGTTGCTGGGCGATTTACCGAATGCCGAAGCGGACTACCGCCAGGCATTGAGTTTTAACCCACAACACAGAGGTTCGCAAGAAGGATTGGCGAGAATTGAGCGCGCAAAAACTCAGCTGGGTCAATAAACCAGTAAGTTGAAGTGGTCTGGATAGTCTGAGATAAGCCCGTCCACACCCATATCGACTAATTCTTGCATTTCATCCAATTCGTTTACCGTCCATGGAATAACCGCAATTTGTCTAAAGTGGCACCAAGAAATCAGCTCTGGGGTGACCAATTCGTAGCTGGGGCTGTATATATCCACAGGAAATCCCAAGGCATCCATTTCTTTGGCAGGATTCGCTGTTTTTTCGGTTATTAAACTAAGCTTAACGGGTAGAGCGGTTTTGCGAACCTCACGAAGTGCGCGAAAATCAAAGCTTTGAATACTTACTTTATTCAGTACATCCGCCTTGGGATAAACTTCGTTCAATTCATTTAGCGTTTCCACTACCAATGCAGCAAATTTCTTCGGCCCAGGATGGTACTCATGATCTCCTTTGCGGCGTGATTTGATTTCAATATTGAAGTTGGGCCAGCGCAATCCCTTTTCGTCAATCATCGCAAACAACTCCTTGAGTAGCGGCTTGCTTATTGAAGCGAGTTGCTGTTCAGGAAAGTCAGAGTGCCCCTTTGAACCGCAGTCAAATTGTAGAATACTGTCGTAGGTCATTTTATAGAGACTGTAGTGTCTGCCTTCTTTTAAGGTATCATTTATCGTACAGATTTGCTCGTTTATCCAGGGCTCATGCGATACGATGAGCTGATCGTCTGCAGTAACACAAAGGTCCAATTCGAGCGTACTTACCTCTGGAATCTCTAACGCCTTTTCAAATCCGAGCAATGAGTTTTCAGGAAAGAGACCTCTTGCGCCGCGATGTCCTTGCAAGTCTAGGGTTCGTATGGGACGGGTACAATTCATAAGTAAAATGGAACCCAGCAGGACTAGGATAGAGTGCTTCATATTATGTACTTTCAAGATCTATTTAGTAAACCTCTAAAATACTGACCCCATGCGACAAAAGGCCCTCTTAAGCCTTAGTTTTGTGGTCATTCTGACCCAATGTACTATGACTGAGCAAAACCCTGCTGGCGAACCTTTGGCAAAATCTGTCCCATTCGAGATGACAGCACACGGTGATACACGTGTGGACGAATATTATTGGATGCGTGATCGTGAAAACCCTGAAGTGATAGAATACCTCAATGCTGAGAATGCATATCGAGAGAAAATCATGAAGGCAACAGAGCCATTGCAGGAGCGTCTTTATGAAGAGATTGTGGGTCGTATCAAAAAAGACGATAGTTCTGTTCCGTACGAACTGGACGGTTATTTCTACTATACCCGATTCAATGCAGATTCTGAATATCCGCTATACTGCCGCAAAGAAGGTTCATTACAGGCTGAGGAAGAAGTTTTGTTAGACGTCAACGAATTGGCCAAAGGGCACGACTATTATCAGGTCACAGGACTCAGTATGCACCCGAGCAATCAAAAGATTTCCTTTGGAGTTGATACTGTGAGTAGACGCATCTACACGTTATACACAAAAGATCTTATTACCGGGGCTATAGCCCTAATCTCCGAAGCTGAATGTACAGGCGGATCGACCTGGAGTGCAGATGGCAACTTCCTTTTTTACTCTGTAAAAGATTTAGAGACCTTACGAAGTTGTAGAATTAAACGATGGAATGCACAAACGGCTGAGCATAGCACCATTTACGAAGAGCAAGACGAGACCTTCAGCACCTTCGTTTACAAGAGTAAAAGCAAGAAATACATTTTCATTGGCAGCGGCTCTACCATGGCGGATGAACACAGGTTTATTCCAGCGAATCAGCCTGAGGCAACTTTTGAGTTGATTCACCCACGCACACGTGGATTAGAATATGGGTTAAGCCACTTTGGTGATCATTTTTACATTCGCACAAATGCGGATGGTGCTACGAATTTTAAATTGGTCCGTACACCCGTGACTGCACCGTCGATAGAAAACTGGGAAGATGTTATTCCCCATCGCGAATCCACATATCTCGAGGACATAGCACTTTTTAGCGATTACCTCGTTACTGAGGAGCGCTCAAACGGTTTGACGAACATTCGAATTCAACCTTGGGGCGGCGAACCTACCTATTTGCCGTTCGAAGAAGAAACCTATACCGCCTATCTAGGTAATAATCCAGGCTTTGATCAAACGCATTTGCGCTTTGGATATACGAGTATGACCACGCCGGGTAGCGTGATTGATTACCATTTTACCTCTGGAGAAAAAACCGTTCAGAAGGAACAAGAAGTGGTGGGTGGTTATGACAAGTCACTTTACGAAACGAAACGAATTTGGGCCACGGCCTCAGATGGAACGCAAGTGCCGATGTCTGTCGTATATCGAAAAGATAAACTTCGTTCTGACGGTCCTAATCCCACCATGCTATATGGGTACGGAAGTTATGGAATCACCGTTGATCCGCAGTTCTCTAGTGTCCGATTAAGCCTTCTAGATCGGGGTTTCGTCTATGCCATAGCTCACATTCGCGGATCACAATACCTAGGCAGACCGTGGTATGAGAACGGTAAAATGTTTGATAAGATGAACACCTTTACAGATTTCATCAGTTGTGCGGAGACCCTTATAGAGCAGGGCTATGCTTCTCCAGAAACTTTAATGGCTTCAGGAGGCAGTGCTGGGGGCTTATTAATGGGAACAGTAGTTAATCTTCGTCCCGATCTTTTTAGAGGGGTGCTCGCAGCAGTACCTTTTGTGGATGTCATGACTACGATGCTCGATGAAACTATTCCACTTACTACAGGGGAATATGACGAATGGGGCAATCCAAATAATGAGGACAGTTATAACTACATGAAGAGCTACAGCCCGTATGATAATGTAACAGCTCAGGACTATCCAGCCATGCTTATTACAACGGGCTTACACGATAGTCAGGTACAATACTGGGAGCCTGCAAAATGGGTAGCGCGCTTGCGTAAATCACGTACAAACAGGAGGGAACCTTTGCTAATGTTTTGTAATATGGAAACCGGCCATGGTGGTGCTTCAGGTCGTTTCGAAAGTTTAAAAGAAACGGCGATGGAATACGCCTTCTTCTTAGATTTGATGGGTATTAAGTCATGAGTATCGAGCTAACAAATATTTCGAAGAACTACGGTGCTCAAAAGGCGCTGAACGAAGTGACTTTGACCATTGAGAAAGGCCAAATCACGGGACTTCTAGGTCCCAACGGTGCTGGGAAGAGTACCTTGATGAAAATCATTACGGGTGCAATCTTACCTACCTCTGGAACTGCTGTGGTGAATGGAGTAGATGTGGTTGTGTCGCCTCTTCAGGTGCAACAGTCGTTAGGTTACCTACCGGAACACAATCCGCAATATCTCGAGCTTTATGTTCGCGAGTATTTGGAATATGTGGCCCAATTGTACAAAGTAGATAAAGAAAGAATCCCAACCGTGATTGAGCAAACAGTCTTAGGACCTGAACAGCATAAGAAAATTGGTTCTTTATCGAAGGGTTACAGACAACGGGTGGGATTAGCAGCTGCGTTGATTCCGGATCCTGAGGTGCTCATTTTAGATGAACCTACGACAGGTTTAGATCCAGCCCAATTGATTGAAATCCGTACGTTGCTTAAAAACATCGCTACTGATAAAACAGTGCTGTTCTCCACACACATCATGCAAGAGGTGGTGGAGTTATGTTCTAGTTGTATATTCCTGCAAGGAGGCGAGTTGAAACAGGTATTGACCGAAACTGAAATCCAAAAAGGCTCAAAACATCTAGAAGAAATCTTCGCGAAGTAGGTTGTTGTCTCAATAATGAAGCAATTACATCGGCTGAAAGCCTCATATAGGACCTCATAAGCCTGTTCTCCCATTAATCTGACCACTTTGAAAATACAGTGTATTGCAATTTTCCTACCTTCATTGTAAATCACGCTTTTAGTGCTCTATTACTCGCAATCTTGGGAAGATACCAATCTACTTCGTAGTATCGTTGATACGCATGAGGTTGAACACTATCACATGGTTGCCAGTGGTGGAGACCATGCCTTCAGTTTACTCCACCACGGAGTCACGTACATTCATTTGATCGATACAGAACATGCACAGATTGGACACGTTCAAAAGAAGCTTGCGGCGCTAAGTGCTCCGAATCGCGATCAACTTTTTGGTGTTAATTCACGACGAGGGTTGCTGCACGGGGGTAAATTGGAAGGCTTTCTGCAGAAGTTCGCTAGGGTGTTCCCTATTTTATTAGCTCCAGGAGCACGAAAACAGATGGTGCAGGCAGATTCAACAGCGCACAGAGCTGAGGTATATGCCCGGGGATGGGATACTCGAAGATTTCAATTTTTAACAAGTCGAATTTTCTCTCTCGAAAATGTGGATACCAAAGCGCGTCCTCCGGGATTGATTCAGGACAAGAGTAAAAAACCTAGGCAGGTGAATTACTTGGACCAATTCAAAGAAAAAATCCTTGCCCACCCGCTCATTGAAAATCCATATGTAGATTATATCATTCACGGCTATCACAAACACAGTCGGTTAGATTACTTACAAGGAAATTGGATCCCAGAATCAGATGCTCTACTATTCCACCATATGGATATGAAATCCTACGTAAAGCAATTGCCGCGGGCTCGCCATATGATTCACGCTTCGGACATTATGGAAGGAACGGATGAGGAGTACAATGCTGACTTTTTTGCTTTGGTTGATCGGGCATGTACGCCGGGTTCATTATTTCTGTATTGGGAACATCGCTATGCCATAACAGTGCCGCATTCCTTCCAAAACCAGTGGACCCTAATGAAAGTGACCGAAAATGATAGGGTGCCATTTTATAATAACTTTTACCTATGGAAGAAACAAAGCAAGGTCTAGGGCGTCGGCTCTATCAATACCAGATCGAACGGTTCCCGCTGGTCTTTTTGTTGCCAACTACATTGGCCATTATTGTATCAACGTTGGCTGTTTTAGAACTGGACGGTTACTACGCGGAGTGGTGGAAATATGCCTTACTCGCCGTGGCTGGACTGTCCTTCTTACTTCACACTCGAGTTATTGATGAGTTAAGAGATAAAGAGGTTGATGATGTGCATCATCCGGATCGCCCACTACAGCGTGGACTGATCACGGAAAAGGAAATCTTGCGTATTGGTTATTGGAATGGCGGAATATTCATCAGCATCCACATAGTGTTGGATCCCTTGTCTGGCTTACTTTCTGCAGGGCTATTGCTCTATTCTATATTGGCGCGTTACGAGGTAGGTCCCTTAGCAAAACTCAAGCCTCACTTTTGGTTATATAATGTAATCATGTTGATGCAGATGTTGTTGCTCCAATTGGTCGCTTATGCTGCCATCTCCAAAACACTTCAATGGTCCGAAAATATTTGGTGGCATGCCTTAGGTGTATTTGCCTTAAGTGCTCTTGTCGAAGCAGCTCGAAAATGCCTTCCACCTGACGAAGAAACAGCTTACAGAGACAGCTATTCTTCACGCTTAGGAATTTGGGGGAGTGCAGTCGTAACCTTGCTAATTGGGCTACTTTCTATGTGGCTCTATGCTCAAATTTCCGGAGTATCCCAACTGTACATTTGGTTAGCGATCTTGCCATTGCTTCTAGGCGCAATGCGCTACGCCAACAAACCTGATAAAAAAGGCAAGTACAGTATTCAAGCTGGCGCAGTCTTATCGTATATATTACTCAATCTAGTCGTATGGCTCTAACATTAGGCGTTTTTGGGAATAAGGCTAAAGGGCTCGCAAGTTTGCAAGAACATGGATTTAAAACGTTGCCTTTCACTTCGGTATGCGCTGACGATGACCTTCCAAACGCTAATCCCGAGGAGATTGCTAAAGCGGTTTTAGATGAAATAGGGGAGTCCGATTTTTACGCGGTTCGCAGCTCAAGCATTACGGAGGATACTGAGGAAAGCGCTGCCGCGGGCCAATTTAAGACCCTACTGGGTATCACCAAAGAATCAATTGCCGATGCCATCAATGTTGTGGCCGCAAGTTTACCAGAATTATCTCCCGATAATGAACCTCACGGCGTCGTGATACAGCCCCTGATTCATAGTGTCAATAGTACTTCAGGCGTGATGTTTACCCACGAAGAACGATGGATGGTCAACTATGCGCCGGGATTGTGTAATTATGTGGTTCAAGGGTTTGAAGTTGCCCAAAGAGGGTTTCATCCCAGCGGAGAAACTTGGATGGACCAGGGCTCCGACTTACGACAAGGTCAGCTCTTTGACAGCACTTCGGGTCAAATCGTGACTAAGGAATTTGAGTCTAATAAATGGACCCCTATCCTGGATCGAGCGCTGCTTCGTTTGTACCGAAAGGTTCGCCAGCATTACAGCAAGCCTATGGATGTGGAGTGGACCTTTGTTGAGGGTAAATTGTACGTACTACAAATTCGTCCGGTGACGGTAGACTGGCTCCCTCAGCTTTGGCTATTCGATAATTCTAACCTAGCCGAATCTTACACGGGCACGGTAAGCCCAATGACGGCAAGCGTGGCGCGCCGACTCTACAAATATGTATACGAGGATTTACTCGCACATAGCGGGGTACCCAAGCAAACCATCCGGCGCCATCAAAGCGTTTTTGATAACCTTGTCAAAGACTTTAATGGCCGCATGTACTATGTCATGAATCATTGGTATTCCATGATGTTTTTCCTGCCTGGTTATGAGAGGAACAAGGAAAACTTAGAGCGCATGATCACTGCTGAAATTCGCCAACAAATTTTCCTTCCTGAAAGTATGCGACCATCAGCTTGGTTGAAAATTGCCTACTATCCGCTAATGTTGTGGAAGGTGCTCTGTTTCCCATGGACGAAGAACAGATTCAATCGAGTTGTTCAGAAAGATTTTAATGCCTTAGGCAGGACTGATTTTTCGAAGCGCTCCACCTCCGAACTCCAAACTTTATGGAACCATTGCGAGCGCCGCTGGTTACGCCGCTGGTATGTCACCGTAGAGAGCGACACTGTACTGATGACGTTCCTTGGATGGGCTGAGAAAAAGTACAGCCCAGAGGAACTTCAGGGCTTCCTCTCAGTGGAAACCCCAAGCGTCAAACAATTGAGAGACTTCAAAGCCTTAGCCCATGAGGTGATTGAAGATGTCCTATTGAAGAAGGCGTTAATCGCGGTAGACGAATCTGCATTCTACAATCAACTCCAACAAAATCGCGAATTACATGAGCGTTGGACCACATATTTCTCCATTTTCGGTGGTCGATTCCCCAACGAGCTTAAGCTCGAATCACCGAGTCCTATGGATGATTTCGGCGCTCTGTCGAACGCAATTCAAGAGATTGCGTCCAGCCCACTTTTGTCTAGCGGCCCACATACCGACCAAAAATTACCCTGGGGCATAAAGCAACTACAGCGCTATATCAAACAACGTGAAGCGTTTAGACTATTGCGCTCCACTGGCTTCGGTTGGTTACGTCGCATATTGCTTCAAGGTGGAATTAACGCGGCCCAATCCGGTCATATTCAAGAACCCGATGACATCTTCTACCTTAAAATTGAAGAATGGTTTGCCGGTGATATTACACAGTGGAAAGATTTGATTGTAGAGCGCAAAGCAAAATATGTCAAGCATGCAGATGATCGATACCCGCGGAGTTTCGCTACAACTCCATCGGGGGAGGCACCGCCCTACATTTCTGGTACTGCCACCGGCGAAATTGTTGAGGGACAATGTGTGTTCCCTGGTGTCGTCAAAGGCCGCTTATTGGTAATGGATGAATACCGACCAGGACCCTGGCCAGACTTTGATATCCTCGTGGCTAAACATACCGACCCGGGATGGAGTATGCTCATAAGTAAAGCTAAGGGCTTAGTGGTCGAGCAAGGTGGATTGCTTTCACACGCTTCCATCGTAACAAGAGAATTGGGCATACCCTGCATTATCGGTGCGCCAAATGCAACAGCACAACTAAAAGATGGGGGAGAAGCCGTTCTTGACGCCGCAAGCGGCACGTTAAAACCCATACTATGATACCTACGCTTGACCATTTTCAAAATTTTGTTCGCTACCGCAAAGCCAACCTTGGCCACGAGTCGTGTGATTATGAACGCACCTGCTGGGACTTCTATTCATCAAAGATTAATGCCCAGTGGATCGATAATGACTATTTCTGCTTCGGAACCTATCCATTTATGGACGGACACGCCTTTGGATTTTTTGAACTGAAAGGGGGCACTGAAGAAAATCAACGCGAAGCATGGGCCCAAACCAGGGCTCAATTCGTAGGCCCTTTGTACGGACCTATCAACGGTTCGACTTTCTTGCCGTATAAATTCATTTCGATGACTAACGGTGGTCCCATCTTCCCTGGCGAGTGGGAGAGTGCTCCGTACGTGGCTAACTTTTTTAACGCCTGCCGACCAAAAAAAGTAGTAAAATACCGCAGCGCTTATCGCACGCACTTTGACGGCGTCATCGAAGTGTCCGAACCTTTTGTTCAAGACTGGTATGATCAAGGATTCTCCCTTGAGCACATAGAGCTAGGCTCGTCCGGAACAGCCGATGCCCTCCTAAATTTGATCGACGCCATCTTTAGTGGTAATTGGGGCTATGAGTCTATGACGAAGGTCCAATTCCAAAATTGGCTGCAGCACATAACCGCAGGCTCTAATAACACTCCGCTGTTGTACTGGGTCCAGATAAAAGATCAAAAAGTAGGTTTTGCCTATTTATCAGAACTCCCCGACGCTACCATCATTTTTAAAACCATAGGTATTCTACGTGAATTCCAAGCCAAGGGTTTAGGCAATGCTATCGCTGGACAACTTCACAAAGTCGCTAAATCTCGTAACGCTCAAAAGTGCATCTATGCCTTAGTTCAAGTCGATAACCGAGTCAACCGCATGCCAGACTCTGATATATCCATTATGCGTGAATATGAAACCTATATCTTCTAAATTCTGCCATCTCCACGATTTTCAAATCACCGTTGATGAATGCGCAGATCATTCTCTTCACCGACATAGGAGTCTTTAAAGAATTAGCAATTCCCTACTACTTTGATAATCTGCTTGTTCTGACCCTAGACTCGTATTTAATGGCATTCTCTATGTATTAGTTTGGTATAATGCGACGAACAGCCCTATATTTGCCCCACAATAGCGCGGAGTGGAGCAGTTGGTAGCTCGTCGGGCTCATAACCCGAAGGTCGTAGGTTCGAGTCCTGCCTCCGCTACTCAGAAACCCTTTGAAGGAAACTTCAGAGGGTTTCTTCGTTTATAGCATCGTTGTACTCTTATAACTCGCTACAACTGAGGCACAGCCTCAAATCAACGCTAAAGCATTGAAGTTGCTACTCCGCTTTAGAAACCCAGATTTTCCAATTAAATAGAGAACTTCTTAAAAACCAACAGTGGGTTAATAATCAGTGAAAAGGTACGATTTACTGTCAATACTGTCAGTTTTTACTGTCAGTTTTTGGATTGACCGGAGAATTTCGCTGTTTCTAGTAAGCTAACCTCTTTGAGGGGGGATTAGAGATTTTGAATAGCCCTAAAGATTCCATCAGCAATTAATGGAAATACATTCTTATCCATAACCTTCTTATAGAAGTCAATACGATCACCATAGAAGTCTACCATCTCGTCTTTGAATATTTTCTCAAAGTAGGCCTTACGATCATCATCCGTATTATCACCTTTCATAACCTTCCTGAGATCTTCGTTTTGCGAAACACGCTTAACCACAAGATCCATATTGATCTTATCCTCTTCCCCAAGATCAACACCATAAAGATTGTTAACCTTATCTATGATTTGAGAGAGAAGTTCTTTTTCTTCTTCAGGGGCCAATGTTGATGTTCCACCAAATTGAGGATCTAATTCGCCAACCTGATCTTGAAGGGATAATTGAGACTCTCCCATCATCTGAATCCTTAGGGAATCCAAATCAACATAATCCAAAACTGAAACTCTCTCTGCTTTTCCTTTAGGTAGCTTCTTGTTTAAGAATCTCAGGAATACATAATTCTTCTCCCAACTCACCTCAGCAAAAGAAGATATCTGTGTGACATATGAATAGAGCCTTATGTATGATTGGATCAGAGATTTGAATTTATCCTGTACTTCTTCGTCTAGCCTGTCTTTAAACCTCTTTACTACTTCATCAATGATTGGATGTAGTTTTTCGTCTGAGTCTGATACAGAATAAAATTCTTTACAGAATTCATCTAGCTGATAATCAGTATAAAGCTGATATTGTTCAATCTCATAGAGAAGATCATAAACCTTATCAGGGTCAGTTTCCTCTGTTAAAACGGTAGAGGTGAAATATGGCTGAAACGACTCTACAATCTCTTCGGTTTCATTAGCAAAATCTAAAACGAAGGTATCTGTCTTTCCGCTTTTCGTCCTGTTGAGTCTTGAGAGTGTTTGTACACATTGAACTCCATTCAATTTCTTGTCAACATACATTGACTGCATCATAGGTTCGTCAAAACCTGTTTGGTATTTATTTGAAACAATTAATATCCTGAATCTCGGATCTTTCAAGCCGTCAGGTATGTTTCCTTTAAGTCCATTTGCCTTGTTCAATGAGACTTCAGTGTTCTCAATTCCATTGTGATAGATAGTGCCTGAGAAAGCAACCAAACAGCTATATGTTAGATTTCTTTCTCTCATTTGACTTACCATCTCTTCGTGGAATAGGACGCAGTGTTTTCTAGAACGCACAACAACCATCCCTCTAGCCTTACCATCAATTTTTCTAGATGCTTTGTCAACGAAATGGTCTAGAATTATTGTGACCTTCTGCTTAATGGTTTCCTCGTGAGAGTCTACGAATTGCACCAATTCTCGTTTAACCTGACTTTCAGGAACTTCTTTGTCTTCATCATCTGTTTGAAGAACCTTGAAGAACCTCTTGTAAGTTGTATAGTTCTGAAGAACATCCAAAGTAAATCCCTCGGCTATTGATTGTTTCATTGTGTACGAATGAAACGGAACAAATAAACCGTCTGAGTTCTTTCTACCGAATAGTTCAAGTGTCTTGTTCTTAGGTGTTCCTGTGAAGCCGAAATATGAAATGTGGTCTTGCTTTCCTCTTGAGGATATTTCTAAGCGAATCAGATCCTCAAAGTCAAGTTCTTCTTCCTCTTCAGTTTTAGAAAGCGACTTCTTAATGTGCTTGGCTGTTTCACCACTTTGAGATGAATGAACCTCATCAATCACCACAGCAAATGTTTTGCTCTTTAGGTTAGCAATAGCATCTGAGATTACAGGGAACTTCTGTACGGTGGTTATAATAATATCTTTACCCTTCTCCAAAAACTCTTTTAATTGCTGAGAGTTGAGGTCAACATTGTTAACAACCCCATCGGTTTGTTCTAGCTTTGAGACTGTACCTTGAAGTTGCTTATCCAAAACTTTACGATCCGTAAGCACGAGAATGCTATCAAACATTCTCTTAGTGTCTCCCTGTTTTTGATACAGAGAGGCGAGGGTATGGGACAACCAACCTATAGAATATGACTTCCCTGATCCTGTTGTGTGTTGAATTAGATAGTTCTTTCCTACGCCTTCAACTTTAACTGTTTCTCGTAGAGAACGAATTACTTCTAATTGGTGATATCTTGGGAATATTTGGACTTCAAACTTCTTCTTCTCAACAATTTTCTTTTTAGGATTCCACTCTCTTTCTTCCTCTTCTGAGATGAGGACAAAATTTTCTATGATATCAAGAAGAGAGTCAGGTTTTAAGATTTCATTCCATAGATAGTTTGAGCGATAATCATCTTCTACCAACGGATTCTCTATGTCTTTGTTATATGGTAAAAACCTTGTCTTAGATCCACTCAATCTTGTCGTCATAGAGACTTTGTCATTGTCCACACAAAAGTGCACTAGACAGCGCTTAAACTTGAATAACGGCTCTCTTGGATCACGATCAAACTTGTACTGTTTTTCAGCATCACGAATGGATTGACCTGTAAGTTGATTTTTAAGCTCTAGGGTTGAAATAGGCACTCCATTCAAGAAGAGTGTCATATCTAAAGAGTTATTATTTCTCTTTGAATAATGAAGTTGTCTAACAACCGTAAAATGATTCTTAGAATAAAGTGCATTCAGCTCAGGGTTGAGGTCGCTTTTGGGCTTGAAGTAAGCTAATTGAAAATTACAGCCTGATGTCTGAATACCGTTTCTTAATACCTCAATAATTCCTCTCTTTGAAATAAGCTCATCTATCTTCTTTAAAAGAAAAATATCCGTAGCTGAGTCCTTCAATGATTGAAGCCTTTCATAGGTCTCTATCTGAGTTGATTTAACGAAGTTTAAGAGGTGTTCAGGAAGAAGGCATAGGTCTTTGTCGTAAGCTTCTGAAAACTCGTTAGAATGCACAAAACTATCTTTGAAGCCCACTTTTACAAGCGAGGCTTCAACCCATTCTTCAAATCTTAATTCACTCGGCTTACTAGGCATCTTCAGTTACTTTAATTTTACCTGTAACTACACTTGAAATTAGCGATTGACGGTATTCTTTGAGAAGTTTGATTCTCTCTTCTTCAATGGAAACTGATTTATCAATTAATTCTGTTTGTTCGTTCAAGAATGTCAAAATTCTATTTTGCTCACTTAAAGGAGGTATTGTTACAAAGTGAGACCTTATGGTCTCTTGATTTATATTTGGCTGACCCCCACCTTCTCCTTGAAAAATAAGGTTTGACTTACTTGCTAAAAACACATAATATACCCAAGTGGAGCTTACTTCCTTTATATCGTTGATCACACAGCACGCTTGATTAACAGTCATAGGTTCAGTAATTACAGAAGTCTTTCCAATTGTTGCACCGTACATAGCTACAACCACAGAATAAGAGCTATACTGTTTGAGTTTACAGTCATCAACTGCTTTTTGAGTAATTAACTTTTTCGTTGTGCTTAGAAATCCGTCATTTAAATCGCCTGTATTCAGCCACTTAACTGTTCCGTTCTCATAATACTCTTTGTTATCTGATTTTGGGGTAGTGCCGCTTGCGACTTTACTAATCCAAGAAACCTTCTTCTTAACCCAATTATTAGGCATTGTTCCAATCCATTCCACACCACTATCCTTCATCTCTACATTAGGATTCAATCCTTTGGTAACTACTTCATTTATTAAAGAGGTTCTTTTCTCTTTTAGTAGTTTAATCTTTCGTTGGGTTTTCTCAATTAGAGAATCAATGAGTGAAGATTTGGTATCTAAAAAAGATGCAATTGCTTTTTGCTCTTTAATTGGTGGTAATGGCAAAGCTTCTGTGCCAAGGTGATTAAAAGAAATAGTCTGTCTGACTCCACTTCCAAGTGATTTCATATGCTCAACATCAAATACTCTAAGGAGGTGTTTGAAAAAAGATTGATCAGTATCTCTTTCTTCTAACCTTAAAACTATATAACCTTGGCTAACCACGACATTTTTATCTGACAGAGCAGTTCTCAAACTTTTTAAATCGTAATTAAGGTTCAATGGGTTAATCAAGAATTCTCCAACTAACACTTCTTGATATGAGAGTTTGGTAGATTCAGGGATTGAATTGTCATCTTTGTAAACTACTGAACCGAAACTTATTGAGCCTGAATTTAGATCTGTATTTTGTGTACTTGGTTTTTCTGAGAACAAGTACTTAATTCTATTTTCTGACCAATGCGATGGGATTTGTTCAATCCAATCAATCTCTGAACTTTTGTATGAATTATAAGCTTTCATCAGGCCTGCTTATTAAATGACTGTTTGATCAGATTTAGCGCATAGTCAATGTCATCCATTGAAAAGATCCAATACCAATAATCTCCTGTACCCCAATGCCCTTTATTACTGATGTCTTCTGCCTTGTTTAGGTCATCTCTTAATTCACCTTTCTTGAGGTTTAGCACGACTTTGAGGCCCTTATTTGTTACAATGATATCTGCAAATACTCTTTTTGCTTTGAAACCAATGGTTTGTTTTGCTACTCTTATTTCAACACTTTCATCTATTGAAAGTATCCGTTGCTTTAAGTCTTCGTAGGCTTCAAAGACCCAATCAGGACGATTTGGCGAGTAATTCAGATGAAAGTCCTCATCATATCTTTTTACCTCTTTTGACACTTGTTTTACCACATTGGATTTCTCGTCATCAACAAGCGTGGAATTAATATCTACATCAGATTCTGTACTGATATGATTCATAGCCAATGAACCATTTTTATAGCGTGTAACCTCCCATAATTCAAAGGGAAGGTTTTTAAAGTTGACAGATGTCTTTTGATACAATGAGAAAGATGGAGAAATGAAGATGACTCTTGACTGACTCCAATCAACCTCATCTCGCTTCATTGTCTTACCCAAAGTCTCGTTATATTCTAAAACGAAGTCTGACTTGTTATTGAGAAGAGTGGAGAGGTAAGAGTAACCCTGATCAATTACGGAATAGCTATGCCCTTTCTTGTATTCAATAACTACAAATGAATTATTGCTAGCATCAAAGCAAAGAGTATCAAACCTGAAGTTGTTTATTCGTAGTTCAGACTTGACAAACTCTAATTCAAACAATTCGTCTACATTGTTTTCAATCAGAGATTGAATGTCTTTTTCTAGTTTAAAAGGGTTGCTACCAACCGCCTCTAATTTCTCTCCTAAAATATTGAATAGTTTCATTTGAAAAGGTCTTTTTTGAGTGCCTCAGTTTCTTCTTCAAGTTTCGCTAGATCGTTAAGAATATCTTCAACTGCTCTCAATGGTTTGTATTCGTAGAAATACTTGGTGAAATTGATTTCATACCCAACTTTATCCTTGTCTCTTTCCATCCAAGCATCAGGAAGGTGAGGGCGAACCTCACGCTCAAAATACTCCTCTACCGATTCCGAAAGTGGTATTGACTCATAATCTCTTAGCTTACTATCAGATTTAGCATTGCCTTTTTTATCTGTCTTTACGAAGCCATTTTCAATAAGTGGCTGTTCAACTGTAACCTTGGTATATCCAAAAAACTCGTTAGGAAAGATCTTTGAAATTTCAGTCTCTCCATTAAGTTCATATTCATTGACGACTTGCTTAACCTGCTCATCGGAGAGGTATTTCCTCTTATTCCCAAGGCTTTTTTTCATAGAGGTTGAAAGGTTGGTAGCATTGATTAACTGAACCTTCCCCTTTCTATATGGACTCTTTTTGTTAGTCACAATCCATATGTAGGTTGTGATACCTGTATTGAAGAATAATTGATCAGGTAGTGCTACAATACATTCTAACCAATCGTTTTCAATTATCCATCTTCTTATTTCTGATTCTCCACTTCCTGCATCTCCTGTGAAAAGTGGTGATCCATTAAATACAACTCCTATTCTTGAACCTCCTGATTTCATCTTGGAAATCATATGTTGTAAGAATAGTAATGAACCATCAGAAACTCTTGGCGTACCCACACTGAATCTACCTTGTGGGTCTTCTTTCTCAGTTAGGATATAATCTTTCTCAGACTTCCAACTAACTCCGAATGGAGGATTGGTTATCATATAGTCAAACTTCTTTCCTTGAAATTGATCAAACGAAAGTGAAGAGCCAAGTTTGATATTATCAGGGTCTTCACCTGTAATAAGGAAGTCCGATTTACATATGGAGAAGGTTTGAGGATTCAGCTCTTGGCCATACAATTGAAACTTTACATCTTCTGAAACATTCTCCTGAACCCACTCTTTTCCAATCGTTAACATACCACCTGTTCCACAACAAGGATCAAATATTGAGCGAAGAATACCCTCTCCTTTCAAATGATTCTTGTCTCCACTGAAGACTAATGATACAAGTAAGTTAACAACATCTCTTGGGGTGTAATGCTCTCCACTTGTTTCATTGCTCATCTCAGAAAATCTTCTGAGCAACTCTTCAAAGATGGATCCCATCGTATGATTATCCACTTTGTCAGGGTGAAGATCTACCTCTGTAAACTTATCAATAAGGCTGTAAAGTTTCTTATTCTTAGCAAGCTTATCAGAAAGTTTCTCTATCTGAAAGTTTTCAAGGATCTGAATGACATTGTCTGAATAGCAACCTCGGTAATAACTGAAGTTTGGACCTATCTTATTGGGGTCTGACTTTAATCGCTGAAGATCAAAGGCTGAGTAATTATAAAATGTCAGGCCTGTCTTTTTCCTGATAATAGGCGAGACATCATCTATGGTGTCTTTAAGGTCGTTATATAGTTGAACTACTTCGTCCTTATGGGGCTCTAAGAGACAATCTAAGCGTCTCAATACAACAAAGGGTATAATTACATCTCCGTATTCGTGAGGCTTAAATAGACCTCTTAATTCATCGTCACAAACCTTCCATATAAAGGAAGAAATCTCTTGGTATGTACTCATTGGTTCAGATTAGTAATTGTCAAGGTACATAAGATTACAAGACCTTGAAAGCGTATCAAACAATTGAGTAGTTGGGTAGTGAAACTTGTACATTATATAAAGACCTATCTATGATTATAAAAGCCACTCACCTAGCACAATACATTGAGGAAAGTAAACCAACCAAAGATTCTAGAATCCTCTTATTCATTACAAGAGATGAGAAAGAAAAGCTTCAAAAACTATCTCAGACTACAGGTATGAGTATGAATGAAATCGTAAGACGAAGCCTATTCAATACGATTTTAATGATGTAATTCTCTTCAGGCCACCATCACAATCCTGAGTCTCAAAACATATTTCCGTTGATAAGTGCGTCAATAAGTGATGATGCAAATGAATGCCCATTTATACCTCACTAGGGTATGTTCAGTATAGGTAGTCTCAGTTTCAATCTCTTGTAGATTATCTAAACAAGCATAATAAATCTATGCAAAGACATAGAGGAGTGTTTTTATCGTTAGACTTCTCAGAGCACCGTTTATGATCAAGGTTCATAAGCCGTATCAAATCAAATCAAACACGAAAGCAAAAGCTCTATTCAGACCTTTACAAGCGTGATACGAGATGTAATCGTTGGAAAGATTAAAGTTAGTAGCTGAGTCAACAGCTTCCTTAAAGAGACTTACCCTCCGTCTCTATCCGACTTGAAGCCGAAAGGTACTAATGGAATGGAAGTGACAGATATTTTGTGAAGTGGTCAGCGCAGTGGCGCTTCACTAGGGACTTGGGTTTTGCCAATACTCCTGAAGGTTTTGTATCTGCTCAAGTTGGCTCTCCAAATCTTGATTCTAAGCTCCTCTTAGGTTTTCAAGTAAAAGGGAGGGTATGTTCAGTGGTAAGCTATTTTTCCTTAAACGCAAGTACATAGGTTGTTGAAGACCTACAGCCAAAAGATAAATAATATATACTAACCCTTTGCTTGTACATTATAGAAAGTACAATTATGATTATTAATGAGAGTGACCTCAACGACTACATCCAAAAGAGTCAAACAGCTAAGACTTCAAGAATGCTAATATTCATTACTCCAGAGGAGAAAGAGGCTCTTAAAAGCCTCTCTTGTAAATCTGGGTTAAGTATGACGGAGATACTCCGTAGAAGTCTCTACAATACCCTTAACAGCTGATTAGGTGTTGTAATGTAGTAGTTTATAGTGTTTAGAGAAGGAGGGTTAGGCCCTCCTTTTTTTTCGTATTAATGAATTAGTAGTAAGGGGGTTATAGGAGCTGTACGTGACTTGTATTTGCTCTGAAGCGTCACTATAGTTTTATATCCCCCCTTAAATGGGGGACTTGCTTCCGCATCAGTCTTCGCTTTACCAAGTATCCGTGATAGTGTCAATGAGTATACCCTCTATCACCAACGGTTTGTTTTTATTCTCAATGTGCCACCACTAATGTCAATGAGTCATTACTCTCAAACACATGTCAAGGAATTAAGGGAGCCGTTAATAATTATCTCCCTTCTGCCCCTCATCCACTGCTCTCTGCAGTTGTTCGGAAGCCTTCTCGACTATTAGCCGACTTAGAGATTTCGAGAATCTGAACCCAAGTTAGAATAGGTATGTACCTATCTACTATAATTTACAAGTAATAGTAGATAACAAACTTGTTTAAGTTCTAATGTGATAACAGGTTACAGTTAAACTACTTTTCCCAAGGTTGTCAACAGCCAGATTTTACTCTATAAGTTTCTGGAAATCAGTTTTCCCATAGTTCTGCTCAATTAAGAAAAGTAGCTTAAGTCCTAACTCATCTTTTTCTGATAATATCGTCAAGTATTCATTGAATCCAAATGTTGATGTTAAATAGTTTTCTAAATCGGATTCACGCAATATTCGAGGAATTGAGGTCTCATATAATACCCTTAAAACTGTAGATTGAAGATAAGCCCCATTGCTATTTATCATTGAATTAGGTGAGTTAAAAAAGAATCTTGTCAGTTTAAAAAACTCTTCATCACTGTACTCATTCTTATATTCTAAGTCCTTTAACTGATAGAATACAGGCCAAGAGTAAAATTTATTTTCACTGTCTACTAACTCAATGCTGTTGATTGAGATATTATATTCCCCATTGAGAAAATCTTCTGTAGAAGTCTTATCACCGTACATATTGGCGAAACCTGCATAGTATCGAATCTCACGTTCGTGATCCATGAAAACGCCATCATACCGCAATACTGACGTAAGAGTAAATTCACTTTGAGGATTCGTATTTGATTCAGCTGATTTGCTAAATGAGAATTGAAATCCCTTTGAAGCTATATATTTATCAATCCCTCGTTCCGAAAATTCACGCATAGTTCCATCCGTAAGTTTATGAGTTAAATTATATTTGATACGAGCGGCTTTAAGTGGCTTTTCAGAACGGACTTTAAAATCTAAGAAGCTTTTCTTCCTCCTATCATGCTCATACTTTTCTTTTGACTCGGTATATCTATATTTTTCAAATTCAATATTCGCAACCTCACTTGCATCGATTTGCCTAATCTTATCGAGCGTATCACCTAATTGGTTCTTGTAAGCAATTTTAGTGCTTTCAAAACGCTCTTTAGCGATTTCATAACCACTCTCAAAAGCATTGGAGATAATTGCTGAGTCGATAGTATAATTCTTAAGGTCGAAGAATTGAGCATAAGAATAGTTAGAGAATTCTGCTTTTAATACTGGGTCTTTTTCGAATAAATAATTAACGCTCTTGAGTTGTCTAATAATATCTTCATATCCTTCGTCTGTTTGAATTAACTCAAGGACTTGTTCATTGGATAATTCTTCCACAACCGAAGGGGAATCACATGAGTTTAATGTAACAATTAGGATGGAGAAAAGAATTGAGTATTTCATAATTAGGTTCATTAGTGAGTCAACTACAAGGTAGGCAAATCCTCAACATCCAGCTGCGTCACTTCTAATCCCCTTAAATAGGTAAGTGATACTTTCATGTCGCTGTGACCCATTACTTGCTGTACTTTTTGTAGAGAGCCGGTCTTTTCAAAGACTTTAATGGCTCCAGTATGTCTAAAACTGTAAAGGGTGATGCCACTTAAATCCTTACGAGATTGTTCTTTAAACCTCTTCCAAAGGACGCTAAAATAGTCTTTACTATAAGCCTCTCCCTTTTTGGAAAACACATATACTGAATAACCTACATTCAATCTTACTAACTCCTCTTTTACATATTCCGGTATTGGTACGATTCTATTTCTCCCAGATTTGTTTCTGTCTCCTGATAGGGCTATAAACCCTTTGTTGAAGTCAATGTCAGACCATTCTAATAGTCGAATTTCTTGGTGTGGACGAAGTAAGCAGCCATAGGTTATCAAACAGCAGAGATACAAGTTCTGATTATGCTCTTTAAGGTCATTTAAGAGTTCCTGAATGTTCTTTATAGGCTTGTGAAGGTTGGATTTACACTTTCTTGTTTTAAGCAAATTAAGACGCTCTTTCAAAGGAGTATTAGAGAGACATTTTAGAGTTGTTAGAACATTCTTTTGAGTACGATTGGACCATTTAGTTTGGGTGATGAACTCACCTAAGAGTTCCGTATTAATGGTGCTGATGGTAGAGTTGGTTAGACCACGCTCCGACAAGAATTTACTCAACTCACTAAACACCCATTTGCAATCTCTTTTGTGATGAAACGAATAGTTACCCTTGAGTATTTTGTTTAGTTCAGACTCTAATTGTGAAAGTAAAGTAATAGGCTTTTGCTTAACCTTAACAATTCTTTTTTCTACTGGTCTCCATCCTTCCAGTAGCTTTAATTCAAAAGCACTTTTGAGTAGTTGAGCATTATCTGAACTTTTAATTTTCAGTCCAATAGTTTTGCCATTCCAATACCTGAATCGCTTATTGTTGAGGTAAAGGTTTACGAACTCTTTTCCTCGTGATGAGCCAATAGTTAGCTTCCATTTGTCATTCATTTTTGACAGTTTTTTACTGTCAGTTTTTTGAGATCTGTTCTATCAATATGGAAAACAGTGGGTTATGAGTCTCGTCCATCGAGCTCATAACCCGAAGGTCGTAGGTTCGAGTCCTGCCTCCGCTACAAGGAAAAGCCTTGATGCACAGCATCAGGGCTTTTTTTATGTCTTGAATCGGACAGATTAATGAAACACCTTTTGATTGGACCGGCCTTATATACGTTTAAGGGACGTACCTCGTTATCAATCAAACTTGGTATATTACATAATGCTTAGTACGAAGATAAGGGGGAGAGTTCTTGTAGTGTTGTTTTTCTGTTGTCAATCACTAGTCGCACAGACCTATGTTAGAGTCGGTCCGAGTGTTTTGGGTAATTATTCTCCATGGTTCGAAGAAGACGTCTATTTGAATATTGGGGGTGAAATTTCTGCTGAATTTAGTTTAGCTAAGAAAATCACTGTGAATATTCCATTCGCTGCTCATTACGGAGAGCATAAACTTCATGGGGATGTAAATGAAACTGTTTTTACAGAAAATCGACTTGTTGGTATTTGTCCTGAAATCAGATACCACCCAAGAAAAAGATTTAAGAATATGTTTTACGGTCTGGGTGGAGAAATAAAGCACTTTAAATCTGTGAATTTTCATCCCCCATCAAATGCCAATCCAAGGCCTTTTCTTGTTGGTTGGGAATATTACTTAGGGTTTTCGATTGGACAAAACCGTCCCTATAGAAGAGGGGTGCTAACACCCTACTTGAACTTTGGTATTGGCGCAAATGCAAATGAATATCCTGTAAATGCTCGGGTTGGATTTACCTACGGCTTTCAAAGTAATGTGAAAACTAAGAAGAGATTTAACAAGAGTAAAAGTTGGCAATAGTTGCATCTAAACCAACACTTCTAAAGTTGTACTCGCTATTCCTTAAGTTCACTAAGGTTGATTCTTATCAAGCTAACTTCGATTTTACAAAGTCTCAGTAAATCTCTTTATAGAATAATTTCACTGGAAGGAGTTTGATGCGGTTTCGTAAGAATTTTGAATTTCTTCCAATGGCCTTTTTGTAATCATCTTACAAATAGAGTCATAGAAATATATACGTAGTCTCACCTCCGCTACTCAGAAACCCTTTGAAGGAAACTTCAGAGGGTTTTTTCGTTTACGAGCTTACCAACTGGTGCAAAGCCCCGTCACAACAAGGTTGTACTGCTTCACTTCTAATGCCCTTAAATAGGTTAAGGATACTGTCATGTCGCTATGTCCCATTACCTGCTGTAGCTTGAGCAGAGAGCCTGTTTTTCTCAAAGACTTTGATACTACCTGTATGTCTAAAGCTGTATAAGGTAATTCCTCAGTTATAAGATATGAATTTATAAGTGCGGTATGCATATCTCAATATTGAATCAAAAATATACTTTGTCTAAATACTGCTAGATTCATTACTAATAGAAGTTTGTAAGTGAGATTTTATGCTTCGCATAATTAAATAACTAGCTTCATATTAAATTGACAAGTAGTATCGAATTATTCCACTTTAAGAAATTACCGTTTAACTTGAAACATAATCTAGAATTCTAAATTACGCACTATGGTAAATTCAAAATCCTCCTACAACGATAGAATTCATCTCATTTTAGACAGTATTGATCTACGTCCATTTTTTAATATCCGAACGTGGAAAGGGATTTTTTCGGTCATTCAAGAATGGGCGATGATATTAATCGCAGCCTTTCTTTGTGAAACTTATTATCATTGGAGCATCTATATCATTACCGTCGTTTTTATCGGTGCAAGGTATCTCGCTTTAGGTTTGTTAATGCATGAGTCTGTTCACGGTTTAATCTCAAAAAACAAAAAAATCAATGATCTAGTTGGTGAGGTCTTTTGCGCTTGGCCGGTGATTGTTTCCATGAAATCATATAAAGTAAAACACCTCAAACACCATCAATGTCTAAACACGGATGAAGACCCAGATTATACTGCTAAAACGGATAAGAATTGGCAATTCCCAATGCCCATTACTCGCTTTCTTAAAATCGTCATGAGGCAACTTTCCGGGCTTGGTGTTTTCGAAACTTTTCGAGTGATGTCGGGTAGATCAGTTGCATCGAGCAAACCTAAGTCCAGCTGGAGATACAAGTTCGCTAGAGTTTCCTTTTACATCATTATCCTTTGTGGGTTTATCTATTTCGATCGCGAAATGCTACTTTTAAAGTACTGGCTAGTTCCCTTCATCTCTTGGACGCAACTCATAAATAGATGGCGACGAATAGCTGAGCATTCAGGGATTGAGCACCAACCTCTTGAAATGCAAACGCGAACAACGAAACACAATTTCATTTCTAGACTCTTACTCTCTCCTAAAAATATTGCGTACCACTGCGAACATCACATGTTTCCCAGTATACCGCAATACAACCTTCCAAAGGTTCATGAGAAGTTGGTCAATAATAAAATAGGTAGACAATCTATTTACATTTCAAAAAACTATTTAAATGTATTTAATGAATGCATAGAAAAATAAATACTAAACCTTCCTGTCTACCGGTAATTCCAGGGAGAGGACTTGTTGTGAAAAGTGCCATTGAAATGCGTCAAGCCTTTTTGGAGCAGCAAGGCATCTCCATCCAGAACATTAAGTATACCAATCTGGAATTAAGCGAAATTCAAAACAACATAGAATCGAATATCGGCTCTGTTGAAATTCCTTTAGGAGTAGTCGGTCCAATGTTGTTTAAGGACGAGGCACAGGAAGAATTAGTTTATGCAACGGTGGGTACGCTTGAAGGCGCACTCGTTGCCAGCATGAACAGAGGAGCTAAGGCCATTAGTCACGGGGGAGGTTTTGAGGCTGAAGTTACTTGGCAAAAAATGGTGCGTTCCCCTTTGTTTTTATTTGAAACTGAAGAAGAAGCACATACTTTTCAAGCTTTCGTGAAAACGGAAGAGAAGAAAGTGGCCCAACTGATCAAAAAATATTCGAACCATGCCGATTTACGGACTATCGAACGATTCGTTCGAGGTAAGAATGTCCATCTCAAACTTGTTTTTTCAACGGGCGATGCTTCGGGACAAAACATGACCACAACTTGTTCTTGGCATGCAATTATGCATCTTGTCGATGTGTTTAAAGAAAAATTCGATATTTCGCCAATCGACTATGTGATTGAGGGGAATGGCGCAGCAGACAAAAAAATATCCCAATATAATATTACCAATGGACGAGGTATTAGAGTTGTTGCGAATTGCTTCTTGCCTGAAGCTATCGTAAACAAGGTACTTCGTACGACTTCCAAAAAGATGGAGCGATTTTTCGGCCCGTCGAAATCTCTCGCGAAGGAAGAATCTATGGTAGGTTACAACATCAACGTAGCCAACGCCATTGCGGCGTTTTTCGTGGCAACAGGTCAAGACATAGGCTGTGTGCATGAATCTGCAGTTGGTTTTCTGGAACTCGATTGTGTGGAAGGTGGACTAAAACTTCAACTTACCCTACCTAATCTAGTGGTTGGTACGGTTGGAGGTGGCACTAACTTGAAAAAGCAGTCAGAAGCCTTGGATATGATGGGGTGTTTAGGATCAGGTAAAGTAGAGCGATTCGCTAAGTTGATCGCAGGATTTGCCTTGGGTCTAGAGATTTCCACCTACGCTGCCATTGTTAGTGGAGAGTTCGCTAAGGCACATGAAAAACTAGGGCGCAATAAACCTGTTCAATGGCTTTTTAAATCCGAATTGACCACAAAATTCTTATCTGAAGTTGCCAGTGAAAGGAATAGTAATGACCATTTTTCATACAGAGTTTTAGAAAATGACACATTAGATAATGGCATCTTGACGGTTATAGCGAATCGCACCAGCAAAAAAATGATCGGCTTCATTCCAATTGAGCGAAATCATAAATCTCAAAACGGCGAGGTTTACTCGGAAAAACTGTTACTCAAGTCGAAAGCGTTGGATGCAGAAATAGTTAAGGGATTGCATTTAATGGCCTCATCGATAGATACGGAATTGGCCGACTTAATTAAGAAATACGGCACTCAACTAGAGTACCAAAACGCACATATTAAGGATATAAAAATTTACCAGAAGCTTGCGGAAATTGGTTTCGAGTATATACCAAGATTTGAGGGGAGTCTCGTTAATGCGAAGCGAGAAATCTACCTGTTTATGCAGGAATTCCTGGACTATTCGGAACTACGTATTATCAATAGTGAGAATAACCCAAATGTATGGAGTGATGCGGATATATCATCTGCGTTATGCGCTTTGAACGAATTTCACTCCTCTCTAAGAAACGAGCACTTTCCAGAAATACAAGAATTTGATGCCTCGCGTTATATTCCGCTGTATCGAAAATTATTGGACATAACCATTTTGGAGGGTGGCCACATTATCAATCGCGAGATGCTTCGCAGTATTCAAATGAACTTAGGGAATTGGTCGCGAATTGCAAAGAATATAAAGTTGTCAAAAACCATAATTCACAACGATTTCAATTCACGAAACATCGCTATTAGGAAGAATGGCACGCCTGTTTTTTACGACTTAGAGCTCGCTGTGGTAGATTTTCCGACAAGGGATATCGTAGAGTTTCTAAGCTTTGTTCTACCGGAGGACTTTACCCGAGAAGACCTTATTCGATATCTTGGATATTACAGTGATCGAGTCGCTGATCTCTCCGAGAACAACCCTTGGTTTGAGGCACTTTGCTATTCTCTAGAGACTTATGTCGCAACGCGACTATCTTTTTATGAAGTCGCCGGAGTGATCATGAAATATGATTTCTCGAATCGAGTTTTAAACGTAGCTTTAAAAATGCTCAATATGTTAACAGGTGATCGTTGATATTCTCTGGCATATTTTAATCATTGCTGTTCCATTGATTATGACTAACACCCTTCATATGGTGGTTGAGAATAATACTATTCCTAAGTTAAGTGCCGTAAGCCAAAAACAATTATTGACAGTCAGAACTCAATCTCCAAAGATTCATACCAAGGTGAAACTCTAATTTACCACCGTCACATTCAAATGCGACTCCTCTCGGCGTTCCATCCCAGACTAAAGTGTCTCCATCAAAAGTGTAACTATGAATTCCAGGAATTCGATCTGTACTATCTAAAGAGTTCCAGTAATCATCATCACCAGGACAAGTGATACAGTAAGATGTGTAAATGTTTCCATCAATGAATTCAAACATTGTATTGGCATCTGCTCTTTCCTCGCTAGGAGACCATAGCCATTTACCTTCAATTGTATATTCAGGGAGAGGTTTGTCGCAGCTCATAAAGGAAATGGCCACAACGAATAATGCGAAAAGAGTCTTTTTCATGGTTATTAAACATTTGTGTTCGTCGATAACTGTAACAACAACAAGTTGCTTCGCTTTCACTTCGAGGCGTGAAATACAAATCTAAAGTTACGGAATAATGTATTGAGTAGTAACCCTTTAAAGGAAACTTCAGAGAGCTTTTCTGTCCTTAGAACATTCTCAGCATCTAACCCCCTTTCTTCATACACCTGTTACAGGTCTAGAGCACTTATGTCTTATTTTTGAATCAAAGAAGCAGGCTTATGAAAAAGAGATTTCCATTCTATATAATTGGGTTGGTGTTATTATTATCCTCGTGTTCATCCAAGGTGCACTTTGTGACTTGGAATATGGAGCACCTTGCTGAGAATGTGGGTGAGGGTTGTGTTTCGAGGGAAGAGCGTGATTATGAGCAGATGAGAATATTTGCTCAAGGGCTTGAAGCTGATGTCGTAGCCTTGCAAGAAGTTGAAAGTGTGAAGGCTGTAGCTCGCGTTTTCCCCCAGAAGGAATGGAATATTATTGTGTCTGATCGTCCTGCTAGTCGAGCTTATGATTGTCGCGGGAATGGGCAGAAATCAACTCAGCAACGGGTGGGGTTGGCCATTCGTAAAGATGTGAAGTATCAGGAAGTGGGGGGATTTAAAGAATTGGCCCTAGACCGAGAAGGACTGCGATATGGGCTTGTTGTGAAGATAATTCGTGGAAAGGACACTCTTGAAGTGATGTCTGTACATATGAAGAGTGGATGTTTTGTTGAAGACTATGGTGCTTCGGATCGTAGCGCCTGCGAAACTTTTGAAAAGCAAGTACCTATACTAGATGGCTGGATGGAAGAACGCTTGAAGGCAGGCAAACCTTTTGTCGTTTTAGGCGATTTCAATCATAGGATTGCCAATGCGGAAAATAAGCTTTGGAAAGATTTAACCCATATGGACGGTAAGCCGGTTGTTATTGTTAATAGTATGAAAGAGTTGAAGGGGTGTCATCCAAGATACCCTGATCCTATAGATCATATTTTAATGGGAGCAGGAGCGGAGCAGTGGCAGGTTCAGGGAAGTGAAACAGTTTATTATTTCCCCGGGAAAGTCGATGCGATGACCGAGGAAGAGATGCTTAGTGATCATTGTCCTGTGGGCGTGACATTGAAATTTAATAGGTAAGGGACAGATTTTCCCGCTGAGATTTCTCGAACTCAATGCGATTGAACTTGATCAATTACCCAATTTTAATCTACTCCCCAGAATGTGTGTAGAGAATTAGAAAATGAACATCATTGTGTTAATGGAGTTGTATCCATAGAAAACACTTAATTAAAGACTTACACTATGGCACACTTTATAAACAGTTGGTATCCGGTTATCATAGCCTTTGTTGCATTGCTTTATTCCGTTGGGATGGGTCTAATGGGGCATGCTGAACAGGCGCAATATTCAGCACACTGGCCAGGAACTATCTTATTATTTGCTATTGCTATACGTCAACGTAGATTGACAAATTCTAAAAAAGAGTAGGTTATGAGTATTCAGATGTACATGGTTGGTGGCGTTTTATTCGCGATCTATATATATTTTACTATTTGGAATATTTTCCGCAACAACAAAGCACAGGAATCTAGAAAGAACTCTAAATCCAGCGGTAAGGATAGCTCTGTGCAAGATGGAATGGGTAGTAAATCCGGTGAATAAATCCGGACGGAAAAGTTGAAAATAATAAAAAAGCCAAAGGTTCGGGTTTCCCGGACCTTTGGCTTTTTTCATAGTTGTATTAAGCGTTCTTTTTATCGTGGCTATTTACGTTCTCATCGTAGTATTTTTCTAAGCTCATATAAAAACTGATGACCATAATGACGAGAATAATTGCGAACGCTAAACCTGTAATAGTGGTAGCGCTCTGTAGGGCAGTAAGTCCTCCATAAAGCAAGAGCACTGAAGCAGTAGTTCCTTCCATAGCTGCCCAAAAAATCTTCTGAATCTTTGGCGCATCATGACGCCCGCCAGAAGTAAGAGTATCAACCACCATTGAGCCGCTGTCAGAGCTCGTAACAAAGAAGCTGGTGGTGAGTAGTATGGCTAGACCAGAGGATATGCTAACTAAGGGGTACCTTTCTAATAGTTTAAATATGGCAGTAGCTACGTTTTCATTCACTGCAGCGGTAATACCATGATCTCCGAGCAGTTCAAAGTACAGTGCACTACCTCCGAAAATACTCATCCATAAGAAGGTCAAAAGAGAGGGAACAAGGACCACGCCTAAAATAAATTCAGTGATGGTACGGCCTTTCGATACGCGTGCAATGAATATCCCAACAAACGGTGACCATGCGATCCACCAAGCGTAGTAGAATACGGTCCAAACATTTTGCCAGTTTGAATCATCTTTAACCCCAACAAAAGATTCGGTCCATAGACCTATTTTGAAGAAGTTATCGATGTAGTATCCTAGATTCTGTACGAAGCTGTCCATTAGGAATGCAGTGGGTCCGATGGCAAGAACAAACACCAGTAATACCATAGCTAAGCCCATATTGACTTCACTGAGTCTTCGAATGCCTTTATCTAAGCCGGCAAGTAAAGAAAGGGTAGCGAGGGCGGTAATGACGGCAATAATGACTATTTGAGCTTCTCGCGAATAGCCGATTCCGAAGAGGTATTCTATACCAGCATTAACTTGTTGCGCTCCTAATCCCAGTGAGGTGGCAAGACCTACAACGGTGGCGATTACAGAAATGATATCAATTAAGTCTCCCCAGCGTCCGTAAATTTTATCTCCCAGTAACGGATAGAAAATACTGCGAATCGTGAGGGGTAGTTTGAGATTGAACGTGAAAAAAGCAAGGGCTAATCCTACGGTTGCGTAGATGCTCCACGCTTGAATACCGTAGTGGTAGAATGTGATACCCATGGCGCTTCTCGCTGCGGCGATAGTATCTGTATTGTCGACAAACGGATTGTCGTTAAAGTGGTAAATAGGTTCAGCGACCCCATAAAACAGGAGTCCTATACCGAGGCCTGCAGAGAACAGCATAGAAAACCAAGAGATACGGGAGAAATCGGGTTTCGCATCTACTCCCCCAAGTCTAATCTTTCCAAATTTTGAAAAGGCTAAATAGATCAGGAAAAACATCAGAAGATTGGCGAGCAAGATGAAGAACCATCCTGCGGCATCACTAATACTGGCTTGCACAGTTCGAAAGAGTTCCTCTACAGGCTCTCCGATGATAATGGTTGTGCTAATCAATGAGAGCAGCACTATTAATGAACCGAAGAACACTGGTGGATTTATAGCTGCTCCGAACAACGTTTTCTTATCACTTCTTACAGGTTCACTCATTGATGATTTTTTAATAGTAAACCACGGTGTACCGAAGTACACCGTGGTTCAATTAATTAAAACTTATGAATAAGGAAATTACAGGTTAACTACCCACATTTTCGTGTTTTGAGTGTTACCTCCCATTACACTAATGGCTTCAAGATAGTTATCCGGGTTCAAGCTAGCTTCATTTCCAGGATATAGAAAACGCATTGGTAATGCATCACCGTTCGTATTTGAACATGGTGCAGAGATAAATGGAAGGTTTGCCCAATTTCCATTTTCTTGCGTGTACCAGCGTCTTACTTCGAAATAGTTATCAAGTCCCGTAAAGAACATAGCCAGCCATTTCTGCTCGCGAATACTATTGATGCTGTTGTCATAACCTGCACCAGAATTCGCAATATAATCTGCAAAATCAGTCCAATCAGTCATTGCGAAGTCCGCACCATAGTATTCCAAAGAAGCTTCAACAGCACTGGCATGGTGTGTCGCAGCATCGTCAGTAATCCAGCCATTGTGTGCTGCTTCTGCAAGTAAGAATTGTTGCTCTGAATAGGTCATTATGATACCTTCTGCCATTGTACCTGCTTGATCATGTCCAGGATAATTGTAGTACGCATATCCTAGGCGCGAACCATTTTTATCACAAGAAGCACTAATTGCTGTACTTCCATTATCTGCGCCGTCATAAGTAGCAGAGATAGAAGGATCTGAAAAGACTGTAGATGCGTTGTTTGGACGCGCGTAAATGAACATTCTAGGATCATCTAAGCTGTCTAAAGCGGCATGTGCATTAGTGCTAATAGCTACTGCATCGAAATCACCTTGCTTCAAAGGAACCAATGGGTATTCGTTCGGGAAGTTACCAGTATAGGTTAGTATACCATTGTCAGCGTTGCTTTCCATTAATGATTCGTTCGCTACAATTGCAGCAAATTCAGCACTTACATTTTGCTTCTCCGAGATATACATAAGCAGACGCAGGCGCATAGCGTTGGCCAGCTTTTTCCATTTAGCCGCATCGCCGTTAAAAAGAATATCGCCTTGAATTGACCCACTGTTACCGAGCAACAGAACTGCCTCAGCTAACTCTTCTAACAGTCCGTTTGTACCCGTAATGATTTCTTCCTGTGTATCATATGCCGGAAACCAATTCGCATCTGTTGAGCCAGTAATAGCCTCTGTATAAGGAATGTCTCCATAGGCTAGGGTTAGTGTTGAAAACACCCAGCTTTTCATCACCTTCGCCGCACCTTCCATCTGCGCATTACCAGTCTCTGCTGCTACGCGTTCGGCTTCAATAATATTACCGAGACTCGCATAGTTTTGGTTCCACGTATTTGGGAATGCGTTCCAGCTGTATTCGCCAATAACTGCGCGCAGTGTTTTAGCAGCAAGCTGAGAAGCAACATTTCCTAACAAATAGCTTTGAGTAACAGAGGTGTTTACGCTTGAGCGTACACCTTCTGTAAACAATACGCCAGCATCGACATTAGAGGGCTCGTTCGGGTTCTCATTAATAGATGATAATTTCTCGCAACTTTGAAAACTAAGACCCGCCATTGCGATGAGCGCGCCTACAAAAAATGATTTTTTCATTGTTAGAGTCTTAAAGATTTGCATTGATAGAGAATCCGAAGCTTCTTAGTGAAGGCATTGAGGTGCTCTCATACCCATTCACGAACAGTCCGTTTCTTATAGAATACGTCTCTGGATCAATGGTCGGCACCTTAGTGAATAAAAGAAGATTACGTCCAACAAAGCTTACAGTAAGGCCTTTTAGCCCTGTATTAGCAAGCTTTTCGGCAGGTACGGTATAAGCGATACTAAGTTGGCGAAGTTTCAGATAAGAGGCATCAAATGTTGACGGCTCAATATTATCTCTACTCCAAACATTTCCGTAGTATTTGTAGTAGTAATCACGTATTGGTACAGATACTGTGTTCTCTACTAAATTTCCACTAGCGTCATACATGACACCAGAACCAACTACTCCACCAGCTTGATCAAGGTTGTATACTGGTTCACCATTACTGTCGTAAGTGACATCGTAGATTACACGACCGTCGATGGCATTCATGTCGAGAAGTGGATCGTCATCGTTTACAAGATTACCTGCTGTGTTGTGCAAAGTATGTGAACGTGAATAAATCTTACCACCAATCTGTCCGTCAAATAGAATGTTCGCTTGCCAGTTACCTACTGAGAAACTGTTCATCCATCCAATACGAGCTTTTGGCTGGTACGAACCAATGGTACTTTTTTCTTCACTTACCATAGGTAAACCGTCCTCGTGGATGATGTTACCATCTGTATCACGCATAAAGGTTAACCCTTTCAGTTGACCTAGAAGCTCACCTTCTACAGCAACATATTCTAAGCCAACAGTTCCACCATCATTAGGGAACATGCTCGCTACGATAGGATAACCTCCGCTAACACCTTCAGGTAGCTCAATCACTACAGCGCGATTTGCACCAAGGTTGATCCGTGAATTCCATGTCAGTTTATCGTTTTTAACAATGTCACCGAATAATTGAAGTTCAATACCCCTGTTACGAATGGCACCACCGTTTGCAAGTCTGCTTGTACGCCCAGTAGAAGTGGCCACAGGTAGGTAAATGATCTGATCTTGAGTAGTCATGTCATAAACTGCTAAATCCATACCAAAGCGTCCTTTAGCGAAGCGCGCGTCAATACCTAATTCGCTAGAATTAGTACGTTCTGGACGCAGGTCAGGATTGGTTGCGAAAGTATTGATACCAAAGGCTGGATAGCCGCCGAACATTGCAGCTGGGCTGTAAGTATTGTTCAATAAATAAGGATCTGTATCTGAACCCACGGCAGCAAATGCAGCGCGAAGTTTCAAGAAACTGATTGAACCTAAATCTGCCATTTCAGAAACAATCACCGAAGCAGATGCCGCAGGGTAGAAGTAACTATTATTGGCAGTAGGTAAGGTAGAAGACCAGTCATTACGAGCACTTAAGTCTAAATAGTATGTGCTTTTGTAAGCAAAAGAAGCCAAACCAAACAATGAGCGAATCGCTTTACGTGCATAACGGCTTTCAGTTTGCACGTTTGAGCGGTTATTCGTCAAGGTGAAAACACCTGGTTGAAGAAGCTGCGGATTATTCGCAATGAGCGATGAGCTCTGCTGCATCATAAGGTTTCCACCCAATTTAGCATCGATGCGTAAATCTTTTTGCTCCATTGGTGCGGCATTGGCCCAGGATAAAAGTGCCTCTGTATTATTCTCACTAAAAGAAAGACGGTCTTCGCGGTAGCTACCAAAAAGTACTTTTTTCGTAGAAGTAGCTCTGCGGTACTGACGAATATCATTTTTCATATCCTGACCAGAACGCAGACGTATGTTCATACGATCATTGATGTGGTAGGTCGCATTGATATCTCCTAAAAGACGTGATGCGTTGAAGCTGTTTGTGTTTTCATTGACAATAAGAAACGGGTTGTTTCCCCAAAGTTCTTCGACGTAAGATTGCTGTACGTTGTCTTGTCCTGGCTTCCAGTAAGTGCGCAAATCATCGATTGGCGTATTACGTGGTATCCAAAGAAAAGAATACATAACAGAGGAACTTTCATCGTAACCTGCGTTCGGAACATTGTCTGAACTAGAGCCTACATACATCGCATTTGCTCTAAACTCTAAACGATTATTGAAGAGCTTTTTACCCATCGATGTTTGAAGCGTATTCCGATTCAAATCAGTGTTAGGTACGATACCACGTCTGTTGAGCTGAGTTCCAGAAAATCTAAAATCTCCGTTTTCATCAGCGTGAGAAATACTTACATTATTGTTTGTGCTTACTCCGGTTTGAAAGAAGTTGCGCATATTATCCGGTGCAGCCTCAAAAGGCACTGCTTCACCGTTAGAGTTAAATACTTTTACAGATTGGCCATTCGTACGTGGTCCCCAGTTTTCACCAAAAGCGTCGTAGTAATCACCTGTGTAAGTGGCACCATCGTTGTAGCTGTATTTACCTCCACCACCATTACCAAACTGATCTTGGAAGTTGGGTAATTTCAAAGGTGTTTCAAGCACAGTGTTTGAATTTACACTTACGCCCCAGCCTTTGCTGTTTTTCCCTGTCTTAGTCGTAATATAAATAACCCCATTCGCAGCACGCGAACCATACAATGCGGCGGCGGCTGGTCCTTTCAACACTGAAATATTCTCAATATCGAAAGAGTTGATGATTTGCGCACCATTACCAAAGTCAATAGTCGAAGATCCATTCAGACCATCGCCTGGAGAAAATAAACCATTTGTGATCGGAACACCGTTTACAATAAAGAGGGCTTGACTGTTTCCGTTCAAAGACGTTTGTCCACGAATGGTAACATTTGAAGAGGCAGTTGGACCTGCTGAACCGCCAGTAACATAAACTCCAGCTAGCTTTCCGCTGAGGTTATCAACGGCATTCGGTGCCGGCACTGAGGCAATGTCTTTACTTTTCAGCCCTTGAACAGCATAGCCCAAGGCACGCTCTTCACGGGACACCCCTAAGGCAGTAATGACTACTTCTTCTAATTGGATCTCTGACGGAGTCAAAGTCACATTTAAAATAGATTTGCCTGAGACGTCAACAGTCTGCGTTTCAAAGCCGAAATAACTGAAGACCAATTTTGTTTGGCCATCATACAATGCAACGCTGTACTGGCCCATGGCATCAGTCAACGTTCCTTCTTGACCGTTTAAAACAGTCACTGAAGCACCTATTACAGGGTCTCCAGAATTATCTGTTACGGCTCCAGTGATTTTTTGCTGGGCCCATCCAGATTGAGCGAACCCAATGAATAGAAAGAGAAAAGCAATAAAATGTGAATAACGATTGTGTCGTTTTCGCATAATTAAAGATGTTTAAGGAATAAAATAAAAACCCACTTAAGCCAATCCTAAGGGCTTAATGGAACGACAGAGTCTCTGTCAATAAGAAAAAGGATAGGGTACTAATAAATACTTAAAACACCCCATATGTACAGGGAGTAGAAATTTGGGCGCCAAAAGGAAAGGCGTGCTTTGAATCTGTTTGAGATTGTGGTTTTGACGTATAATCGTCTTCGGCAATAAGATCCACGGGGTCAACTTCTGAGATATAGTCTTCAATGGGAAATGTTTCCGTGACTGTATCAGTGTGATCGAATGTAATGAGGAGATTTTGCGAGTCTTCCATGGGTGTCCGAAGGTATGAAAAGTAAAGGAGGTATGCAATTCTGATCGGGTGCTTAGCAGTGGATGGACCTCTTCGTTCAGGACTTGAGTCGTATCTTTGACGACTAAACTCACCGTTAGCCTGCTTTTCCATTGAAACCTCTCACACCAAAGGCCTTACAACAGGTTCTTCACTATTTCAGCTTCTTTAACCATGCGTTATCTGCTCAAGAGATTTTGAGTTATATAGGTGTTCCGGCATCGCTTAGCGCAGTTAAGGAGGGATTGCGGTTACTCACGAAGAAAGGTATTATTTACGAAAAGCAAGGTTGGTTTGCATTAGAAACGGAATCGCTGGAATTACGGATAAGGCACGAACATTTGAATAAAAAACGACTGGAGTTAGCAAGAAGAGTAGGTAGATTTATTGCGCTCTTTCCGTTTGTAAGAGGCGTCTATTTAAGTGGCTCGCTTTCAAAATCGGGTGTCCAGTCTAAGGATGACGACCTTGATTTTTTCATATTAACGACTTCTAACCGTGTCTGGACTGCGAAATTCTTTTTGATTGCGTTTAAAAAAATATTCCTTTTAAATTCGGAGAAGTACTTCTGTATCAATCTGTTAATGGATGAAAACCAATTATCTTTGGTCAAGCGCAATCAATATACCGCCACGGAAGTAGTATCCTTGGTATCGCTAAAAAATGAGCAGGGCCTTGAGCAATTCCTCGCAGCAAATCATTGGGTAAAAGAGTATTTTCCGAACATAGCAATTCCTGATTCACGTCCTATCGATTCCGGATACGCGCGAAGGGTAGAACGCATTTTAGACAACCTATTGGGCGGAGTCTTTGAGCAGTGGTGTAAAGAGCGGTTCACGGTCCACATGCTCGCGCACACGGATTTAGAAGAAGGCTATTTTGAGGCGGAAGCGCACAGTTCCGCCTATTTTCCGCAAAGTGTGGAGCAACGTTTAATGAAGCATTTACAGAATTTTGAAAATGAATAGAAAAGAATTAGTCATTGCATTACTCTCAGGAGTGATACTGTTTGTGGTTGCGACGATTCGTCCAGTTCAATATGCCTCTGAAGCCACTTTTTTTGTTCCGCTCACTTTGTTAGAAAAGCAAATTGAGCAAAATGGAATTGGCTTTGGATCTCCGACAGAAGTGGATGCCCACATAGAGCTTATGCAAAGTCCATTTGTATTAAAAACGATAGAACAACGCTATGACAAGCCGTTTGATCTTTCGGTTCGTAAAACGCGAAATGGAGCTGTAGCTGTTGAGGTGCGTTCTGAGGACGCTAATCTTTCTGCAACTATTGCGAATCATGCAGTGGCAGTCACGGATTCGATCAAGCAGTCCATGTTGCGTCAAAATGTGGGAATGAGTTTCGAAGTGATGGCCCAGCGTAAGTTCGCTCTCCAAACTGAAGAAAGTGCATTGCGAATAGCATTAGACTCATTAAGGTTTGCTGCGCAATCAGATTCGCTGGCCTATGCTGCGCTCATTTTTAGAAAAGAACGCCAGTATGGGACTGCAGTCGTAGAATTGACAAATACGGAACGCAAATTGGAAGAATTGAAATCTTATAAAGATGCCCCAGCACCGAATTCATACAGTATTTCCCCGGCGATGCCAGTTGAGAAACCGGTCGGGCTTCCTGCATGGATTATTGGAATTCTAGGTGCTGTTCTAGTTGCAGGTGGATTAAAATTATGGGCTACCAGCACATCTTAAATGTGATGCAAAAGTCTGCCGCTTCCATTGTCTTTAGTTTACTGTTCCTGCTGCTTGCGGGTACGCTCTATTGGGACTCGTATTGGGAGTTGATATGGAGTGCCTTAGCCATTATCGGTCTGGCTTACGGCGTTGCTAAAAAGCAAGCTTTAGATCAGATGCTTCTAGCGGTAGCCTGCCTAGCACCACTTTCGATAAAACTCAGTTTGCCTTTTACAGAAGTCTATTTGCCGATAGAATTTGTAGCTAGCGCAACTGCTTTTTCTGTGCTTTTTTTAGTGTTGCCACAAGGGAACGTGCGATGGTTTGCGAGATACCCGTTGCCGTTGTTTTGGCTTATTTCTTTTCTTCCAGGTATTTATTTTTCAGATCTTTTGAATACCAGCCTAAAATTTACCGCGCTGAATGGGGTATTCGTTATTGCCTTTTATTACGGGGTAGTACTGGTGGCGGAGCGCGGAAAGTCAGTGCCATACTTTCCTTTTATTGCGGCATTGGTTCCGGTGACCGTAATGGGCGTCTATCATTTTGCGCAGTATGGTTTCAATCTTATCACCATCTCAGGTATCTTTAAACCGTTTTTCTACAGCCATACGATGTACGGCGCAGTGATGGCTTTTATCGCAGCCATTGCTTTGGGGAATCTTCGCCAAAAAATGCTGTGGAAGTGGATTTTACTGGCAAGTATCATTTTGACGTTATTCAGCGGATCTCGTGCTGCACTTTGGTCGCTGGTTTTCATGTTCGTCTTATACGTATTGGTCCGGTTTCCACCGGTCTATCGCTTCGTTTTACCTGTTCTTGCAATGGGCGCGATCTTCTTTTTAGGTGGGGCATCAAAAGTGGAAGATGCCTTTGCCTATAACGACTATGAAAGCCACGACCCACGAGCCTCGCTGGTTGAAAAAAGCATGTCCGTCACCAATGTACAAACCGATGCTAGTAATATCGAACGACTCAACCGGTGGGTTTCAGCACTTCGCATGTTCGAAGAACGACCGTATTTTGGCTTTGGTCCCGGTACCTACCAGTTCACCTATATTCCATTTCAGGAAAAGCGTTTAGAGAACCGCCTAACAGTAACAAATCCCAATGCTCCGCCTCCAGGATCGGGCGGTACAGCCCACTCAGAACTGCTCCTACAGCTCAGTGAAAACGGTTTTTTGACGCCTTTGATATTTTTGCTCATGTGGATGCGTTGGTGGTACTTTGGGTTTTTCAGGATTGCCAGACGAAGCCCATTACTACCACTGTTTCTGGGGTTGAGCACTTACTTCTTTCACATGCAGTTTAATAATTTCCTGAACCAACCTGTATTTGCCTTTTTGTTTTGGGCAACTGCGGCCTATTTTGACTACCAACTAAGCAGCAAAGACGATGAGTTATTACGATAAAGTAGGTACCTATTACGATAAAGATGCAGTGGATTTTGAACAGCGCTACCATCAAAACCCAGCGCTACAGCGTATCCGTCAGAGCTTTCGACAGCATACGAAATCCTACGAACAAACCACCGTTTTAGAGGTAGGCTTCGGCCCAGGATTTGATCTCGTACATTTCGCAGAACAATTTCCGGATCGAAAGTTTTACGGCATTGATATTTCCGCGGAGATGGTGCGTTTAACGCAGGAAAAGATTGATCGAATGGGATTAAAGAATGCGTGGGTGGCAAAAGGTAGTGTGGAGGATATAAAAGTACTTTTTCCTGCGGTCCAATTCGACATGATCTATGTCTTTTTCGGTGCCTTAAATACGGTGAATGATCTCAAAGGCGCCTTTGCCGACCTGCGCGAGGTCTTATCCTCCGGCGGTCGCATGGTCCTCACGTTCGTGAATAAATATTATATCGGTGGAACGCTCATAGAATTGCTGAAGTTAAAACCAAAATTTGCCTTCGCGCGTTGGAAGAAGGTATGGGGAGGCTATTCTCCGACCAATTTTCTCGCGAGTCGCTGCTACCGTCCGGGGGTGATTAAGAAATTGGCCCAATTAGAGTGTACATATTCACGTGGATACAGTATTTTTTATCCTGCTTGGTATTACCATAAATTTCACAGCCATCTTCCCAAGCGCCTGCTGCAGATGTTGTGGGATGCGGATGCGCACTTAGCCACCACCTCCTTGGGCAAGTTCGGCGAATACATGCTCTACACCTTTCGAAAAGACGACTAGGAATTAGTCCGCAGCTTGCAAGCGCGCGATCGTGTGTTGAATCAGTTCCTTTAGATCCGTGTGAACGGGCGCGTAGCTTTCACGCCATGCTGTATGCCTCGTCGTAATGGGCGTGTTCGAGGTCAGCGCTTCACAAACCGTAGCTCCGTGTTTTTTCGTGATTTCCGCGGCACAAACATCAGTTGTCTCGAGACCTAGTAACTCCGCGACCCATTGTGCGAACTCGCGCTGCGTCACTGATTCGAAGCCATAGAGGTTCGCATGCTGGTTGCGCGCTCCTTGGCGCATCAGATGGACCAATTGCCCCGCGCAGTCTTCCACCGAAATGATCGACATGCGCTGCGTACCATCTCCGTACACCGGAACCTTGCCTTCGCGCATCGCTGGGCGGTAGAAAAAGTGTTCAAACCAGGAGTCGGGCCCTAAAATCCAGGCCGGTCGTGCAATGCGCACGTCCATCTCGCCCAAAGCTGAAGCCTCCGTCCAAGGGCGTTCTGCATATTCGTAAGCGCGTGCATAGGCGATGGGTCGCAGCGGCGTACCTTCATCAATCACAGAATTTGTGTTGCCGTACATCAGCGTCCCACTGCAATAGACCAGCATACATTCCGGGGCCTCGCGCTGCAGCAATGACAGCAGTCGCTGGTTCGCCTTGTGGCCCTTACGAGCGGCTTTTTTTCTGCTACGGTCGCTATTTCCCGCCATGCGTGCACAGTGGTAGAGCTCAGTAGGAGGTTGGTTTTGAATGAGTTGAATGGGAATTTTCGCAAGGGGATGGAGAAAAAAATTGGTCCGCTCCATCAGCCAAGGAAGGATCTGACGGCTGCCCATCGTGATCAGTTGTCCCGACCAATTCCCTTCCGAACGCTCCGAAAACAGGCGCCTGGACACCAGCTGACCCACGTACCCCGTTGCTCCGAGGACCCAAATGTTCTTCTTGTTTGCCTTGATTTCCTTGCTCATCAGGGGCAAAAGTACTGCACAAGGAGGTGGTATTATTTTTTTACTCGTCCCAACCAGATAAAACACCCGTAAATCAACACGTAGATGACAATGTCCAGTGGATCAAAGGTTCTGCCGTGCAGCCAAACCTCACATACCTCCCACACGAGCGCGAGCGCAAAAGGGTAATGAGACTTTTTAAAATGGCCCCAAATGCCATAAAACAGAAAAATCCCAAAACACAACCAGCTTGCATCAGGCAGATGATTGCGAACAAATCCACTCGTGAAAAAATGCGCTAGAACACCTACAGTTAAGCTTAGTGCAGCGAATAAAAAGGCGTTCTTCTTGGAAAGGGCAGATCGTGTCAAAGCGATTTATTGTGCAAAGATTTCAATGGTTTGCTCGTCACAGCTTGTTCCAGATGCATGATCGTTTGTCCAAAGCCTTAGGTCAAAACTCACGGCCGAGTCAATCGCAAAGACCACAGAAGAATCGGTGTAACTTGTTGAAACGCCGCTGACGGTGGGAACATGGATATCGACACATTGGGTGCGATAGGAAACTTCAACCGTTGTTGGAGCAACTGCGCCGTTATTGAATACTTGAGCGCCGACTGAGGTACAGCCGCATTCATCGATAGGTGAATCCGCAAGGCCAATTACGACCATCGCCAGCAGCACAGCAGCGCTACCAAAGGTTTTAAAAAAGTGCATAGTCTATCAAATTTGGTTCTCTAAATATATAAAAACCAGCACAATAGACCCTTGTACGAATCTGCCTTAGTTGTCCAATTACTGCACCACCACCGTGCGCTGAACGGACGCACCGCTTTGCGCATCTGTGATTCGTGCGATGTAACTCCCCGGTGCCAAACTACTCACGTCAATCTTCGTGCGAATATCCAGTGACTCTTGAGTAAGCACCACTTTGCCGAGCAGATCTGTAAACTGTGCCGTCGCATGTTCGTACGGCTGCACGATCTCCACATAGTTGGAAGCAGGATTAGGGAAGCCTTCTACTGAGGCTTCCTTCAACTCTTCTGTGCTGAGCTGGCTGCTCTGGTACACGCGAACGTAGTCGACGATCATCGGGCTAGAAGTAAAGTTCGAATCTATACTACTTTGAATAGCGATGTTCAATAATAGGTACTGTGGTGCATCGAAAGGCCAGGTGCTTGAGGTTTGCGTGCTGGGTTCGTAGGTATAGTGTACGGTGCTGTCTACACTAAAAACCATTTTATCCGAACTCCATTCTAACGCATAAACATGAAAGCCAGTGGACACCCCGTTGACATATTGGGTGCCTTTATTGGAAGTATTACCAAAACTTGAAGGGGTATGCATAGCGCTAGAAACATAGTCTTGATTGTAGCCCCAATGTTCCATGATATCTATTTCTCCGCAGGCCGGCCATCCTGTGCTTGCATAGCCTTGAACATCCCAATAGGCACCAACTTCATAAATATTCTGACCCAGTGTCCAAATAGCGGGCCAAGTTCCTACACCTGTAGGTAATTGAGCGCGAATCTCCACACGACCATATGTAAAGGCGAATTTCGAATTTAAACGTGCCGAAGTATACTCTTTGGTCACATTTTGATCGGTGTATGATTCTTTTAGCGCAGTTAGATACAACGCGCCGTTTTGCTGGTAGCTGTTTGTGTCGCGATCCGTGTAATGTTGAATTTCTCCATTCCACCAGCTCTGACCGGCGTTTGGAAGTATAGTTTGATGCCACCATTTTGAGGTGTCCACACCGCCGGTTCCATTAAATTCATCCGCCCACACCAAAGTGTCGTAGACTTGTGCATTTAGTGAGTGGAGCGATGAGATAAATACGATTAAGAGCAGTTTTTTCATGTTGCGAATTTATTACTCTGTAAAGCTCGTTGCCCTTCCCAATTAAAAAAGTTTTTTAGCAGACATTTCTCAGACAATAAAGCCACACGTAAGCTTCCAATTTATAGTCGTTTGTAGTTTTGGATAAATTCCTCCCCGGTTGCTTCGTTAACATAAGTCTGTTGAATCATGTCTGCTCCAACTTTTACATAATTGACAGACCATTCTCCTTCATATCCCGCTATTGAGCCCGCCTGAGCAACTTCCGTTACAATTCCGTTCCCATTGTCAATAAAGGCGCCATAGCCGAAGTCTGCATGATCCGTAGAATCACCTGACCACGTATGGTACCAAACAAAATGCCCGCCACCTATCATTTTAATCTCACTGAAATCACTAACGCCGTTAACTTCGTTTCTTGAACTGAGTTGCCATAATCCGTCGTAAGGTGAGGCTTCACCTTCAAGCTTATTCCAGCTTTCAAACAAGTCAATACTCGAGTTGTCTTCTAGTTGTATGCCTTTTATTTCCTGCTCGAATCCTAAGGTCGTTTTGATTATGTTTAATTCAAACACGGTTCCTGAATCAACAATGCCGTTAGCATTGTACAAAGGCATCTCATAGAGCTTGCCGTTTTTAGTTTGAACAGTACCGGCCCCAATAGAGGGACTGCCTGTTTCGTCATTCCATGTAGCGAACATATAGCGGCCTTCAGCGTAGATTTTAATTTGCTGCGGTTTAAATGTTGCGGTGGAATCGGTATACGTCCAGACGGATTTGTCCAGCGAATAGGCCCCGTCTTCAAGAATGGGGGGTTCTGGAATGGATACGAGGTCCTCTTGTGGCGCTGCACAGGAAATAGCGAGTAACCCTGCAGCCACCAAAAATGTGGTCGTTTTCATAGTGTGTTGATTTTGTTCTTTCTAAAGATAAGAAAAATAACCAACTGATTGTGAGGGCTTTATTAATGATCCAATGGTCCTTTAATCCCGGCATTTATTTCGATATCAATGAAATTCTCTTGCGGGGTGATGGGGCAGGAATAGCCGTCAGTATACGCGCAATAGGGATTATAGGCATAATTAAAATCCAAGACCATCGTGGTTCCCTCGGGCTTGGTAATGTCCATGAATCGGCCCGTGCCGTATGTGCTCACCCCTGTAGTTTTATCCATAAATGGAAGGAAGAGGTGGTCCTGGTACTCTTCTATGGCCATCAACCTTTTGCTTTGGTAGAGGAACAATTCTAAAGTTTGTCCGCGCAGTTCAAAGGTTGTCTTGGCATATCGGCGGTATTCTCTTCTCACCCCTGAACTGGTCGCCATATTGAACCACGGTTCATTTTCGAGCACCCTAATCTGCGTCTCAACAACCATCTCTGGATTATAGCTAAAGAATTCATGTCCGTGGAAGGCCGCCCGCTCTTCAGGTTTGAGAGGACTCGTAGTAGAATCGGTATAAAAATCGTCCAATTCTTGTTGGTACTTCAATACCTCAATACGTTCCGGTGTGGCCAACGGAACCAAGTCCCCAACGACTTCATTGGGTACTTCAAAGCTCAAGCTGTAGTGGTCTATTTTCAGGCCATCACTTGTGGCGCGTACAACGCCAACACCGCGGCATTTGCCCATGTGCGGTGAATCTAACCGTTCATTGAACCATAGCGTATTTCCTTTTCTGTACCAATGGCGTTCGAAGGCCTCGAAGGTCCAAGCGCTTTCTCTTCGGAAGTAAGGAGCGGCCCAAGCTAGGAATTCTCCGGCGGTCCAATACTCACCGCCGTCGGTGCCTTGGAAGATGCTTTGTTCGTTATAAAAGGCCCCGAAATAAGCTGCCGAATCTGCCGTAGCAGCGGCTAGGTGCCATTGGTCTACGAATGCATCAAGTGTTCGTTCGTCTAGATAGGAATTGCGAATGGCTTCCGCCATAAAACGGCCAAGAATTTGGTTCCCTTGAGCATTTAAGTGGAGCTTATCAGATATGAACAGCCCGGGAATAACCTGTCCGTTGTTGTCGGTGAGCCAAGGCCAGCAATCCATGAAGTAGTAGTTATATGCCTGGGTTAATTCTTCCAGACGGCTGTTTACTGCCTTGTACCTTGCTAGGTGTTCCCATCGCGAAGGCGATGGTTTAGGTGAAAGAAGAAACACGGGAAGATTAGGGTGCGTATTCTGGATCCAATTCATAAGTTTCCATGCATCCGAATGAATATCAAATACGGCTCGTTGGTTCCCGTCTTCCCCTACATGCACGATATCATTGTCCCCTTCATAGATAACGAGGATATCTGGCTTGGTGCCCGAAATGAGCCCGTCTTTATAACGGTAAAGATCATCGAAGCATGAGCCTCCTATGCCGGTATTGACCACTTCGTATTCTGGGAAACTCTCAGCCATGTTGTCCCAGAGTCGAAAGGTGGAGCTTCCGGCAAAAACAATTCTAGTTTTCTCGTGAGGCAGTTTTTCAGCTTTTTTGACAATTCGGCGCACATCACGGTCGTAATTCTGACCACATTGACCAGAGGCGATCGGGGTAATTAGGAATGAAATGAAAAGAGTAAGAAGAATACTTGAGCGCATGATTAAGATGTTAAAGCGAAACGCTAAAGTTAATTTCTTCAAGATTGTCTTGTAGATTAAAAGGTGAATAAAACCCCTTTAGTCTACGAAATAGCGTTTTGTCCTGTAATTGTCCGGCGTTGGTCTTAATCGTAGTTATTATCATTGTCAACGGTAAACTTAAGAGCTCTGAAAGCCTTGATTTTACAAATGTTTTAGTCAGTTTTGAGCGCGATGTATGTCGTGTTCATGCCACTGTTATTTAGCAAGCCTTTCGTTTACGAGGGTCTAACTGCCTGAAACTTCGATTAAATGTATTTCTGACCTATTAAACTTAAAAGTCCTGCGAAACGGGAATTTTAGAATGAAGACACACAAAGAAATTTACTTAGGCGTACAAAAATTGGCCACCTCTTTCGATGAAGTTAGCGGAACGGAGGTTAAGATTGATGGCGATACTTTCTATAAAATTACGAACTACGATGCGATGCGTCCCTTCTTCATGAGTATCGTGAGTAATTCAAACCACTGGATGTTTATATCCAGTACAGGCGGTCTAACTGCAGGTCGTAAGAACAGCAACTTTGCATTGTTTCCGTATTACACTGACGATAAAATCACAGAGTCTTCAGAGACTACTGGATCAAAGACATTGTGTTTAGTTTCTCGTTCAGAAAAAACGAGTCTTTGGGAACCATTCTCCACACAATATGGAGGTATCTACGACATAAGTCGTAACCTATACAAAAACTCCTACGGTAATAAAGTAAAGTTTGAGGAAGTGAATCACGACTTAGGTTTGACCTTTAGTTACGAGTGGAATTCTAGCGATAAATTTGGTTTTGTACGTAAATCAGCTTTAATCAATCACAGTTCAGAGACTGTCTCAATCGAATTCATCGATGGGCTTCAAAACTTGCTCCCATACGGGGTTGAAGACGCACTTCAAAATGCAAGCAGCAATCTAGTAGATGCCTATAAGAAGTGTGAACTTGAGGCGTCAGTGGGCCTAGGTCTATTTTCCTTGAGTGCTATCATAGTGGATAAGGCAGAACCAAGTGAGGCTTTACGTTCAAACGTGGCATGGTCGCTTGGCAGACCAAACGCTACCAAACTCTTGTCCTCAAAGCAACTGAATTCTTTTAGAAACGGCGAAATGCCGATACAGGAAATAGACATTAAGGCAGAGCGTGGCGCTTACATGCTTTGTGATACGGTTGAACTTCCAGCCGGTGCTGCGGAGCACTGGAGCATTTTAGCAGACGTCAATAAAGGACCTGTAGAAGTAGCCAATCTGATGGCGGCACTTGAAAATCCTGAGGCTTTACATGCGGAAGTCGCGGCCGATGTGGAAGAAGGTTCAGCACATCTCGTGGAATTGGTGGCGGCTTCAGACGGCTTGCAGCTGACGAATGACCGATTATTAAACATCCGTCACTTCGCGAACACCATGTTCAACATTATGCGCGGTGGGATATTTGATGACAATTACACCATTGAAAAAGCGGATTTCACCAACTACATACACAAAGCAAATATTGAGGTCTACAAGAGGGTAGAGTCAACCTTAGTAGGACTTAAAGAAACCTTTACGCTTCAAACGTTAAAGGCTCTTGCTACTGAAGCAACAGACGCCGATTTTAAGCGCTTGAGTTACGAATACTTGCCGTTAAAATTCAGTCGTCGCCATGGAGATCCATCTCGACCTTGGAATAAGTTTTCAATCAATACGCGCAATGAAGTTGATGGCTCTAAGATTTTAGATTATCAGGGAAATTGGCGTGATATTTTTCAGAATTGGGAAGCGTTAGCGCATTCTTACCCGGAATTTATGGAGGGCATGATTCATAAATTCTTAAATGCAACTACATTCGATGGATACAATCCCTATCGCGTCATTAAAGACGGGTTTGATTGGGAAACTATCGAACCAGACAACCCATGGTCTTACATCGGGTATTGGGGCGATCATCAAATCATTTATCTCCTCAAGTTCCTCGAGTTCATCGAAGAATATTATCCAGGAACACTGAAGGAATACTTCACGCAGGACCACTTTGTTTATGCGAATGTTCCTTACCGTATTAAGGAGTATGGAGATCTTCTAAAAGACCCGAAGAACACCATTGATTTTGACCATGAGGCCGAAGATGCTATTCAAGCAAAACGCGCAAGCCTTGGTGTCGATGGCGCCTTAATTATCAATGCGAATCAGGCCATCCATAAGGTGAATTTTATTGAGAAAATTCTAGCAACAGTGCTAGCAAAGGTTTCAAACTTTATTCCAGAAGGTGGCATTTGGATGAATACACAGCGCCCTGAATGGAACGATGCGAATAATGCCCTCGTAGGTAACGGCGTTAGTATGGTTACGTTGTACTATTTGCGTCGATTCCTAAGTTTTATGGACGGGTTGCTTGCTGATGCAGGTGAAGAAGTGAAGATTTCAGCGGAATTGGCCACTTTCTTTACGAGTGTGAAAACAACGTTAGAGGCCCATCAAAATTTGTTGATCGGTTCTATTTCAGACGCCGATCGCAAGCTCGTTTTAGACGGTGTCGGCGAGCCAGCGAGTGCTTACAGAAAACGCATTTATGAAAAAGGCTTTTCAGGAACGTATACCTCAGTTTCTTTAGCTGACGTTCGTTCATTTGCGCAGACTGCAACTGCGTACATGGAGCATTCAATTGACGCAAACAAGCGCAAGGACGGATTGTACCATGCCTACAATCTAATGACGGTCACAGAATCGGGTGTTAAGATCAGCTATTTGCCAGAGATGCTTGAAGGTCAAGTGGCCGTATTGAGTTCAAAATATTTAAGCGCACATGAAGGTGCCGGGGTTTTAGACGCTTTGAAAGCAAGCGCCTTATTCCGTGAAGATCAATACAGCTACATTTTATATCCAAACAAAGAGCTGCCTAGATTCGTTGATAAAAACTGTATTCCCACAGCCCGTGCTGAAGCCTCAGAACTCGTTAAAGTTCTAGTTGCGGACGGAAATAAAACCGTTGTACTGAGGGATCGTAATGGGCAATACCACTTTAACGGTATGTTTAATAATGTCAACAGTTTGCATGCGGCCTTAGACGCACTGCCGGCAAAATATGCAGCCCTCGTAATGAAGGACCGTTCATTGCTAGCAACCGTATTTGAGGAGGTCTTCGATCATAAATCGTTCACTGGACGTTCGGGCACATTCTTCGGTTATGAAGGACTGGGATCCATTTACTGGCACATGGTTTCAAAACTGCTTCTAGCTACCTATGAAAACACGAATGCTGCGCTCGCAGGCGATGATCAAAACTTGGTAGGAAGAATGTTTGACCATTACTTTGAAGTTCTTGCGGGTATTGGTGCGCATAAATCGCCTGAATTGTATGGTGCATTCCCAACAGACCCATATTCACATACGCCAGGAGGAAAAGGTGCTCAACAACCAGGAATGACGGGTCAAGTCAAAGAGGATTTGATCAGTCGCTTCGGAGAATTGGGCGTTCATGTCACGGGTGGCCAATTATCGTTTGTTCCAAAAATCCTTCGCAGCGAAGAGTTTTTGTCTGAGCCGAAAACATTCAACTACATCGCTTTAAACAACAAGAAAGAGCAAATTGAACTTCAAGCAGGTTCGTTGGCCTTTACCTATTGTCAAGTTCCTATCGTTTACCGTTTAGGAGCTACCTCGAGCATTACAGTGATTACAGCATCCTCTACAAGCACTATCGAAGGAACAACGCTTGGTAAAGAATGGACGAATGAATTGTTCCAACGTACGGGTAAAGTTCTTCGTTTGGAGGTAACCGTAGTAAAATAAGAATGGAGATGAAAAGAGGACTAAGAAATGTAGCCGTGGTATTTCTATTGGCAGCAAGCTTGTTTTCTTGTTCATCTAAAGATACACCTATGACAAAATCTAAAGCCGCCGCTGAAATTTTAGCCAACCCCGAATACAGAGCCATTTCGTTTGGAGGTTATCGTGGAAAGGAGCGTGCCAACCAACCAACGGTTCCACAGTTGAAGGAAGATTTGAAAATCATGTCCGCCATGGGCATTAAGATTTTACGCACGTACAACTTGCAATTACCTCATGCAGCAAATATTTTAAAAGCCATTCGCGAATTGAAAGAGGAGGATTCGACGTTCGAAATGTACGTTATGCTAGGTGCTTGGATGGATTGTCTGAACGCATGGACGGATCATCCTGACCATTCTATTGAAGATGCAACGAATAATGAAAGTGAGATTCAGAAAGCTGTGCGCTATGCGAATGAATACCCCGATATCGTAAAGATTATTGCGGTAGGTAACGAGGCCATGGTGCATTGGGCGGCAAGCTATTTTGTACATCCCTCAGTCATTCTAAAGTATGTGAATTACTTACAAGAGTTGAAAAAAATGGGGAAATTATCGCCAGATTTATGGATTACCTCTTCAGATAACTTCGCTTCTTGGGGCGGAGGAGAATCGGACTACCACTTACCTGAATTAGTGGAACTAGTTAAAGCAGTAGACTATGTCAGCGCGCACACGTATCCGTTTCACGATACGCACTACAATAGCGCCTACTGGGAAAGTCCCGCCTCCGATGAAGAAGGCTATTCCGACCACGACAGGGTGCTTTCAGCTATGCAGCGTGCGGCTTTTTACGCACAAGGTCAATATGAAAGTGTGAAGTCTTATGTTCACGGAATCGATCCCGAGAAGCCCATACACATTGGCGAGACGGGTTGGTCTTCAGTCAGTGTGGGCTTATACGGTAATAATGGTTCTTTCGCCGCAGATGAATACAAACAATCGCTATACCACCAAGCCATGCGCGAATGGACGGATGCGGAAGGCATAAGCTGTTTTTATTTCGAAGCGTTTGACGAGAAATGGAAAGACTCTAACCACCCTGAAGGATCCGAGAATCATTTCGGACTAATCACCCTCGAGGGTAAGGCAAAGTTTGCTTTATGGGAGTCCGTGGATAATGGAGATTTTGAAGGTTTATTAAGAGGAGGCAATCCCATTACTAAAACCTTTGGAGGAGATACAACGGCGATGCTCCAAACGGTTAGCGCGCCAAAAAGAAGAAGATAATGAGGAGGATCTTAAATTTAGTACTAGGTCTATCGATTCTTACTGCCTGCACCACAAGGGATGCAATAGAAGCAGAAAATAATACGTCGAGCGATTCTTCGTCGTACTTCAGAGCAATCTGTTATCACCCAGTTCCTGTTGGAGATACTTTACGTAGATGGGAAACACTCGAAGAAGATCTCGCACTTATGAAGGAAGCCGGTGTTACAACGATACGCGTATATGTCCCTATTGCTGATGAAGCCGTTTTGGATAAAATAGCCGCTGCGGATATGCGGGTAATCACAAGTTTTGGCTACAATCAAGACAGCATTTATGATATTTTATCGGGTAGTTTCATTGATTATGTCGCCCAATTCAAAGGACACCCTGCTATTTTCCTTTGGGAATTAGGTAATGAGTACAACTACCATCCAGAATGGTTTGGCGACGATTTGAATAATTGGTACGACGCCCTAGAACAAGCTGTAGAAGCGATACACAGGATAGATACACTTCATCCTGTAGCAACGGCACACGGGGAACTCCCAGATTCTATTGCTTTGTACAAAGGACGTAATCTTGACATGTGGGGCTTCAACGTGTATCGTTGGGATGCACCGGGATCGTTATTTGATGATTGGGCAAAGTCCAGTGATAAGCCATTTTATTTCTCGGAGGTGGGGTCGGATAGTTACATGACCATAGCGACAGATTCATTCACAAAAGGGGAGAATCAAAAAGCACAGGCAGTTGCCGTAGCGCATATTTTAGATGAAATTATGGCACATGAGGGCCAATTCCAGGGTATCACATTGTTCTCTTTTACCGACGGTTGGTGGAAAGCAGGCAATCCCGATACACAAGATATTGGTGGTTGGGCACCTCACAGTTCTGGCGTACCTTATGATGGATCGCCGAACGAAGAATATTGGGGAATCGTAGATATTAATCGAGAAAAGAAGGAAGTCTTTGAAGTCGTTAAAGCACGTTTCACAAAAACACAATAGCATGAGAAAATCAGTTTGGTTCTTACTTTCAGTCATGGCCTTAGTCAGTTGTACATCAAATAATACAATCAACATGAATGTTTTTGAAACCTCCGCGAGCGGCAATTTACATGCGGTTAAAGATGATTTTCAAAAATCAGAACAACATTCAGCCGTTTCGATTGACACGAAAAAAAGAAAACAAACCATTCTAGGCTTTGGCGGCGCTTTCACAGAAGCCACGGCGCATAATATCAACCTACTCGGTCCTGAAAATAGAACGGAAATCATCGATGCCTATTTTGGGGAAGAAGGGGCGGCATATTCATTGACCCGCACGCACATGAACTCATGTGATTTTTCGGTTTCAAATTATTCCTACACACCCGTTGAGGGAGATACAGCGTTAGAGCACTTTACCATCGACCCGGATCGCGCAGATATCCTTCCAATGATTAAAGATGCACAAGGGGTTTCAAAAGAAGGATTTAAAATATTTGGTTCCCCATGGTCAGCAGCACCGTGGATGAAGGACAACAATAACTACGTAGGCGGGAAACTCAAAAAAGAGTACTACGATACGTGGGCCTTGTTTTTTAGCAAATACGTTGACGCCTATCGTGAAGAAGGCATTGATATTTGGGGTTTTACGGTAGAAAACGAGCCGCACGGTAACGGGAATAATTGGGAGAGTATGCATTACTCGCCTGAGGAAATGACTGATTTTGTCGTGAATCATCTAGGTCCCCAGCTCGAAGCAGACGGAAAAGGCGATCTCGTTATTATGGGATACGATCAGAACCGCCAAGGAGTGCCCGAATGGGCAGATGTGATGTACCGTGACGATACCACAAAGCGCTACTATGACGGTATGGCTGTGCATTGGTACGAAAGCACGTATGATTATTTTCCGGATATACTGGACTATGCACGAAATGCTGCACCTGAGAAGATTTTACTTCAGACCGAGGCATGTGTAGATAATCAGGTCCCTGTTTGGCGAGATGATGCTTGGTATTGGCAAAAAGAGGCGACCGATTGGGGGTATTACTGGCGCGAAGAAGAAAACCGCTACCTGCATCCGAAATACGCACCAGTGAATCGCTATGCAAGAGATATTATTGGATGTCTGAACCACTGGGTTCAGGGCTGGGTAGATTGGAATATGGTTTTAGATACGCAGGGCGGCCCGAATTGGGCGAAAAACTGGTGTATCGCACCCATTATCGTCGACCCCGAAAAAGACGAGATTTACTACACACCGCTGTATTATGTGATGAAACATTTTAGTAAGCACATCCGTCCTGGAGCGCAAGTACTGGAAGTGAACCACACCGACGGAGATCTCATGGTGACGGCAGCTGAAAATGAAAATGGGTCAATCGTTGTAGTTGTTTTTAACGAGGGTGAGCAGCCACGAAGTTTTGATTTGAACATTGATGGAACGGAGCGATTGATTGCTATTGATGCGCAAGCCCTTCAAACCATAGTAATAGAACCTAAACAATAGCCTTATGAGTGAAGTAGCGTCAACAAAAGTTCCTATGGGCCAGAAGATTGCTTTTGGAGTTGGAATGTTAGCGAACCAGATGTTCCCAGCTGCCATGAGTATTTTCATGGTCGTATTGGTACAAGATTTAGGTTTTCCTGGCTGGATGTGGGGGGTGATTTTCTTTGCACCACGCGCCTTTGATGCTATTTTAGATCCTATCATGGGATTCATCTCTGACAATACACGCTCGCGCTGGGGTCGTCGAAGAAAATATGTATTTATCGGTGCCCTATTAATGGGTATATCCTTCATCTTATTGTGGCAGGTCTACCGTGAAAATACATTGACCTACAACTTTACGTATTTCATGCTTTGGTCGTTCGTGTTCTATTTAGGTCTTACCATTTTCGGAGTGCCGTACGTCAGTATGGGCTATGAAATGAGTAATGACTTTCACGAGCGCACGACAGTGATGGCAATCTCACAATGGATTGGTCAGTGGGCTTGGGTTATTGCACCATGGTTTTGGGTTATTATGTACGATCCCGATTGGTTCCCATCTGGAGATGTGGCGACTCGGACCCTGGCAGTCTGGGTAGGCATTGTATTTACCATCTGTGCGATGGTACCAGCCATTTTTATCAAAGGAGAATCCACTTTAGACCGGACCGATTATGAGTCGCTTAGCATTGGAAACATTATTCGCAGCTTGGGTAGTATTCGTAGAAGTTTCGTTGAGGCATTTGCATTGCCTTCCTTCCGTAAGTTGTGTATCACGACCTTCTTGATTTTCAACGGTTTTAATACCATCGCGAGCTTTACCTTCTTCATTATTAAAAGTTATTTGTTCAATGACGATGCCTCAGCCGTGGGAGTTTGGCCGACACTCTTTGGGAGTGTTGGTGCAATAGTGACCACTTTTTTAGTCATCCCCATAGTTGCACGGATGTCAAAAACTTTAGGTAAAAAACGCGCATTTATCATTTCACAGAGCATTTCCATCATTGGATACATTATGCTCTGGTTCTTAATGGTTCCAGGGAAACCGTACCTGTTTTTATTCGCACTGCCGTTCCACTCTTTCGGTATCGGAGGCTTGTTTACCATCATGATGTCTATGACGTCGGATGTTTTGGACATTGACGAATTGAAAACCGGAAAGCGTCGTGAAGGTGTGTTCGGTGCCATCTATTGGTGGATGGTGAAGCTTGGCTTTGCTTTTGCCGGAGCATTGAGTGGGTTGATTCTCACGTTGGTGAATTATCAAAGTGGTGCAGTGGCGCAACCTGAAGGTGCTGTAGACCAATTAAGAATGGTCTTCTCTGGCCTACCTATACTCTGTACGCTGATCGCCATTGCGGTAATGTGGAAGTATAATGTTGATGAAAAATATGCCCGTGAGGTCCGCGCGAAATTGGACCAACGAAACCAATAAATCGATTAATTTTTAAGGACGCAATCATGTCATTTAGAAAGGAGAAATTCATGTCATTGGCCGGTATTACGGCTGTTGAGCATCCATTAGAGGAACTGAAAAGTATTAGCCGAGAGTTGCTAGATGCTGGAATTCATGGCATCTGCTTTAGCGCCTATGACGAAGGCCAGCAGCCCGGTGACCAGCTCACGGAAGCTCAGGTTCGAAGAAAATTGAGCATTCTTCAGCCTCATATTTCCTGGGTGCGCACCTTTTCCTGTACGGAGGGTAATGAGTTCATCGCTCAGATTGCACACGAAATGGGTATCAAAACTCTAGTGGGTGCATGGCTTGGAGACGATCTAGATAAAAACGAAGCAGAGATTGCAGGCCTCGTCTCTCTGTGTAAGCAAGGTGTAGTGGATGTCGCTGCCGTTGGTAACGAAGTATTATACCGTGAAGACCTAGAAGCGTCGGCTTTGGTGAAATATATTGAGCGTGTAAAGGCTGAGGTTTCTGGTGTACCCGTGGGCTATGTAGATGCCTATTATGAGTTCACAGATCATCCAGAAGTCAGTGATGTCTGTGATGTTATTCTTGCGAATTGTTACCCGTATTGGGAAGGCTGTGCCTTAGACTATTCGTTAATGTACATGAAACAGATGTACATCGAGGCAAAGATTGCCGGGAAGGGCAAGCCTGTATTAATCACGGAAACCGGTTGGCCGAGCAGTGGTCAAAGTATTGGTGGTGCGCATGCCTCTTTTGAAAATAGCTTGAAGTATTTCATCAGTGCTCAGCGCTGGTCTGCTGCTGAAGACATTCCAATGTTCTATTTCTCTTCGTTCGATGAAAGTTGGAAGATTGAGAAGGAAGGCGATGTAGGCGCCTCTTGGGGCCTTTGGGGTAAAGATGAGCAGCTGAAGTTTTAACTAAGTAAAACGTACTTAGAACTGCACGATTTAGTTGCATCTTTGCAGGATGGAACACAAAAGCGGTTTTGTTAATATCATTGGGAATCCCAACGTTGGGAAAAGTACCCTTATGAACGCTATGGTCGGTGAACGACTTAGCATCATCACGCCTAAGGCCCAAACGACGCGTCACCGCATCTTCGGAATCCTAAACGAGCCGGAATATCAGATTGTATTTTCAGATACTCCAGGTGTTATTCAGCCTGCGTACAAAATGCAAGAGCACATGATGAAATTCGTGTCGGATGCTTTTGAAGATGCCGATGTATTCTTGTATTTAGTGGAACCGGGTGATCGTGCATTGAAGGATGAGGGCTTTTTTCAAAAATTGGCCACCACCGCAGTCCCTGTGCTGTTGATTGTCAATAAGATTGATACCACCACACAGGAAGCTCTAGAGGAGGAAGTTGGGTACTGGCAGACCAGTTTGCCAAATGCTGAAATTATTCCCATTAGCGCCTTAGAGCAAGCAAATACGGACTATTTATTGAGTCGACTTAAAGAATTGGTCCCGGTGAGTCCGCCGTATTTTGATAAAGATGCGCTCACAGATAAAACAGAACGCTTTTTTGTTAGTGAGATTATTAGGGAACAAATCCTTCTGAATTACAAGAAAGAAATCCCGTACAGTGTTGAGGTAGATGTTGAGGAATTCAAGGAAGAAGAGGATATTATACGCATGCGATGCATCATTTATGTTGCCCGCGATTCTCAAAAGGGCATCATAATTGGCCACAAGGGAAGTCGATTGAAGGCAGTAGGAATAGGTGCGCGTAAGCAATTGGAAGCATTTTTCGCAAAGAAGGTGCATGTGGAGACCTTTGTTAAGGTGAAAAAGAACTGGCGCGACAACGATTTACAGTTGAAGCGCTTTGGTTATAAGAATTAATTATGAGTAACATCGTTGCCATTGTGGGACGCCCAAATGTTGGGAAAAGCACACTATTTAACCGTCTAATCCAGCGCCGTGATGCTATCGTTGATAGTGTTGCCGGTGTCACGCGTGATCGCCATTACGGCAAGAGCGATTGGAATGGAAAGGAATTTTCTGTCATTGATACTGGCGGTTATATCGAAGGCTCGGAAGATGTTTTCGAAGCTGAAATTCGCCGTCAGGTAGAATTGGCGCTAGAAGAATCCACTGTGGTCCTCTTCGTTTTAGATCTGCAAGCAGGATTAACGGAATTTGATAAAATCATTTCTGAATTGCTGCGCAAGACCGAAAAGCCAGTGGTATACTGTGTGAATAAAGTGGATAATAGCATGCTTGAATTAGATGCTACGGAATTCTACGGCCTAGGTATTGAGAAATACCACACTATCAGTGCAGTAAACGGGAGTGGAACGGGTGATCTACTCGATGAATTGGTTTCCTACATGGATGAAAATCCAGTAGATGACTACGATGATCTGCCTAAAATGGCCATCGTCGGACGTCCAAATGCAGGTAAGTCATCCATAGTGAATGCGTTGTTCGATGAGGAGCGCAACATCGTTACGGAAGTTGCAGGTACGACTAGAGATACGGTAAACACCCGCTTTAATAAGTTTGGTTTTGATTTCATGTTGCTCGACACAGCCGGTCTTCGCAAGAAGGGCAAGGTGCATGAAAACTTAGAATTCTATTCTAACATGCGCTCAGTACGTGCCATCGAACATGCAGATGTGTGTATGATGATTGTAGATGCAACCCGTGGATTTGAAGCACAAGACCTCTCCATCGTTTCCTTAGTAGAAAAAAATAAAAAGGGTTTAGTTGTTGTAGTAAATAAGTGGGATTTGGTAGAAAAATCGACCAATACTATTCGCGATGCAGAAGCCCATATTCGCAAGAAATTAGAGCCATTCACGGATTTCCCGATCATCTTTACAAGTGCCCTCACAAAGCAACGTGTTTTAAAGGCATTTGAAGAAGGGGTCAAGGTATACGAGCGTAGAAAGCAGAAGATATCCACCAGCAAGCTTAATGACACCATGCTGGAGATTATTAAAGGATTTCCGCCACCAGCCGTTAAAGGGAAATATGTTAAAATTAAATTCTGTACGCAGTTGCCGACAAGGACGCCTCAGTTTGCCTTTTTTGCCAATCTACCACAATATGTGAAAGAGCCGTACAAGCGCTTCCTAGAAAATAAGATGCGTAAGGAGTTTGATTTCCACGGTGCCCCGATCGAAATATTTTTCCGTCAGAAATAATTACAGCTGATAGGTAATGACTGCATTGCCTTGTGCGATGACTAGAACTGGTGGACCGGTCGTGGTCAAGCGTCCGGCTTTTGCGTTCGATCCATCGAATTGTGTAATGTTCGAAACAGGCTCGTTGAGCAGGGTAACGTGAATCGTATTATCGTCGCACATAATAATGCCCGTACCTCCAGGATAGGATGCTACAGAAACGATGTTTCTTTGATCAATGGCTAAGTTGTATCTATTGTTTGCGCTTTGTACGGTGATAGATTCGTTAGACCAATAAATACGGCCATAGCTCTGTTGTTCTAAGCCTATTAAATCGTTTAGATCGTGCTCTAAAATTTCGACTGTTCCATCCCACCGTTGTTCTTGGAGCTCTCCTTCATCCCCAACACGAATAATGCTCGGTAGACTACCAGGGGCGAGCGCCCAGGGATTTGTTGTTGCGGGGAGTGTATTGGTTTTAATTCTGCTTTCTCCACGTCTGTTCAAAATGAACGCCTGTTCTTGCGTTGAGGTAATGATATAGTCTTTTCCACCGCGTTGGTACAAAAATGGACGTTGCGTGAGGGTTCCATTGGACGCGTCGGTTTTCCAGCCCTCCACCCGTTTACCATCACTAGTAAAGTTGTACAACCGGTCACCACAAGGTACGAGGAGCCTGTAGTTTCTATTCTTATCGTAATCCACTACCATAAGGCCTAACGTAGTCGTCGATGGGAGTTCGATAGGGAAGGCTTCCACATTTGTTCCTAGTAGGTCAATACAATGGAGTTGGTTGGAAGTGGTAAAGACTAATTGGTATTTGGTATTTTTAAATAAATCTACTTGCTGGATAGGACCCACAACCGCCTCGTTTAATTTCCTAGACCATTGCACTTCTCCTGCTTCATTCAGCCAATACAGCGTATTGGTCTCGTCTTGTACGACCACATTATTTACTCCGGATCTATGATTTTTAACGAGGAATGGCCCAGAAATGACAGGAGCTTCTAATGATGTAGACCACAAATAGGAGCTGCTTACAGCTTGTTCTTTTTGACTTTGAATAGTGAGTGAACCAAAGGCGAGTTCATTTTTGACTTCTATTGATCCACCTAATAAAGCGTTGCCAAAAAGACCCGGCCATTGTTCACTAGGGCAAAATGCGGTTTCTGTGAATCCTTTTAAACTGGTGGCAAAAGTGAGGTGGTCCGCTTTGTTTAGTGCTTCAGAGAGCGGATCAAAAGCCTCCATAGCATCCCAAGTTTTACCTAAACCAATCTCACTCATGTAGACCTCAAGGATCTTTTCATTTGGTGCAATAGCTAAAACGTCTTCGTTGAGCGTCCATGAAGGAGTTCCAAGATCAGAAAAGAACCAGCCGTAGAGTGCGCTGAATAAAAATTTATGCTTCTCTTTTAAAGTGCCACTCCTACGACCGTCCACAGTACCGGTAGTTGAAGACAGTTCTGTGAGAAGCTCGCCTACTTCATTTGAACCACCTATTTTAAGCGGAAGTAGACAAATGGTAGCATCCCCATAGCCAACTCTAACAAAGTCACCGGTTAAATTTACCGAACTGAAAAGGATAGGGTCTACATTCGCTTCGGTAGTTATGCGTTGCGCAGGCTTTAGTCGTTGTTTATGAGCTCGATAAGTATTAAATGAGCGTAGCCATACATCTATTCTGCCCGTCTTCATTCCTAGGGCGTAAGTCGATGACGAGGCGACATATTTACTGAGCTTCTCAGATCTAACGCTACCGGTGAAGCTGTTTAGGAAGACTTGGGCACTATCTGGACAGAGCGAAACTGAAGTCCCGATAAGCTTGTCTTTTCGCAAGGCTAGATCAATCTCACTCCAGGCTGCTATGTGTGTCATCCAACTCCAATCTTGTTGGAAGAATTGTTGCCCTATTGCGTCTATTTCATCGTGCTGAATAAACAGATTCATGACATCTGCTTTCGACGCACTGTTCCAAAGCGAAGTGAATTGGGCATCTCTCGCAAGACTGAATCCATTGGCACGCTGGTTTAACAAATCTTGTAGAAGTGCCGATTTTTTACTGATGGTCCACGTAGATCCTACTTTGAACCCATAGAGGCTATCAATGGAATAAATGGTTTCGTTTTCTGTCATGGAACCGCCCTGACCCAGCGTGTCTTTAAAGGTCCAGATCCAATCAAATTTATCCGCCCCAGAGGCAACTAACGCACCGGTCCAAGGTCCATTGCTGTATTTATTTAGCGCAGCGACATCAATAGCTTGCACGTAGGGTAGGGCAATAGAATCAGAAAAGGCAGTGAATTTTTCAGCGTCATTAACACGTACAATAAGCGGCGCATCCACAGGCAACATTGCGGGAGCGGAAACAGGCGCGGCATCTTTGCCACATTGCGTGAAGGCGATTGCTACAAGAAGTAATGCACTGAATTTGACCAATTTCATTTGCGGCGAATTTATACCTAAAGCTACGCTGCCGTTCGCACTACTTTAGTGTGTAAATCCTACAGTTTTTCACAAATCGAAGAGGTTCAATTGGCTCGGTAGAAGTTGGAAGCTTTTGCGGTGGTGTTCCGTGGCTCCGTGCGTCTTAATGCCTTCTCGATGTGCTTTTGTTGGGTAGCCGGCGTTGCGCTCCCAGCCGTAGTGCGGATGGACTATTGCCAGTTCACGCATAACATCGTCGCGGTAGGTTTTTGCAAGGACCGAAGCGGCTGCTATATTCTGGTAGGTAGCGTCTCCTTTGACTTGGCAGTGGTGAGGGATCTTTTGATAAGGATGAAATCGGTTCCCATCGACTGCGATAAAGTGGGGTTGAGGGTCCAATTGTGCAATGCTCCTGTGCATCGCTTCAATACTTGCGTTCAAGATGTTCATCGAATCTATCTCCTCCGGACTAACGTGGGCAACTGCCCAGGTAATCGCTTCCATTTCTATAATGGGTCGAAGCAGGTTGCGTTGTTTTTCGGTCAGCTGTTTAGAGTCGTTGAGCAGGTCATTTTTAAAATCAGGCGGTAAGATCACTGCAGCAGCCGTTACTGGCCCAGCAAGACAGCCACGACCCGCTTCATCCGTACCGGCTTCTATGATGGCTTTAAGTGAATGCTGACGTTTCATTCCTGCAATACTTCGATGAATGCAGCGGCACTCTGTTCCCATTTAAAAAAGTCACCTCGCTGCAGCGCTCGCTCACGCCAGGTCGAATTTTCTGTAGTGATTTGTTGCAACGCCGCGCTCCACGCCTCCACATCGTAAGTAGAAACGAGCAATCCTGCAGTACCCACTACTTCAGTCAACGCACTGTTTTTTGAAGCAATGACAGCAGTTCCACACTGCATGGCTTCTACTAATGGAATGCCAAATCCTTCCATGGCACTGGGCATGCAATAGGCAGTGGATCCACCGTAAAGCGCTTCAAGCGCCGGTCCTGAAAGTCTGCCCAACCAATCGATCCGGTCCGCATGTTTTAAAGAATTGCGAACGGCCTCGAAGGCAGGGTCTTTAAAGTGTGCGGCACCGGCAATTTTTAAGCGGTGAGTGGCAGTGGGGTGTTTCGCGACCCAATGATCGAATGCCAGCAAAAGTGTGCCAAGATTTTTTCTAGGAGTAAGTGCGCCTACTGCACAGAAATAGGGAACTTCGGTTTCCATTTGGCCCGGTTTCATTTGCTGTTGTGGCGCATTATACGTCAGTGCTATTTTTTCGGGAGGTATACCATAGGTGTTCGCGATGTCCTCAGCGCTCCATTGGCTAACGGTAAAGATTTGTTGTGCTTGAGCAGCACCCTTTCGAATCTGTTTTCGGTAATAGGTGGCTACATTTTTTGGAACCCATTCTGGGTGGTATTCAAAATTTAGATCGTGAATGGTGAGCCATTGTGGTATTCTGGTTTTTGCAGGAAGTCCATCCGGCGACCAATACAAATCGATACGAAGCTTCTTCAATGCGCGCGGCACGGAAAAGTCATTCCACAGGGTCCAGAGCAAAGGGTGACGCGCCTGCGGAGCAACAACATGGAAGTGAACATTTGGGAAGTCTAAAGAGAATTGGTTCGTAGCAATGCCACGGTCAAGCAGCAAATGAAATTCATGCTGAGGAAAAGTGGGAATGATCTGCTCAAGCATACGCAGGGTATAAATCCCTGTGCCTTCGAGTTTGTTTGGCAAAAGCCATCGAGCATTAACCGCAATTTTCATAGTTTCAAATGTACAAAAGCAGCGACTTGCACGTTACTAAAGCGGTATATTCGCCGACAATTCCTTGTTGAGGACAAAACCATGGCCAATCGATTGTTGGATTTTCTCAAAGAACCCACTACTGCTTCCATAGCGAAGGGCAGCTTCATTGTGCTTTTCTTTAAGGTTGTTGGCGCATTAGGAGGCTACGTATTACTCTTCAGTTTGAGCGCTACTGGCGGTGAACGCGAGGTCGGGGTCTATGAAGTGGCCTTCACGATAATTGTCATCGGTTCGACAATCGGTCGTTGGGGGTTAGACACCTTACTAGTCAAAGCTCTGGGTCAGCAGCAAATGAATGATGCGCCTTCAAGGCCGCTATTTTTAAAACTTTTTGCGCGCGTCTTAGGCGTTTCTTTGATTGTCTCCGCGTCAATTTTTGTCCTTGCCGCAACCTTTACGAATCTATTTTTTGATCAAACGCCAACCGCGGTAATAACCACGGCCTCTATTGCGATTGTTCCTTTTACTTTAATGTTGTTCAATGCTGAAGCGTACCGCGGATTGCACAAGCCTTTACTTTTTTCCTTAAATCAACACGGGACGGTGTATTTAGTGATTGCCCTGCTCCTGCTCATTGCACCCTGGTCTGATTGGAGTGGTGATGCTATGGGAAGTGCCCAATTAGCCCTTATTGCACTGGTGGCTTTGAGCACGCTCTTCTTTTTATTGTCTTTCCAGCACATTCTGCGTCTCTGTAGCCCGCACGCACCCATTCCTAAGGCCTATTCGGGTGGATTATTTGCATCAGCAACACCCATGCTGATCTCTTCCGCACTTTTTCTGGTGATGAGCTGGTCGGATACCTTAATGCTCAGCTATTATTTGCCGGAAGAATCAGTAGGCATCTACCGTATTGCCTTTAAGGTTGCGACGTTAATTACTTTCGCGCAGGCAGCTTTGAACACCGTAGTTACACCCATGATTGCTGGGCTTCATTCTGGCGGTTCGGGAATGGGCCATTTAGCCAAACGCGTGGCGACCTTAAACCTCTACACCGCAAGCCCGATCTTTTTATTGATTGTTCTTCTCGGTCCCTTTTTGATCGGGTTGTTTGGAGTCGAATCAACGGATAAAGCCTATCCATGGCTGCTCATTTTAGCTTTAGGCCAATTAGCTAATGCCTTCGCCGGTCCCGTTCTTAACGTTTTGAACATGACCGGTTATGAGAAGAGCGCACGTAATACTATGCTTGTGATGGCAACTGCAAATGTTGCAATGAATGCACTTTTGATACCGCTTCTAGGGCCTTTGGGTGCTGCAATTGCGACGGCCTCCACCATGATTGGTTGGAATCTATGGGCCGGTATCCTTGTTTACAAATACCACGGCTTAATCACCGTGCCGTTTTTGGCTAAAAAGAATGCGGTATGATGAAATCAAAGGCGAATCTCTTTCTTATAGGCGCAGCGAAATCCGGAACCACTGCACTGGCCGCGACTCTGGGACAGCATCCTGCAATTGCACCGCTGCCCATCAAAGAGCCGGGTCATTTTAGTACGGATCTTCGTACCCCCGTTTTTTCCTCACGCTACAACCGACTCCTGCAATGGGATGAAGCGGCGTATTTTAAAAAAGCACCCTTCGAAGAACGTCATATTGGGTTTGTAGAAAGCGAATTGTATTATCAAAAATTGGTAGATCAAGCCCTTACGTCAAACCCCGATTCGAAGTACGTTTTAGACGCCAGCACAGCCTATCTATACAGCGCCAGCGCCCCGGCTCAACTTCGACATTATGCTGCTGATGCGAAAATTGTGCTCCTTTTACGCAACCCTATCGAACGCGCCTACAGCCATTACACGATGGCGTTAAAATATGGGATGGAGCAGGAGGGACCACTGCAGGCATTCAAACGTGAGGCGGCATTGTACCCAGCGCATTGGGGACAGGACGAATGTTATTTAGAATTGGGCCACTACGCAAAACAGCTGGACCGCTGGTTGGAATGTTTCTCACTGGACCAATTGCACATTATCTGGTACGACGACTTTACCGCACATCCGCAAAAGGCGATAGACGGACTCATGAAATACCTAGACTTGCCTACTTTTGTACTCCAGCAAACGGACCAATTAAATGTGGGCGCCGTCCCTAAATACGCAACCCTAAACAAATGGGCCATGCGAACTTTAGGTCCGCTGCGCGAAAAACTACCAAAGTCGCTAGTGCATTGGCTCAAGAAGAAAACACAGGTAGCCGCCCCGGAATTGGACCTAGTAACACGAAGCTTTTTAGCAGAAGCTTTTACTGAACAAATAGAACAATTAGCTGCCTTAACTGGCAAAGATTTAAATCATTGGAAATAAGAAGTTATGGAATACAGTAGTGCAAATTTGATTGCGTTTTTCTACAAAAACCGAAAGCCGCTTTTAGGAATCCCGTTCCTTGCCATGGTTGTGGCAGTAGCCTTTAGTGGACCAAAGTTCATTAAGCCCTTGTTTGAATCTCAGGTAATCCTGTTCCCTTCAACCACTAATTCCGTTTCAAAAGCGCTCCTTCCTCAATCGAACGGGTATGGCGATGAGGATATCTTTGAATACGGTGACGAGCAGCAGGCTGAGCAACTCCTACAAATCCTGAATTCAGGCGAGATTAGAGACTCTGTAATCCAAAAGTTCGACCTCATGGCACACTATGAGATTGATGAAGACACAAAATACCGCAGAACAAAGCTCTTTAAAGAATACGCGAGCAAGATTGAATTCGCTCGCACGCAATTCATGTCTGTGGAGATTAACGTCATGGACACGGACCCGCAAATAGCCGCCGACATTGCGAATTACATTTCATTTTTAGTCGATAAAACGAAACGCAGAGTTTCTAGAAGTCGCGCCGAAATGGGATTAGAAATCGTTAAAAACGAATACCACAGCTTACAAGGTGAAATCCAGAAGATGGAGGACAAAATCACCGAGCTCCGTTACAAAGGGGTGCATGATTATGAGAGTCAAAGTGCCGTTTTCAATGAACAATACGCGATAGCGTTGGCTGCCGGTGCGCCGTCAGGACGTGTAAAAGCGCTCGAGCGTCGTCTCGATACGCTCGCGAAATACGGGGGCAAGTATGTAGCGATTCGCGATGAACTCCAGCTTTTGAAGGAAGAGGAAGTAAAATTGAAAACGAAATTTGATCAGGCGAAAGTCGATGTCAACCAAAACCTCCCGGCGACCTTTAAAGTAGATGCGGCTTTCCCAGCGGAACGCAAATCGTATCCTAAGCGAAGCATTCTCATCCTTGCCGTAGGATTCGCAACCTTGATTATGGTTGCATTTCTTCTGCTCGTTCGTGGGACATTGCAGGAATTAAAGAAGCAGGCCTAGTATTGTGCTAGATTCACTGCAGACCACTAAAAGGACCAATTACTGGCTCATCGGAATCACCCTTCCGCTCGTAGCGTTGGGCGTGGCGTTCGAGCAGTGGTATGCTTTCCTCATTCCACCCGCCTTATTCGTGGTGTGGCTCACCTTGTACAGATTAGATTGGGCCATGTGGTTCGTAGTTCTCGCAACGCCCTTATCGGTAACGCTCGAAGACCTCACGGGCGGCTCCGGCTTATCTGTACCCACAGAACCCATGCTGGTCTTGATCACTTTCATCACTCTTGTAAAGATGTTCTTTTTTGAAGAGTATGATAAACGGATCCTCCGGCATCCGATCAGTATGGCTATTTACCTTTATTTGGCATGGATGGGGTTGACCTCAATTACCTCCGAATTACCCTTAGTTTCGCTCAAACAGTGGGTCTCAAGAATCTGGTTCGTCATTCCCTATTACTTCGTTTTAGCGCATTTGTTCCTTAAGAACGACCGCAATAAAGAAATTTTCCTTTGGCTGTTTTTAGTTCCATTGGTCATAGCAACTTTATACACGCTTTACGTGCACAGCCAGTATGGTTTTACTAAAAAGACGTCCACTTGGGTCATGTTCCCGGTATTTAAGGAGCATACTTCCTACGGTGCTGTATTGGCAATGTTCTATCCGGCCGCACTGTATCTGGCTTTTCGTAAAAGTTCTTGGGGAATCAATGCCGTCGCAATACTCCTATTGGTCATTTTAACGGTAGCCACAGTCTTAAGCTATACACGTGCCGCTTGGTTATCCTTAGTTGGGGCCGGTCTGGTATATATGGTGTACGTGTTGAAATTGTCCCGTACCCAAGTTTGGTCGCTGACTTTCCTAGCGCTTTTAATCGCAGGGCTGAACTACTCCTACATCGCATCGAAATTTGAGCGCAACAGAACCGATTCCTCAGATAATCTAAATGAGCACGTGGCCTCTGTAACTAACGTTAGTACTGATGCTTCCAACCTTGAGCGCATTAACCGTTGGAATTCAGCCATACGTATGTTTAAAGACCGTCCTATGCTCGGCCACGGTCCAGGAACCTATATGTTCTTGTACGCCCCGTATCAAAAGCCTTCTGAAAAGACTATTATTTCAACCAATGCAGGCAACCGCGGTAACGCGCACAGCGAATACTTAGGTCCAATGGCAGAGAGTGGTATTTTTGGTCTGTTGATGCTGCTTTATATCATATATCAAGTCGTTCTTAATGCTGTCGTTTCTTACCGCCGGTTACCTACAATTCGACATCAAGGATTATTGCGTGTCGCTTTTTTAGGTTTAATCACTTACTATTTACACGGCTTTTTGAATAATTTTCTCGATATGGATAAGGCAAGCGCACCATTTTGGGGATTTACTGCAATCATTGCCGTATTGTCCATTCGTTCAAAATCGAAGACAGACACATCAACTTAACACTATCTTAACATTAGTGTTTCCGGGCTTCTTTCTTCTTTGACATGTCTTAAATGTCTCTGCGCCATTAACAGCGCCATCTCAATCGAGACATAAAAAACATAGACCAACTCGTTTTTTTTTGTCAGTGTGTTTGGAAATGAATCTTAGAAACTGCAATTTTAAAGCTGCTTAACATACGTTTAACAGAAAAACAGGTACAATGAAAAACAAATTTTCACTGTGGTCAGTATTAACTTTTGTTCTCGCAGCAAACTTTGCCATCGCGCAATCGGTTTCGGGAGTAGTAAGTGACGCTGGTTCAGGAGATGCGCTACCAGGTGTAGCAGTCTCAGAAAAAGGTACTAATAATGCGACCTTAACTGACTTTGATGGTAAGTTTACCATAAAGGCTGACAAGGGAGCTACTTTAGTATTTTCTTCAATGGGAATGGAATCTAAAGAAGTTATTGCTTCCTCAGATTTTATTCAAGTAAGTCTATCCGCTTCAGCGAGCCAACTCGATGAAGTAGTAGTCACCGCACTTGGTATGACGAGAGAGAAAAAATCTCTTGGTTATGCAACACAAGATGTAGACGGTGCTGAGGTTACGACAGTAAAGGATGCCAACTTTGTAAACTCATTGAGTGGAAAAGTAGCGGGTGTTCAAATCAAGAGTTCAGGAACTCTTGGTGGTTCAGCCAATGTCGTGATTCGTGGGTCTAGTTCATTAACTGGAAATAACCAAGCGTTATTTGTTGTTGATGGTATGCCTATTTCGAACTCAACGGGTAATAGCTCAGATATAGCTAGAGGCCGTGGTGGTTATGATTATGGTAACGCTGCAATGGACATCAACCCAGAGGATATCGAAAATATTTCGGTATTGAAGGGTGCGGCAGCAACAGCATTGTACGGTTCGCGTGCATCAAATGGTGTGGTTTTAATTACAACTAAAAGTGGATCTAGCAGTAAGGGTAAGAAAACCTTAGGCGTTACAGTTAGCACAGGTATTACTGTGGGAGCGATCAACCAAAACACTTTTGTTCGTCACCAACAGTCTTATGGTCCTGGATATGGTCGCTATTACGGCGGTGCCTACATTACTACGGCTCCTGGAGATTCAACTTTCACTGACGGTCGTGCGCAATCTTATGATGCGAACGGTGACGGTCAAGCTGATATTGCATTGCCTATGGGCGAGGATGCTTCATTTGGTCTTGCAGTTGATCCATCTTTAGATGTATACGATTGGGAATCTATTTTCCCAGAATTGGATACCTACCAGCAGTCTAAAAAGCACGTTGCTCCTGAAAATGGTGCATTGAGCTTTTACGAGCAAAGCGTTACACGTAACAACAACTTTGCTATCGATGGTGGAGGTGAAAATACTTCATTCCGTCTATCTGCAACGAGCTTTGATCAAAAAGGAATTGTTCCTGGATCGCACATTGGCCGTGATAATATCGCGTTCAGCGGGAGATTTAAGGCTTCGGATAAATTGACGGTTTCTGCGAAAGCAAACTACATCAATCAGAACGGTAAGGGACGTTACGGAACAGGATACGATTCTCGTAACCCAAACCAAGCTTTCCGTCAATGGTACAATGTCCTAACGGATATGGATGCTCAGAGAAATACGTACAATAATTTTGGTCAGAAAAATTATTCTTGGAATGCATACGGTTACGGTGCAGCGAATCCAACGAAGCCGCATTACTTTGATAATTTCTACTATTCAGCGCTACAGAATTTTTCAACCGATTCACGTAATCGTATTATTGGAAACATCATGGCTGAATACCAGATCAATGACTGGATGAAGTTAACGGGTCGTATGTCTGCAGATAGTTATACTGAACTACGTGAAGAGCGTATCGGTACACAATCTGTTGATGTTTCAATGTACACGCGTAACAATCGCGCGTTCACTGAGCAAAACAATGACTTGTATTTAAACATGAACAAAAACTTCGGTACGGATGACGAAATAAGTTTCTCAGGTTTATTGGGTTACAACCAACGTCGTTCTTCTTTCCAAAGCATTTATGCTTCAACAAATGGTGGTCTAGTTGTTCCTGGCGTATATGCTTTGAGCAATTCTGTAGCTGCTCCTGCAGCTCCTTCAGAAGGTTCGAACACCATCGGTGTTGACGGTATATACGGTCAAGCATCTGTTGGATACCAAAACTTCTTGTACTTAGATCTATCTGCGCGTCAAGATGTTTCTTCAACTCTTCCAGTTGAAAACAACACCTACTTCTATCCAGCAGCTTCTTTAAGCTTAATCTGGTCAGAATTTGTTGACTCTGACATTTTATCTTTCGGTAAGCTTCGCGCGAACTGGGCAAATGTAGGTTCTGATGCTCCAGCGAATGCTTTGGTTGACGCTTATGGTATTGGAACGCCTTTTAACGGTACAACGTTAGCATCTGCACCTTCGACTCAGAACAATTCTACTTTACTTCCAGAGAACACTGCTTCTACGGAATTAGGTTTGGAAGTAAAAATGTTTGATAACCGCGTTGGTTTTGATGTAAGTGCTTACAACAGATCAACTACGAATCAAATTCTACCTGCTCAAGTTTCTACCGCTACAGGTACATACTACAAGTATGTTAATGCCGGACAGGTGGATAATCAAGGATTTGAAGTAAGCAGTTACATTACTCCTGTTAAAACCAAAGACTTCCAGTGGGATGTAAACATCAACTGGTCAACTAACGATAATACAGTTGTTTCGTTATTTGGTGATTCAGAGTCATTGTTATTAGGTTCTGTACAAGGTGGTGTTAACATGACTGCACGTGTAGGTGAGTCTTACGGTACGCTAGAAGGTACTCAGTACGTTCGTGCTGGTGGCGATGGTGCACCGCTTGTTTACGATTGGTCAAGCTCTCGTGGTGGTGCTCGTTACTACACTGGTGATGTTGGTGTCATCGGTAACGTACAAGCTGACTGGAGAGGTGGTATCAGCAATGCAATCTCTTACAAGAACGTAAGACTGAGTGCTCTTGTAGATGCACAATGGGGAGGAAACTTCTTCTCTTTGGATACTTACTACGGTTACGGAACTGGTGTATATGATTTCTCTGCAGGTACAAATGCAGCTGGTAACCCAATCCGTACGAACGTTGAAGACGGCGGTGGTCTAACTTTTGAGGAAGTTGCTTACTTAGGTATTGAAACACCTCAGCAATGGGATGGTGTTACAGTTGATGCTGACGGTAACCCAGTGGGTACTGAAAACTCAACACCATTGTGGATGAACGATTACGGTAATGCATTGGGATGGGCCTTAGGTGGACCAAAAGAAATGCACATCCACGATGCTTCTTTTGTTAAATTGAGAGAAGTTGCTTTGACGTATACCTTGCCTACGAGCGTTCTAGCTGGTCTTCCAGTTGCAGGCGTTGATGTAAGCTTCGTTGGTAGAAACCTAGCGATACTTTATAAGAACACGCCATGGTCAGATCCTGAAGCGGGTCTTGCAGCAGGTAATCTTCAGGGGTATCAGTCAGGTGCTTATCCAACGCTACGTGAAGTTGGTGTGAATTTGAGAGTTAAATTCTAAGAAGTTCTAGATATGAAAAAGATATTATTCGCAGCAGCAGCTGCACTAGCAATCACTTCTTGTAGCAACGATCTTTCTAGCCTTAACGGTAATGTGAAAGCTCCAGAGTCAGTTCCGGCAGGTGCGTTATTCGCAAATGCCACTATGGGATTCTATGACTACGCTGCAGTACAGGACGTGAATCAAAACAACTTGCGTCTTTGGTCACAGCACTGGACGCAGACTACTTATGTAGATGAATCAAATTTCGATCTTGATAATCGTGACGTTAACGGCGCTACTTTTTGGCGTATGTACGGTACGGTTGTTCGCGATTGTGAAGAAGCTCGTACTGCGTTAGCAGATGTTGTTGCATCAACGGAGGCAATTGCCGCTGCTGAGGGAGCAATAGAGGTGATGGAAGTTATGGCGTTTTCATTTTTGGTAGATCTTTTTGGAGATGTGCCTTACACTGAAGCGTTATCAGAAACAAACACGCCAGTATACGATGATGACGCTGCAATTTACAGTGATCTTTTAGCTCGTTTAGATGCTGCAGCAATGAACTTAAGCGGTACTTCTGCTTTCGGTAGTTCCGACATCATTTACGGTGGAGATGCTGCATCTTGGAAAATGGCTGCTCATTCTCTTATGCTTCGTTTAGCAATTCGTATGATCGATGCTGATCCAACCAATGCTCAAATGTATGGTGAGAAGGCAATAGCTGGTGGTGTATTCGCTTCATCTGCGGATGACATGCGCTTGTTCTATTCGTCAGCTCCACCTCACACGCACCCAATGTGGGAAACGTTAGTGCAAAGTGGACGTACGGATTACATTGCCTCTAATACATTAGGTGATGTAATGAATGCTAATAACGATCCACGTCGCGCTGCGTTCTTTAAGAACCTTGATAGTGTTGGTAATGTAACTGCTGCACCTCACGGTCTTCAGTCAGATTACTACCAATTCTCTCAGCCAGGTTCAGCTTTAGAGGACCCAACGTGGTCTCACGCTGCGATCAACTATGTTGAGGTTGAGTTCTTAATGGCTCACGCCGCAGTTGCCGGATGGGCTGGCGCAGGTGATGCTGCAACGCATTACAATGCTGGTATTACTGCTTCTATGGAAGAGTGGTTAGGTGCTGGTGTAGATGCCTCAGGCTATCTTGCTCAAGCGGGTGTTGCATTTGATGCATCAACTGCAGCTGCTCAAATAGGTACAGAGAAATGGATTGCTATGTACAGCAACGCAAGTGAAGCATACAACACGGTACGTCAATACGACTTGACCATGAATGTTGCTGACCTAGCTCAGACTGTAACACCTAATCGTTACTCTTATCCTTTAGATGAGATTTCATTAAACCTTACAAATGTCAATGCAGCGAAAGCGAAATTTGGCAACGATGACACCTTCGCAAAGGTATTCTGGGATATGTAAGCCATACTTGAAAAAGTAATTTTAAGAACCCGCGCCTAAGGCGCGGGTTTTTTTTTGCTAAATGTCGAGCTATACCTACTTTTTCAATGAGCCAAACGGATAGCACTATCGTCTCAATACGATTATATTTGCTTCATGAATAACAGTGTTCTTATAAGATTACAACGTGCCTTTGGTGACAGCGCTATAACTCGTCTGGAGTTGGAATCATTTGAAAAGGAGCACAGTGTGGTTTTGAAAAAGGATTGGTTGGAGTATGATGAAACGGGACAGTGTTATTTCCTTTCACCAGAAGTATTAGAATACGATTACACTCCTAAGCAGCAACAAGAAGCGCTCGGTCTAGGTGAACTCGAGGATCGAATAGTTGATGTATTAGAACAGGGAAAATCTATCCCTTGGGGAAAGGTAGCCATCGCCATGTGGCTTTTCTTCTTATTTATTGTGGTGTACACTGTAATAGGAACCATTACGAAATAAAAAAACCACCGCGGACGGTGGCTTTTCGTTTATACGAATATGAAAAACTTTGGAAGTTCTTCGCAGAGTCTTCAGAGGCTAACTATTTCGCTCGCTCTTTATAGGTTCCATCCTCTGTATTGATAACGATCTCTTCGTCCGTTTTAATGAATAAGGGAACTGCAACTTGTGCTCCACCTTCAACAGTTACGGTTTTCATAGCGTTAGAAGAGGTGTTGCCTTTAACAGTTGGTTCAGAGTAAGTGACTTTCAAATTTACTGTACGTGGGAGCTCCACAGCCATAGCTCTATCTTCACTTGCATGGAAAAGTACATAACACATCATACCGTCCACTAAAAAATCGGGTGCATTGATGAGGTCTTTAGCAAAGGTTAGCTGCTCGTAGTTTTCTGTATTCATAAAGTGATACTCGGAGCCATCATTGTAAAGGAATTGGTATTGACGGTTCTCTACATCAATGGTCTCAATTTTGGCACCGGCTGGGAAGGTATTATCTAAAACTCTTCCCGTTTCAAGGTTTTTGATTTTAGTACGAACGAATGCCGCACCCTTACCGGGTTTTACGTGAAGAAATTCTATGATTTGGTAAGGCTGACCGTTGAAGTCGATACACATACCGTTTTTAATATCCGAAGTACTTGCCATGATTAAATATGTTTTGGGTAAATATAGCGCAAATTGGTCGCGCCAAGGTTTAGTAATGTTTTTCTAATAAGAGCTCATCGGTGCAATAGGAGTATTCGTCTTTTTGGTAATTACTACCAACGATGATGGTTTTTGAAAGCGCGAATGAGCGGATCAATTCACTGTAAAATTGGACCCCTTCTGTATCTAAATTGCTTAAGGGTTCATCGAGCAACAAAAGCGGTCTTTCGTTAGCGATAGCCATTAGTAGGCGTACTCGCTGTAACATGCCGGAGCTGAACGTACTGAGCCTTTTGTGATTATGCTGCGCGAGTCCAGCTTTTTCTATCCATTGGGCTTGCTTGAAGCCTTCGGGGAATGGACAAAACTTGGTGTGAAATTCGAGCGATTCTTTTAGGCTAAACATAGGGTTTAAAGCAACATAAGGTGCCGCTATTCCAACGTGTAGGCCGGCAGATTTCGCTGCAATATTATTGCCCTCAAATGAATAGGTAGGTGCTCCTTCTGTAGCCTCGAGTGCGCCGCTGAGTATTTTAATAAGTGTTGACTTACCGGAACCATTTGAACCAAGAATAACAGTTTTTGATCCAGTTTGAAATGTATGTGAGACATCTTGTAAAATGTGCTGCTTCCCAAACTTCTTCTGTAATCCTTCTAATACGATCATGGCGCTGGAATTACTTTCTGATCAGTCCCCGATCGCTCCGCTCAATAAAGCTGAGGATCGCTTCGGCTTCAGGTCCCTTTGAGTAAGTTTCTTTAATCCGATTCACGGCTTGCGATACGTTCATTCCGCTTTGATACAATGTGCGGTAAAGGGTTTGGATTTCATTAATTTCTTCTTGAGAGAAATTGCGTCTTTTTAAGCCTACACTATTTACTCCTGCATAGGAAAGTGGCTCACCTGCAGCAGTTATAAATGGAGGAACATCCTTACGGACCATTGCGCCACCACCAATCATGACATGTGCACCTATTTTCACAAATTGGTGTACAGCAGAAAGACCCGAAATTATTGCATAATCTCCAATCTCCACGTGGCCGGCAAGGGCTACACTATTCACTAGGATAACATGGTCGCCTAAAATACAGTCGTGTGCGATATGGACATATGCCATGACTAAACAGTCTTTACCTACAACAGTTTTACCGTACGCTTTGGTACCTCGGTTAATGGTAACACATTCGCGAATGGTGGAACGGTCTCCTATTTCAACAGTAGTGCTTTCGCCCTGGAACTTTAGATCTTGAGGGATGGCTGAGAGTACGGCGCCAGAAAAAATTCGACAATCGGTCCCTATTCGAGCACCGTCCATGATGGTTACATTTGGACCAATCCAGGTACCGTTACCTATTTCAACGTCTGCTCCAATAGTAGTAAAGGGACCAATTTCAACTTGGTCACCAATGCGCGCATCGGGATGAATGGAGGCAAGAGGACTGATCATCTATTTCGTAATCTGAGCCATTAATTCAGCTTCACTTACAAGCGTATTCCCTACAAAAGCACGTCCACGCATGTGAACGATACCACGACGTATCGGAGTGATCAGTGAAAGGTCGAAGATGAGGGTATCTCCTGGAACCACTTTCGCTTTAAATTTCACGTTGTCCAATTTCATGAAGAACGTTAAATAATTTTCAGGGTCTGGGACGGAACTCAACGCTAAAATACCACCACATTGTGCCATAGCCTCTATTTGAAGTACGCCTGGCATTACTGGGGAACCTGGGAAGTGGCCTACAAAGAACGGCTCGTTCATGGTTACAGCTTTCACGCCTACAACGCGGTCTTCTGTGAGTTCAATTATTTTATCGACCAGCAAAAATGGAGATCGGTGCGGGATAAGTCCCATAATTTCCTCAACATTCTTTACCGGTACGGCATTGGGGTCGTATTTCGGGGGTCTAGGCCGGCTTTCTTCTTTACGGATTTTAGCAGCTAATGCCTTTGTGAATTCAGCATTTACACCGTGACCGGGCTTTGTAGCTATAATACGTGCCTTTAGCGGGCGTCCTAAAAGCGCCAAATCGCCTACCACGTCTAAGAGTTTGTGTCGGGCGGCTTCGTTAGAAAACCGCAGATTGATATTGTTTAATGTACCGCGCTGGGTAACCTCAACATCATCGCGACCAAAGGCTGTTTTTAATTTATCAAGTGTAGATGGGGCAATGTCTTGATCCACATAAACGATGGCATTGTTTAAGTCGCCACCTTTAATTAATCCAGCATCGAGTAACGGTTCGAGCTCGCGAAGAAAGGAAAACGTTCGTGCACTTGCTATTTCGTCGCGGAAATTCACCATCTTATCAAGATGTGCATGTTGCGGCCCTAAAACGCTACTTCCGTAATCAATCAATGCGCTTACTTCAAATTCTTCGCTAGGTAGCGCCATGATTTCCGAACCATCCTCATCTTTAAAAGTGAACGTCTCTTCAAGAACATAGAAGTTCTTTTCGACACTTTGTTCTTCAATACCTGCTTCAAGAATAAGATCAACCAGTGGTCCTGCAGAACCGTCTAAAATAGGAACCTCGCTACCGTTGAGTTCTATGCGCAGGTTATCTATGCCTAAAGCATATAAACTGGCCATAAGGTGTTCTACAGTGCCTACACTTGCTTCGCCGTTTTCTAAGATTGTTTGACGATCTGTACGGTTAACATACTTTACGAGTGCTGGGATTTCAGCATTTTCGAGGTCTTCTCGAACAAAAATGATACCCGTATTTTCTGCGCTTGGGATCAATTTGACGTTAACGACTTCACCGGTGTGAAGGGCATTGCCTTTAAAGGAAATTTCTTTAGAAAGTGTCTTCTGCATCATAGTCTATTTGCCTTGTCGTTTAAAGGCAGCAAAGGATTTTAGGAAGTGCCTGTGCTCGAGCGCAGGCGAGCCAAAGATAGTCTTATTCGATGGAACATCATTCATAACGCCACTCTGGGCGTAAATCTTGACATTATCACCAAGCGTGAGATGGCCTATTATGCCAACCTGACCGCCGATCATACAGTGGTTTCCTATAGCTGTGGAACCTGCGACACCACTTTGGGCCGCAATGACGTTATGCTTACCGATGACAACATTGTGTGCAATCATACAGAGATTATCAATTTTAGTACCCTCGCCAATGCGCGTGGAACCGAGGGCAGCGCGGTCAACAGTGGTGTTGGCACCGATGCTCACATGATCTTCTATGACCACATTGCCCAATTGCGGAATGCGGTGGTATTTACCTTCCCCATCAGGTGCGAATCCAAAACCTTCCGAGCCTATGACCACACCGGATTCAATGTTTACATGGCCGCCAATTTTACTGCCTTTTAAAATTTTAGCACCTACACCAATGTAGGTATGCGGACCAATCTCTACATCCGCCTCAATTACCGCGGCAGTACTGATAATAGCCGTAGGATCAATTTTCGCTTCAGGAGCAATGATAGCGCTAGAGCTTTGGCCTGAACGCGGATTGAATTGCGCCTCTAACCCACGTAGATGTAAGGCGAACCGTAGATAAGGATCATCGCATTCGATCAAAACAGCCTCGCTATGGATCGCAGTTCCGGCCTTAACAAAAATGGCGCTCGCTGCTGTTTTTTCGGCTTGAGCGGCATATTTCATATTGCTCAGGAAGCATAAATCTCCTGCAACAGCTTCTTCAAGCGTTGCGACGCCTGAAATTTTGATGTTTGCGTGTTCTTGTGGACATTGAAGCTCAAGCTTCGCACAGAGATTACCTAAAGTGATTGCATCGTGCGTCATAATAAATCTTTGAGTTCACGTGGGAAGCAAATAAAGTGCCGTTCTACCGGTTCACTCAAAGCTTTTATAGTCATTTGGTCTGCCGCTTGACTGATGTCGCTAATGTGGCCGTCTTTATAGAGCAGATTGATGTGCCCTTTTTTATTGTTGTAAGCGTGGTTTTTGACTTTTGCCTCGATGTACATGTATTGTTCTTCACCGTGTGAGAATCCATACTGCGATTTAATAGCCTGCCCGATGCGCGCTGAAACTTCAGGGGCAAAAGGTTCTGCTTGTAATCTTATTTTAAGAAGATTCCGATCGGTAACCCGCTTACTCAATTCGCTTAAGATGGTATCCGAATGGTTGGTCCAATCTTTTATAGCGCTCATGACATCGTAATCATCGAGCAAAACAAATTTTTCAAGAACCGCTGGGTTTTCCTCGAACTCATTCCAGGAATAGTCTGCATTCAGGAAATGCTTTAGCGCTATTGTACCTGGTAAAGTAATGCCTTGACTCGCGAGGTGCTTCGCCCGTTTCAAAATGTTGACGAGCATGAATTCTGCGCTCAGAACCGTTTTGTGCATGTAGACCTGCCAGTACATAAGACGACGTGCGACGAGGAATTTTTCGACGCTGTAGATGCCCTTTGCATCAACGACTAATTGGTCGTCTTTAACGTTTAGCATGGTCAGCAATCGCTCACTGTTTACACTTCCTTCTGTAACGCCACTGTAAAAAGAATCACGTCGTAAATAATCAAGCCTATCCATATCCAATTGGGAGGAAATGAGTTGGTGCAAGAAGGACTTCGGGTAGTTATTGGTGAAAATATCAATGGCTAAAGTGAGCGCTCCTTGATGTGCGACGTTCAGCTCCTCCATGATTTTCAAACTTAACGCTTCATGACTCACCCCGGGAATCAATGTGTGTTCGAGCGCGTGAGAAAAAGGACCGTGGCCCACATCGTGAAGTAGAATGGCGATTTTGACGCCCTGTTCCTCTTCATCAGTAATATCATGTCCTTTTTGACGCAACGTATAGATGGCTCGACCCATGAGGTGCATAGCCCCGATAGCGTGATGAAAACGAGTGTGATAGGCACCAGGATAGACCAGGTAAGTGAGCCCCAACTGTGAGATACGACGCAGACGTTGGAAGTAGGGGTGGTTGATCAGCTTGTAAATAAGCGGATCCTTTATGGTAATAAACCCGTAGATCGGGTCGTTAATGATTTTGTTCTTATTGTTCAAAATGCTCGGTTTTGCCGGTGTGGTAAAAATAGCACAGGTTAGGGGCTATTTGGGGCAGGAATCGCATTACTTTTAACAAGACTAAAACGCTGAATTATGCCAAATATTTTATGGGTTGATGATGAAATAGAAATGCTCAAAGGACATTTGTTGTTTTTGGAGGGTAAAGGCTATTCTGTTGCGACCTGTAATAACGGTGCTGATGCGCTGGATTTGGTTCAAGAAACGGGTTTTGACGCTGTCTTTCTCGATGAAAATATGCCGGGCTTATCAGGCTTAGAGACCTTAGAAAAAATGAAGGATTTACTTCCGGAATTGCCGGTAGTAATGATTACGAAAAGCGAGGAAGAGCAGATCATGGAAATGGCCATTGGGTCGAAGATTGCGGACTACCTGATCAAGCCTGTGAACCCGAATCAGGTGTTGCTGAGCTTGAAGAAAATATTAGACGGGAGGCAGTTAGTCTCTCAAGCCGCCACCCGAGGCTACCAGCAAGAGTTTGGCCGATTAACCTTAGACATGCAACAGCTGCGTACTTGGGAGGAATGGGCGAATTTTTATAAAAAACTCTTGCAGTGGGAGCTTAAATTGGATGAAAGTCCGGAAGAAGGCTTAAAAGGAGTTTTGGCGGCTCAAAAGAAAGAGGCCAATGAGCTTTTTGCCAGATTTATCGCTAACCATTACGAGCAATGGTTTTCAGAGAGTGAGCGCCCCATGCTGTCTCATGAACTGGTAGGTAAAGTAGTTGCGCCACAGTTGCGCGATGGTAAAAAGGTGTTTTTCTTGGTTATGGACAACCTGCGTTACGACCAGTGGCTGGCCATCAAACCGCTACTATCGCCTTATTTTCATCATAAAGAGGAGGGATTGTACAATAGTATTCTGCCGTCTGCAACGCAATATGCGCGAAATGCGCTTTTTGCAGGTATGATGCCTGCGAGCATAAAAGCGTCGTTACCGCAGTATTGGGTCGAGGAACACCAGGACGGTTCAAAAAACCAATTTGAAGGTGAACTACTAGAAGCACAACTGGAAAAATTGGGTTTGGGAGATAAAAAATCGGTCTACCAGAAGGTGACGAATCTTCGTGGCGCAAATAAATTATACGACACCATTCATCAGCACAAGAATGCAGATGTACTTACTGTGGTGTACAACTTTGTGGATGCGTTGAGTCATGCGAAAACCGATACTGAGGTCGTGCGGGAATTGGCCAGTGACGATAGCGCCTACCGACGTTTGGTGAAAACTTGGCTTGAGGGTTCGCCGCTCTTGAAAATGCTTCAATGGGCTAGCCAGCAAGGATTTACCGTCGTATTGACTACCGATCATGGAACGGTCAATGTACACCGACCTTCGAAGGTTGTGGGTACGAAGCATCTAACGACCAACCTCCGTTACAAAACAGGTAATGGAATGAGTTACCAGTCCAAACACAGCTTTGTGGTAAAAGACCCCAATGCCATTGGACTCCCGAAGCAGCACATTGCAGATGAATGCATCTTTGCCTTGAGTGATCTTTTTTATGTGTATCCCAACCGCTACAATCATTTTGTGCAATACTACCGCAATACGTATCAGCACGGTGGGGTATCTTTGGAGGAACTGATTATTCCTTATGCAGTCCTTACCTCTAAATAACGGCTTTCGCTTTTCGCAGGTTGAATTGAAAGACCTTCCGGAATTGGCCCAATTTATTTTGGCGCACAGGGAAAGTGCGGTTACCCTTTTAGAAGCCCCTATGGGCAGTGGTAAAACCACCTTGTATAATGCTATTTTACAAGCTTGGGGCAGCGAGCAGGCGGGATCCTCGCCTACGTTTGCATTGATTGAGGAATACCATGGCACGCAAGGAAAGTGCTATCATTTAGATGCTTATCGTATTGAAGATGAAGACGAAGCCTATGATATGGGCTTAGAAGAATATTTAGAAGAAGGTTGCCCCATGTGGATTGAGTGGGGAGGAAATGTACGATCTTTATTACCGTACGAATTGGGTGTCGTTTACATCCGTGCGGAAAGCGAAGCGTACAGAACGGTTGAGTTTTACCCCCGACTTGCTGTGAACGAAATACAATGGAACCATGAGTGAGTACATTAGTTGGTCAGAGACGGCTTGGGAAACCCAGGAGGAACGTTTGGCGGTAGATGCCAAAAGCGCACAATTGCAAATAGGCTTGCCTAAGGAGCACGCCATGAATGAGCACCGGTTGTTACTTACCCCTGAGAGTGTGCAGATATTAGTTGCCCAGGGTCATGAAATAGTGGTTGAGACGGGTGCGGGAACCCTCGCTGGTTTTCCGGATGTACTTTATGCAAACGCAGGTGCCACAGTAGCTTTAGGGCCTGAAGAGGTCTTCCATTGTGCCATTGTCGCGAAAGTTGCACCACCCACGGTAGCTGAAATTTCAATGATGCGAGGCGGTCAAACCTTGATCAGTGCGCTGCAAATACGCACGCGTAATAGAGATTATTTTAAGTCACTAGCAGATAAAAAAATTACGGCTTTGGCACTAGAAGAAGTGCGTAATTCGGAAGATCAAAGTGCACTTCGAATGGCCATGAGCGAAATCGCGGGTCAAATGGCCGCGCGCGTAGGCGCTAGCCTACTCGCGGACGGCGCCCATGGCTCCCGAAAAGGAAAATTAATGGGTCCTATACCCGGTGTTGCACCTGCCAGAGTGGTGGTGTTGGGCGCCGGCGTCGCCGGCCTATCGGCCGTGCGCGCGGCCCACGGCATGGGTTCCCAGGTAGTTTTAATGGACAGTAATATCAACCGTCTTCGTGCAGCACAAGAACTAAATCCTGCTTTGATTACAGAGGTGATTCAGGAATTGGTGGTGGCAAAAAGATTGAAAAAAGCGGACCTTGTCATTGGAGCCTTGCATCCAGTGAATGGACGCACACCAGTAGTGGTTTCAGAAGATGCGATTGCAGCGATGGAGCCGAACAGTGTGATTATTGACATCAGCATTGATAGTGGTGGTTGTTTCGAATCTTCGGAACTTACCTCTCACGAAAATCCTACGTACGAAAAGCACGGGGTGATTCATTACTGCATTCCTAATATGGCCAGTGCAGTAGGACACACAGCCACCATAGCCTTGAGTAATTTTGTAGCACCTATGTTATCGACGCTATCAGAATTGGGGGGTGTTGAGGATTGTCTGCATTACGATCTCAACATGCGTGCCGGGTTGTATTTATACAAAGGCCTGTTGACAAAACGTCATCTGGGAGAGCATTTTGACTTGCCTTTCTCAAACGATGCCCTGTTATTTGGCAACCTCTAATTGACCTAAATCCCCCTGCATAACATGGCATTTCTTAAGCGATTACTTTTTTACATTTTAGGTATAGGATTGGGTACGCTCATCGTTTTAGCATTCTTTGGTGAGCGCGATTTTGATTATGCCTACGGTCCCAATGCCCGCGTTCGCAAAACTTTCAGAACAAAAGCAGTAGATTCAACACAAATGAATTGGCCAGATTTGAACCTCGCAAAAGACAGCGCGTATTTTCATGCGGTGGTGGAAGGTCGTGTAAAATTTGGGGAAAGTGAGCCACGCAAAGAGCCTTGCGGGAGCTACACCCTGTACTTTTCATGGGAAGCGGATCCCTATAAGATGGTTTTGGAAAACTGCCCGGACACGGTTCACATTACGGAGCTTGTGCGTGTGAAGGACTAAGCGTTTTTTCTACGGTCCAGTTCCTTCGTAATTAATCCTAATTCACGCCCTGTTTGTCCTTCAACCGAGGTATTCTCTTCGGCACGTCTAAACAAATATGGCAGCACATCTTTTACAGGACCAAAGGGTAAGTACTTCGCTACGTTCAATCCTGAATTTGCTGCATTAAATGAAATGTGATCACTCATCCCAAAGAGTTGAGCGACATAGACCTTTCGAGAGTCAAATGAGATGCCGTGTTTTTTCATCAGTGTTGCGGCAAGTGCAATGCTATCTTCATTGTGCGTGCCCACTACCACGGCCATATGACTGATATGAGAAAGTATCAATTCTAATGCTGCATTGTAGTCGCGGTCAGTCGCTGCTTTGTTCGGTTGGATTGGATCCTCATAGCCTCCAGCTGCGGCTCTTTTGCGTTCTTTTTCCATGTAGGCACCGCGCACTATTTTTACGCCATAAATATAACCTTCGGCGGTAGCACGAGAGCAGGCCATTTTTAATTGGTCCAAACGGTCGTGGCGGTAGAGCTGCGCGGTATTATAAACGATTGGTGTTTCCTTGTTGTAACGTGCCATGAAGCCAAAAGCGAGTTCATCCACTGCGGGCTGAATCCAACTCTCCTCCGCGTCGATCATGACAGGTACATCCAATGTATCTGCCAATTTAAAAATCTGGTCCCATCTTCCCAAAACGCGAGCCCAAGCTTCCGATTCTCTTTCGCTCAATTCTTTTCCAAGTGCTACTTTTTCATACCACTCGATGGCACCCACCCCCGTAGGTTTAAAAACCCCAAAGGGTACACCAGGATTATTCTGCGCAAATCGTATGGTCTCTAACGTAGTTTCCAGAGTACGGTCAAAATCGGCTTCTTCCGCTTTTCCTTCTACACTGTAATCTAAGATGGCTTGCACTTTTCCTTCAGCCAATCGATCTATTTGTGGCTGACATTCATCCACACTTTCGCCTCCACAGAACTGTCTAAAGACCGTTGCTTTTACGACCCCTTTGATGGGGAGCCTCAATCGAAGTGAGGCTAAAGTGAGGCCCTTAAGGGTCTGAACGATCTTAGGCGAGCTTAACGTAGCAAACAATAATTTGCTTTGGCGCAAATCATTTTTGGTCTTCATTTTAAACGCGACCTCTGTATTGGCGAAATCGATCATAGTCTGTGAATTGGGATTCAAATATAGTGCTCAGAAACCGTACTTTTGAAGTGTGAAAACTTCTCATTCATATCCTTATTTTGGTCCCGACGGTTACGACGGTTTGGATGCCTTACTTCAGGAATTGGCGCCTTCAAAGACGTTTCTTCTAGTAGATAGTAACACTGCGAACTGCCTTTCGGTTTTTGTTCCAAAATTGGCCCAATTAGATGGGGGGTTTGAAGTCTTAGAGGTATCGCCTGGCGAAGAAAGCAAATCACTCGAAATCGCTGCAAACCTGTGGTCGGTACTTTTGGAATACGGCGCAGATCGGAACAGTCTCATCATCAATGTGGGCGGTGGCGTAGTTTGTGATTTAGGTGCTTTTATTGCCTCCTCCTACAAGCGCGGCATTCCCTTCGTGAATGTTCCTACCTCACTTTTGGCGATGGTGGATGCATCTGTAGGAGGAAAGAACGGCATCAACTTTGAGGGTTTAAAGAACCAGTTAGGCACTTTTACACAACCCAACTTCGTTCTCATTGATCCAGATTTTTTAGCCACTTTACCTCAAGAGGAGTGGGAGAGTGGTCATGCAGAAATGCTGAAACACGCCCTTCTTTCCGGCACTCGATGGGCGGAATTATTAGGAATCGAACCGGCGGCAATTGCTCTTCATCATATTGAGCAAAGTGTAGCTTTTAAAGCGGATATCGTTCGGGAAGATTTTAAGGAAAACGGTAAAAGAAAAATCCTAAACTTAGGCCATACCACGGGTCATGCTTGGGAAAGTTATGCTGCAGTTAGTGGTAATCCATGCACACACGGTGCAGCGGTGATTCAGGGTTTGCATGTTGCTTTAATGCTCAGCGGTTTACAGGACGAGCAAAGTGCACTGGCCCAAAGGTATCCTTGGCAAGGGGTAGCGGAGGAAGCCTTGCAGCCACTGTGGGAGCGTCAACTTCAGGATAAGAAAAACACCCACGGTGAAGTACGTTATGTGCTCCTAGAACATTTAGGCCGTCCAGTCTGGGACGTTGAAATCACCTTAGAGCGATGGACTGCGGCCGTATTGGCATTGAATAGTGCATCCTAGCATGGAAATGAAGCTCCCGAAAATCACCCGGCCCATTCAAGCTGAATTTGAATTACCACTCAGTAAGAGTATGGCAAATCGCGGTTTATTATTAGCTGCGTTATATCCAGAAATTACGCTTACCGGAATAAGTACGGCTAAAGATTCGGTGTTTCTAAGACAAACGTTGGATGCGTATGCCCATGGCGAAGTACATGTAGGTGCTGGTGGAACAACTTTGCGTTTTGCAACCGCGTATTGGGCAGCCAGTGAAGGATCGTCGATCACTTTAAACGGAACGCCGGAATTGAACCAACGTACCATTGCACCTTTGGTGGATGCCTTGAATGCACTGGGAGGAGTCATTACCTATGCCAACCACCCTAACCAGGCGCCCTTGCATATTCAAGGCAGGAAACTTCGTGGCGGTTCACTGCATTTGGGGCATGTGAAAAGCTCACAATTCGTGACTGCCTTAATGCTTATTGCACCAACCATGCGTGATGGATTGCAATTGGAATGGGACAGTGTAGTTTCACAACCGTATCTAGTGATGACCGCTGCCCTTCTTCGAAGTGCTGGAATTCCCGTGACTTTGACGAAACACGGGGCAACCATACCTTACGTCGAATCTGTCGATCCTGTACAATTAGTGATCGAACGCGACTGGTCTGCTGTCTCTTTTTGGTG